>CAZXLV010000088.1:0-10531 GCA_964641405.1 uncultured Limnobacter sp. | reverse complement strand
CGCCTGTTCGGCCGCACGCAGATGTACAGCGTGCGCGCCATCGAAGTGCATTTCTGGGTAGCCACGGTCGGCGTGGTCCTTTACATCTCGGCCATGTGGATCGCCGGCGTCACCCAGGGCCTGATGTGGCGCGCCACCAATGCCGACGGCACGCTCACCTATGCCTTCATCGAGTCGGTGAAAGCCAGCTACCCCTACTATTACATCCGCGTACTGGGCGGCCTGCTGTATCTGGCCGGCATGCTGATCATGCTCTGGAACGGCTTCATGACGATGCGAGCCGGTGCACCGGTCGATGCCGAGGTGCCGCGCAGCGCGGTGGCAACCGCCTGATCGGGCAGCGGAGAACGCGACGATGAGACTTTCCCATACCCTGATCGAAAAGAACGTGGCCCTGCTGTTCGTGCTGACCGTGGTCGCGATCAGCATCGGCGGCCTGGTCGAGATCGTGCCGCTGTATTTCCAGAAGTCCACCACCGAACCGGTGGCGGGCTGGAAGCCCTTTGCACCGCTGCAACTGGCCGGTCGCGACATCTACATCCGCGAAGGCTGTTCGAACTGCCATTCGCAGATGATCCGGCCGTTTCGCGCCGAAACGGAGCGCTATGGCCATTACTCGGTGGCTGGCGAATTCGTCTACGACCGACCGTTCCTGTGGGGCAGCAAGCGCACCGGGCCCGACCTCGCGCGGGTCGGCGGGCGCTATACGGATGAATGGCATCGGGTACACCTGATCAATCCGCGCGACCTGGCGCCGGAATCGAACATGCCGGGCTACCCCTGGCTGGCCAGGGGCGCCGCCGATGACGGAACCATCCAGCGCAAGATGACGGTGCTGCGCAAGCTCGGCCACCCCTACACCGACGAGGAAATCGCCGGCGCCCCCGAGGCGCTGAAAGACCACACCGAAATGGATGCGCTGATCGCCTACCTGCAGGTGCTCGGCACCGCGATCAAGAGCACTGCGCGCTGACGCGCGGCGGCGGCAATGGACATCAACGTATTCCGCGGCGTGCTCGCAGTGGTGTGCCTGGTGCTGTTCCTGGGCATCGTGTGGTGGGCCTGGAGCAAGCACCAGAAGGCGCGTTTCGACGAAGCCGCCAACCTGCCCTTCGTCGAGAAGGACTGAGCAAGGGAGCATTCGGACATGGCCGACTTCACCAGCTCCGGCTGGAGTTACTACATCTCGATCATCACGCTGCTGTCGATCGCCTTCTGCGTCTGGCTGGCCCTGGTGCTGTCGCGCGGGCGCGCTTCCGACAAGCAGGTCGGCACGACCGGCCACACCTGGGACGAAACGCTCGAGGAGTTCAACAATCCGCTGCCGCGCTGGTGGCTGTGGCTGTTCCTGCTCACTTGCGCGTTTGCGCTGCTCTATCTGGTGCTCTACCCCGGCCTGGGCACATTCCAGGGTGTGCTCGGGTGGAGCCAGGCGAACCAGTACCAGCGCGAAGTCGCGCGCGTCGACGAGGTCGTCGAGCCGATCTTCGCGCGCTACCTGGCGCAGGACATCCCCACCGTCGCGGCCGACCCGCAGGCGCGCGAAATCGGCGAGCGCATGTACCTGACCTATTGCGTGCAGTGCCACGGCTCGAACGCACGCGGCAGTCGCGGCTTTCCCAACCTGACCGATCACGACTGGCTCTACGGCGGCGACCCCGCCGCCATCGAGCTCACCATCACCGAAGGACGCAACGGCGTGATGCCACCGATGGGCGCCGCAGTCGGCTCGCCGGAAGACGTGCAGAACCTCGCCAACTACGTCGCATCGCTGTCGGGCGGCGGCGATGCGGCACGCGCCGCACTGGGCAAGGCGAAGTACCAGTCGGCCGGCTGCGCCGCCTGCCACGGACCGGAAGGAAAGGGCAACCAGGCCCTCGGGGCACCCAATCTCACCGACAAGACCTGGCTGTACGGCGGCGGCATCGCCACCATCGTCGAGACCATCGACAAGGGTCGCAGCAACCAGATGCCCGCCTTCGGCCAGCTGCTGGGCAAGGGCAAGATCCACCTGCTCACCGCATACGTGTGGGGCCTTTCCAACGATACCGGCCGACCGGCGGAATCACGTTGAGCACTCCGCGGCCACCGGCGCGCGCTGCGGTCGGCGAAGTCGAGCGCGCGCTCTACGAGGTCCAGCGCAAGATCTACCCGCGCGCCGTGCACGGCTGGTTCGCCGGCTGGCGCTGGGCGCTGGTCTGGTTGACGCAGGCGATCTTCTACGGACTGCCCTGGCTGAACTGGGGCGCGCGCCCGGCCGTACTGTTCGATCTCGAGGCGCGCCGCTTCTATCTGTTCGGCATGGTGCTGTACCCACAGGATTTCATCTACCTGACGGGGCTGCTGGTGATCAGTGCACTGGCCCTGTTCCTGTTCACCGCGGTGGCGGGACGCCTCTGGTGCGGCTACGCCTGTCCGCAGACGGTGTACACCGAGATCTTCATGTGGATCGAGCGTCGCCTGGAGGGCGATCGCGCCGCGCGCATGAAACTCGATCGCAGCCCGATGAGCACCGCCAAGCTCATGCGCAAGAGCATCAAGCACCTGCTGTGGATCGCGGTTGCGCTCTGGACCGGGATCACCTTCGTGGGCTATTTCACGCCCATCCGCGAACTGCCCGGTGAGTTGCTCACGCTGTCCACCGGGCCCTGGCAGACGTTCTGGATCCTCTTCTACGGTTTTGCCACCTGGGGCAATGCAGGCTTCCTGCGCGAGCAGGTCTGCAAGTACATGTGCCCCTACGCGCGCTTCCAGGGCGTGATGTTCGACCACGACACGCTGGTCATCACCTATGATCGCGAGCGCGGCGAGCCGCGGGGTGCGCGCTCGCGCAAGGCCGACCCGCGCAGTGCCGGACTCGGCGACTGCGTCGACTGCAACATCTGCGTGCACGTGTGCCCGACCGGCATCGACATCCGCGATGGCCTGCAGTACGAATGCATCGGCTGCGCGGCGTGCATCGATGGCTGCGACCAGGTGATGGACCGGATGGGCTACCCACGCGGGCTGATCCGTTACACGACCGAGAATGCCCTGGCGCAAAAGCTCGACCGCTCCGCGATCGTGCGCCGCGTCCTGCGGCCACGCGTGCTGGTCTATTCAGCCGTGCTGCTGGCAGTCACGCTTGCGCTGTTCGGCAGCCTGGCCCTGCGCACGCCCCTCAAGGTCGATGTGATTCGCGATCGCGCGCTCGGGCGCGAAGTCGAAGACGGCCAGATCGAGAACGGCTACCAGGTACAGATCATCAATCCGGTGGAGCGGGCGCGTGATTTCCGGATCACCGTCTCGGGCATCGACACCCTCTTCATTGCCGGCGAATCGGTGTTCAGGGTCGGCCCGGCGGGCGTGCGCATGGTACCGCTGCCGGTCAGGGTCCAGGCCGGCCACGGCAAGCCGGGCAGCAACCCGGTCACCATTCACGTCGAGGCCGCCGACGACCCCGCGGTAGGCGCCGATGCGCGATCGACCTTCTTCGTGCCGCGGTGAGCGAGATGGCAAGGAACACGACCCGCCCGCTTGCTCCCTGGTATCGCCATCGCTGGCCCTGGCTGCTGGCGATCGCTCCCACCGCTGCGGTGATCGGCGGCCTGTTCACCTTCTGGCTCGCCGTGACCAGCCACGATTCCATGGTGGTCGACGACTATTATCGCGAAGGCCGCGCCATCAATCAGCAGATCGCGCGCGACCGCGTGGCGCAGGCGCTGGGCCTGCGGGCAAGCCTGGCGGCGGCGCCGGACGCCGCCAGCACCGGGGCATCCGGCGCGCACCCTGCGCCGGCCGGAGTGCCGCGGTCGCATATCGAACTGACGCTCTCGGCGGCGCGCGGCAGCGACTGGCCAGCTCGCCTCGAGTTGCGGCTGGTGCACGCGACCCGCGCCGAACGTGATCTCTCCTTCACCCTGGAGCATGCCGGAGCCGGCGTCTATCGCAGTGCCGCCACGCTGCCCCCGGAGGGTCGATGGATGGTCCAGGTCGAGGATCCGGGACACACCTGGCGCCTGGTCGAACCGGTCGTGACCCGATTCGACGTGCCGATCATCCTGCAGGCGACGACACCATGAGTGGCGGATCGACGGAGGAAGACACGATGTCCGAGGAGCCGCAACCACTCGGCGACCGCAGGATCGTTCGCTTCATGATGCAGGTCCTGTGGCCGGCATTCCTGATGGCGATCGTTGCCGAAGGTATCTTCTTTTCCCTGGTCGATCCGCGCGAACTGGGCATCGTCGGGACTTACCTGGCCGACAGCCGGGAGGCAGCCTACACGGTGGGCTTCCTGCTCTTCTGGCTCTTGTGCGCGTGCTCGAGCAGCTTCACCTACGTACTGAGCCACGGCATCGGCGAGCCGCCGACCCGGACCGGCAACGACTAAACATCATGGTCGCCCACCGCACGCCAGGGCCTGTTCACCCCACGATCCGCTCCAGACGGCGCCGATCGCGCTTGGTCGGGCGCCCGCCGGTGATCGCGGCGGCAGGGTCGGCCAGCGTAGCGGGCATGCGTTCGCGCGCACGGCGTCGCTCGAGCGACTCCGGCGTCTCTTCATAGAGCAGGCGGGCCAGCGGGGCCGGGCCGCGACGATCGCATAGCGCCAGCACTCGCACCGTGCGCTCGAATTCACCGACACGCAGCCACAACTCGTCACCCGCGACAAGCGGGCGCGCCGGCTTCACCCGCTGCCCGCCCACCATGACGCGCCCATGCTCGATGGCCTGTTGTGCCAGGCTGCGCGTCTTGAAGAACCGTGCCGCCCACAACCACTTGTCGATGCGCGCTTGCGGCGCTTCTGCTGCGCCGGATGTCTGGCGAGTCCTGGACATGGAACCGGACATGGCAAATCCGCTGGCGTTTTCGGGTATTTTAGGAGGTTGTCGGCCGGTTCGATCCGGCCCCTGCGGAGTCTTATCCATGCCTGTGCCGTTCAAGGAGCGCTTCTTCGAAGACTACCGACCGGGCGAGGTCGTCGAGTTCGGCGACTACCCGATCACCGAAGAGGAGATCATCGAGTTCGCGCGCCGCTACGACCCGCAGCCGTTTCACGTCGACAAGAAGGCGGCCAGCGAATCCATCTACGGCGGCCTGATCGCCAGTGGCTGGATGACCGGCAGCATCATGATGCGTTTGCTGGTGGACAATTTCGTCTCGCCCGCCTCGAGCATGGGCTCGCCGGGCGTGGAGGAGATGCGCTGGGTCAAGCCGGTGCGCCCGGGCGACCGGTTGCGCGTGCGCATCACGGTGATCGACACCAGGCGCTCGCAGAGCAAGCCCGACCGCGGCCTGGTCCAGGTGCAGCAGGAGATGATCAACCAGGACGGCGATACCGTGATGAGCATTCGCGGCCTCAGTCTTTCGAAGTGTCGCGAGCCGGTGTCGCCTTGACGCCCGCGATGGCCTGCGCATAGACTCGGCGCTCGTTCGGCGGCGAGTTCCTCGCTGCCACGTGCATGTTCGCCGTCCACCCCCCGGGAGCACATTGATGTCGAGGTTCGCGATTGCGGCGACGCTGTCCGCGGCACTGGCGGTACTGGCCGCACCGGCCGTATCCGCCCAGGAGACCACGCTGAAGGTCATCAGCGCATTCTCCGAAAACAGCATCTACGTGAAGCGGCTGGAAACCTGGATGCAGAAGGTGAATGCCGATGGCAAGGGTGTCCTGCAGCTGAATTTCATCGGCGGCCCGCGGGCGGTACCCTCCTTCGAATCCGGCAATGCGGTCAAGACCGGGGTGGCCGACATCTCGCTCACCACCGGCGCCTTCTATACCAACCTGATGCCCGAGGCCGACGCGCTGAAGCTCGCGCGGACCACCATCGCCGAGCAGCGCCGCAATGGTTCCTACGAATTGATCAACAGGATCTGGAACGAACGCGCCAACATGGTCTATCTCGGCCGACCGGTCGAGGGCCAGACCTTTCACCTGTACCTGAACAAGAAGATCGACAAACCCGACCTGACCGGCCTGAAGATCCGCGTCACGCCCGTCTACCGCGACTTTTTCCAGGCGCTGGGCGCACAGGTCGTCACGACGGCGCCCGGCGAGGTCTACACCGCACTCGAGCGCGGCGTGGTCGACGGCTATGGCTGGCCCATCGGCGGGATCTTCGACCTGGGCTGGCAGGAGAAGACGAAGTATCGCGTCGATCCGGGCTTCTACAACGTCGAGGTATCGCTGGTGATGAACCTGGACACCTGGAAGCGACTGACGCAGCGCCAGCGCGACTTCCTGCAAAAGGAGGTGCTGGCGTTCGAGGCGCAGAACGACTTCTGGAAGAGCGACAACGAGGCCGAGGCCAGGCGCCAGGCACAAGCGGGCATCAAAGTGATCAGCTTCGATGACGCCGCCTCGAAGCGCTATCTCGAAACGGCCTACGAAGCAGGCTGGGCGAGCATCATCAAGGCCAGCCCGGAGAACGGCGCGAAGCTCAAGGCGGCGCTCTCGAAGTAGATTCCGGGCGTCGTTCCCGAGTTCGCCGGGGGATACGATGCAGCGGCTCTCCAGAGCCTACGATCGCCTGCTGTCCGGCCTGGCGTTCGTCGCGAGCCTGATGCTGGGCGCGATGACGCTGATCATCTGCGCCGACGTCCTGCTGCGCAACGTCGCGTTGTTCCCCGGCATGCGAGGCCTTGCGTGGTCCAACGAGGTCTCCGAATCGCTTCTCTACCTGATCACGCTGCTGGCTGCCCCATGGCTGCTGCGCCAGGGGCAGCATATCCGGGTCGACATCCTGTTGCGCGCCATTCCCCAGCGGCTGGCGTGGCGGTGCGAGATCGTCACCGATGTACTGGCGCTTGCGTGCTGCATCACGCTCGTCATCTACGGCAGCAAGGCCGCCTGGACGAGCTACGCCGGTGGATCGCTCACCATCAAGACCCTGGTTCTGCCCGAATGGTGGTCGCTGGCGCCGCTGCCGATCTCGTTCGCACTGCTCGGGATCGAGGTCGTTTTTCGCATGCATCGGCTGCTGATCGGCGAGCATGTCCCGCGCGACGACGCGGTGTCGGCCTCATGAGACGGCAATCACCGGCAACGGCGAGGAGCTAGCGCGTGTCGTGGCAGGCGGCGACATGGCTGCTGCTCGGCGGCTCCACGGTGCTGTTGTTCATGGGCTTGCCGGTCGCCTTTTCGTTCCTGGTGATCAACCTGGTCGGGGCGTGGCTGTTCCTGGGTGGCGAATCAGGCCTGATCCAGCTCGCCCGCAACAGCGTCGCCTCGGTGCAAAGCTTTGCGCTCACGCCGATCCCGCTGTTCGTGTTGATGGGCGAGGTGCTCTTCCATACCGGGATCGCGGTGAAGGTGATCGACGGCATCGAGCGCCTGATCCGGGAAGTTCCCGGTCGCCTCGCGGTGGTGGCCGTGGTCGCCGGAACGGTTTTCTCCGCGATTTCCGGCTCCACCATCGCCACCACCGCCATGTTGGGCAGCCTGATGCTGCCGATGATGCTCTCGCGCGGCTATCACCCCACCATGGCCACCGGCCCGATCATGGCCATCGGAGCGGTCGACATGCTGATCCCGCCATCGGCGCTGACCGTGCTGCTGGGCAGCCTGTCGGGCATCTCGATCGCGAAACTGCTGATCGGCGGCATCGTGCCCGGCCTGCTGCTGGCGGTCGCCTTCGTGGCCTACATCATCATCCGCACCAGGATGAATCCCGCGCTTGCACCGAAGTCGGAGTTCACCGAATACACCGGCTGGGAGCACTGGCGGCCATTTTTCCAGTACGTGATCCCGCTGGTTTCGATCTTCGTGATCGTGGTGATCTCGCTGACCGCGGGCTGGGCGACTCCGACCGAATCGGCCGCCATCGGGGCGATGGCCACCATCCTGCTCGCGCTGGCCTATCGCGCACTGACGGCCAGGAACCTGTTGGCCGCGCTGCACGGAACCATCCTCATCTCCGGGATGATCCTGTTCATCATCGTCGGCGCCACCACCTTTGCACAGATTCTTTCGTTCTCGGGCGCCAGCAACGGCCTGGTTCAGGTCATCACCGGGCAAGGGCTGTCGACGACCATGGTCGTGGTCGCGATGATGCTGGTGCTGATCTTCCTGGGCCTGTTCGTCGACCAGGTCAGCATGATGATGATCACGCTGCCGATCTTCATGCCGGTCGTGCAGCGCCTGGCGATCGATCCGATCTGGTTCGGCGTGATGTTCCTGATCTGCATGCAACTCGGCATGCTGCTGCCGCCGCACGGCATGCTGCTGATGACGATGAAGGGTGTGTCGCCGCCGTCAGTGACGATGGCGCATATCTTCAAGGCGGTCACCCCCTATGTGGTGATGAGCCTGCTGGTGCTCACGCTGGTGTTCACCTGGCCGGCAGTCGCCGTGTGGTTGCCGGCCTTGCTTGGCTGAATCGCGCCTCAGCGCGGCAGTTCGCTTGCACCCATCAGGTATCGATCGATCTCGCGCGCACACTGCCTGCCCTCGCGGATCGCCCACACCACCAGCGACTGGCCGCGGCGCATGTCACCGGCCGCGAAGACCTTGTCGAGGCTGGTGCGGTAGCAGCCCTCGCCATCGGTGGAGGCGCGCGCGTTGCCGCGCCCGTCCTTCTCGATGCCGAACGCCTCGAGCACCGCAGCGCTCGGGGAAACGAAGCCCATTGCGAACAGCACCAGCCCGGCCGGCAGCTCGAATTCCGAATCCGGCACTTCGCTCATGCGCATCTGGCCACTGGCTTCGTCCTTCGTCCAGTCGACACGGGCGGCGATCAGCGACTTCAACCTGCCCTGCGCGTCGCCGATGAAAGCCTTGGTGGTGATCGCCCAGTCACGATCGCAGCCTTCCAGGTGCGAAGACGAGGTGCGCAGCTTGTAGGGCCAGTAAGGCCAGGTCAGCGCCTTGTTCTCGTGCGCCGGGGGTTGCGGCATCAGTTCGAACTGCGTGACGGTTCGGGCGCCTTGCCGGTTGCTGGTGCCAACGCAGTCGGAGCCCGTGTCGCCGCCGCCGATCACGATCACGTGCCGGTCGGTGGCGAGGATCTGCTGCGGCACGGCATCGCCGGCGAGAACCCGGTTTTGCTGCGTCAGGAAGTCCATCGCGAAGTGCACGCCGGCCAGTTCGCGCCCCGGCACCGGCAGGTCGCGTGCTTGCTCCGCGCCACCGGTGAGCGCGATCGCGTCGAACTGCGCAAGCAACTGCTCGGGAGCGAGCACCTCGCCCGACAGGTTCAGGATGTCGGTGGGCGCATCGCGTCCGACCAGCACGCCGGTGCGGAAACGCACGCCCTCGGCACTCATCTGGTCGATGCGACGGTCGATGTGGCGCTTCTCCAGCTTGAACTCGGGAATTCCGTAGCGCAGCAGGCCGCCGATGCGATCGTTTTTCTCGAACACCGTCACATCGTGCCCGGCGCGCGCCAGTTGCTGCGCGCAGGCCAGCCCGGCTGGTCCGGAACCGACCACCGCGACCTTCCGGCCGGTCTTGCGGGCGGCCGGTTGCGGGACCACCCAGCCCATCTCCCAGCCCTTGTCGATGATCGCGTGCTCGATCGACTTGATGCCGACCGGATCGTCGTTGATGTTCAGCGTGCACGCGGCCTCGCACGGCGCCGGGCAGATGCGCCCGGTGAACTCGGGGAAGTTGTTCGTCGACAGCAGCACGTCGAGCGCGCGCTTCCAGTCGCCGCGGTACACGAGGTCGTTCCAGTCCGGGATGATGTTGTTCACCGGACAGCCGTTCTGGCAGAACGGGATCCCGCAGTCCATGCAGCGTGCGCCCTGGCGCGATGCGGCGTCGTCGGGCAGGCGCTGGATGAACTCGCGGAAATGCCGCACGCGAGCCTGCGCTTCCTCGGCCGCCTCGTGCAGCCGCTCGAACTCGAGGAATCCGGTGATCTTTCCCATGTTCGTCGCTTCTTCTCGCGATACGTCGGGCCGAAGGCTTCAGGCCGCGGTCGCGCGGACGCGACCGGGCTGCACGACGCGCGCCTCGCCGAGCGCGCGCCGGTACTCGTGCGGGAACACCTTGACGAAAAGCGCGCGCTGGCGGTTCCAGTCGTCGAGGATCGCGCGCGCCTTCTCGCTGCCGGTGTAGCGGAAGTGCCGCTCGACGAGCGACTTCAGGATGATCTCGTCGCACTCGCCGCCGTGCCACGTCGCCGGATCGCTGTCGGCGAGCTGCTGCGCAGTGCTGGCGACGCGCTCGAGCGCGACCATCGACGCGTTGCAGCGCGAAGCGAAGTCGTCGTGCGGATCGTGCACGTAGGCCACGCCGCCCGACATGCCGGCGGCGAAGTTGCGCCCGGTGGCGCCGAGCACGACGACGGTGCCGCCGGTCATGTACTCGCAGCCGTGATCGCCCGTGCCCTCGGCCACCGCGGTGGCCCCGGAGTTGCGCACGCAGAAGCGCTCGCCGGCGACGCCGCGGAAATACGCCTCGCCCTCGATCGCACCGTACAGCACCGTGTTGCCGACGATGATGTTCTCGTCGGCGCGGCCGCGGAAGTCGTTCGTCGGCCGCACGACGATGCGTCCGCCCGACAGCCCCTTGCCGTCGTAGTCGTTGGCCTGCCCGACGAGAGCG
>CAZXLV010000087.1:0-10754 GCA_964641405.1 uncultured Limnobacter sp. | reverse complement strand
CTGGGGCTCGAGAAGGCGCAGGGCCTGCTGCTCACCGAGACCTTCTACTGGGATCGGAACGACCAGACACGCGAATGGTCGAAGCGATTCGCCGCGGCCAACAAGGGCATCTACCCGTCGTCCGACCATGCCGGCGTGTACGCGGTCGTTCTCGATTACCTGAAGGCGGTCAAGGAAATCGACTCCGACGACGGCGCGAAGGCCGTCGCGCGGATGAAGTCGCGGCTGGCCGAGGATCCGCTGTTCGGCAAGAGCACCACACGCGTCGACGGCCGCACGCTGCATCCCGCGTATCTCTTCGAGGTGAAGAAGCCGAGCGAATCGAAGGGTCCGTACGATTACTACAAGCTGCGTGCGACGATTCCCGCAGACGAAGCGTTCCGTCCGCTGAAGGACGGTGGCTGCCCGCTGGTGAAGTCGTAACTCGCAGAGGACACGCCGGGTTTCCAGCGAAGCCGGCGAACCGGCTTCGCTGGCTTCGCGGGTGCCCTGCATCCGCGCCCACATCGACGTTCGATCCACGCTCGACCCACGATCGCAGACCCGATGGAGATCTTCGGTATCCCGACGCAGGCACTGTTCGGCCAGTTGCTGATCGGCCTGATCAACGGCTCGTTCTATGCGCTCCTGTCGCTCGGCCTGGCAGTGATCTTCGGCCTGCTGAACATCATCAATTTCGCCCATGGCGCGATGTACATGCTGGGCGCGTTCGTCGCATTCCTGCTGATCTCCAGGTTCGGCATCGGCTACTGGTGGGCGCTGCTCATTGCGCCGATCATCGTCGGTGCGCTCGGCATGGCGATCGAGCGGCTGATGCTGGCCAGGCTGTACAAGCTCGATCACCTGTACGGCCTGCTGCTCACCTTCGGGCTGGCGCTGATCATCCAGGGAATGTTTCGCCACTGGTTCGGCTCTTCGGGCGCACCCTATCCGATCCCGCCGCAGTTGGCCGGCGCACGCAACCTCGGCTTCATGTTCCTGCCGAACTATCGCGCCTGGGTCATCGCGGCGTCGGCGATCGTGTGCCTGGGCACCTGGTTCATGATCGAGCGCACGCGGCTCGGCGCCTACCTTCGCGCGGCCACCGAGAATCCGCAACTGGTGCAGGCCTTCGGCATCAACGTGCCGCGCATGATCACGCTCACTTTCGGCTTCGGCGTGGCGCTTGCCGGCTTCGGTGGAGTGATGGCGGCACCGATCTACCAGGTGAGCCCGCAGATGGGGGAACACCTGATCATCGTGGTGTTTGCCGTCGTGGTGATTGGCGGCATGGGTTCCATCCTCGGCTCGATCGTCACCGGTTTCGGGCTCGGGTTGATCGAGGGCCTGACCAAGGTGTTCTATCCGGAAGCCTCGAACACGGTGATCTTCGTGATCATGGCGATCGTCTTGCTGGTCAGGCCGGCCGGCTTGTTCGGCACGCAGAAGTAGTCGAAGCAACATGGCCCAGGACACGTCCACCATCGCACTCGCCGCTGCCATCGAGCGCGCCGCGCGCCCCGCTGCCGACTCGACACCCCGGCGGATCGCCTTTGCGCTGATGCTGGTGGCGGTGGTCTTGCTGCCGCTGGTGGCCTATCCGGTCTTCCTGATGAAGGTGATGTGCTTCGCCTTGTTCGCCTGCGCCTTCAACCTGTTGATCGGTTTCGGCGGGCTGCTGTCGTTCGGTCACGCCATGTTTCTCGGCACGGCCGGCTACGCGGCGGCGCATGCAGCGAAGGAATGGGGCCTGTCCCCGGAGCTGGCGATCCTGTTCGCCACCGGTTGTGCTGCCGCCCTGGGCCTGGTGACCGGCGTGTTGGCGATCCGCAGCCAGGGGATCTACTTTGCGATGATCACCCTCGCGCTCGCGCAGATGATGTACTTCTTCTACCTGCAGACGCCCTTCACGCACGGCGAGGACGGCATCCAGAGCGTGCCGCGCGGGCGGCTGTTCGGCCTGATCGACCTGAACCAGCCGATGGCGATGTATGCGCTGGTTGCCGTGATCTTCCTCGGCGGCTTCCTGCTCATCTGGCGCATCGTGCAATCGCCGTTCGGGCGGGTGCTCAAGGCGATCAGCGAGAACGAGGCGCGCGCCACCTCGCTCGGCTACGACGTCGATCGATACAAGCTGGTCGCCTACGTGCTGTCGGGGACGCTTTCGGGCCTGGCAGGCGCCACCAAGGCGCTGGTGTTCCAGCTCGCCTCGCTGACCGACGTGTACTGGACGATGTCGGGCGAAGTCGTGCTGATGACCCTGCTCGGCGGAATGGGCACGCTGTTCGGGCCGGTGGTGGGCGCGGCGATCATCGTCACCATGCAGAACTATCTCGCCCAGGTCGGCGCCTGGGTCACCATCATCCAGGGCGCGATCTTCGTCCTGGTCGTGCTGGCATTTCGTCGCGGCGTGGTCGGCGAGATCGCCCGCTGGATCGGCAAGCCGCTGTAGCGCGGCGGGCGATCGAGGCCGACGACGGCCCGGTCGTGCAGGCGCAAGCTGACCCGACGGGCTTGATGGGAATCAAATACGAATGATTCCTATGTAGCTAGAATGGCTCGATGCCAAGATTCGCCCCAGTGACATCCATCGGTCGCAGGATCTTGCCGGTCGGCGACGTCGTGTCGCGTTGCGCGCGCGCGATCGGGCGGGGGCGCGGCATGCTGTGGATTTTCGCTCTAACGATCGCACTCGTTCTTGCCCTGGTTTCACTGGCAGCGCCGGCGCAGGCGGCCAGGCTGCCACGCCTCGTGCTGGCCGGGCCGCCCGCCTCGGTCTCCGACCCGCTGATCCACATGGTCGACTCGGGGGCGCTGGCCGACGTGGCCGAGCAAGTCGAGTTCCTGCCCTGGCGCGATCCCGACCAGTTGCGCGCCATCGCACTCGGCAAGCGGGCGGACGTGCTGGCGATGCCGGTCAACGTGGCGGCCAACCTGTACAACCGTGGCGTGCCGCTCGAACTGCTCAACGTCACTGCCTGGGGCATCCTGTGGGTGGTGACGCGCGATCCGGACGTGCACACGCTGGCCGATCTGCGCGGCAAGGAAATCGCGATGCCGTTTCGCGGCGACATGCCCGACCTGCTGTTCGGCCTGATCGCCGAACGCGAAGGCATCGACGTGCGCAAGGACCTCACCCTGCGCTACGTCGCCTCTCCGATCGATGCGATGCAGTTGCTGATCATGCGCCAGGTCGACAACGCCCTGCTGGCCGAGCCGGCGGTGTCGATGGCGCTACGCAAGACCCGTTCGTTTCCGGTCAGCATCGTTGCCCCCACCCTGTACCGGGGCGTCGACATGCAGAAGGAGTGGGGGCGCGCCTTCGGTCGCGAGCCGCGCATTCCGCAGGCGGGCATCGTGGTGATGGGCGCGCTGCGGGACGACCCCAAACTGGCTGCTCGCATCGCGCAGGAGTATGCGCGATCGGTGCAATGGTGCCGCGCCAACGCGCAGCAGTGCGGCGAGGAGGCGGCCAAGCGGGTACCGATGATCTCGGCCGAGGCCGCAGCCGATGCGATCGCCGCCAGCCCGCTCGAGGCGGTACCGGCGGCCACGGCGCGGCCCCAACTCGAGTTCCTGTTCCAGCGCCTGCTCGAACACAGCCCCGGCCTGGTGGGCGGCAAGCTGCCCGATGACGGCTTCTACTGGCGCGCGCCGACTGCGCCGTCGGGGCGGCGATGAACCTGCTGCGCCTGTGGTTGCGCGGGCTGCCGGCCTACCTGTGGAGCGGCTGGGGTGCGGTCGCCAGCCTGCTGCTGATGATGGCGGCCTGGGAGGCGGTGAGCCAGCGCTATGGAGCGCTGGTGCTGCCCGATCCGCGCGCCGCGTTCCACACCCTGTACGAACTGCTCGCCGCCGGACCGGGTTGGGGCGAACTGGCCATCACGGCGCGTCGCGCGCTTGCCGGGCTCGCCCTGTCGATTGTGGCGGGCAGCGTGCTGGGACTGGCGGCCGGACTCTCGATGACCGCCTCGACGATGTCGCGTCCGCTGGTCACGGTCCTGATGGGTACGCCGCCGATCGCCTGGCTGGTGCTGGCGATGCTGTGGTTCGGTGCCAGCGATGGCACGCCGGTGTTCACCGTCTTCATCGCCTGTTTTCCGCTGGTGTTCCTCGGTGCGCTGCAAGGGGCGCGTACCCTCGATGGCCAGTTGCGGGACATGGCGCGCAGCTTCCATCTGCCGCTGCGCATGCAGGTGTTCGACGTCTACCTGCCGCACATGCTGTCGTACCTGTTTCCGTCCTGGATCGCCGCCCTGGGCGTGTCGTGGAAGGTGGTGGTCATGGCCGAGTTGCTCGCTTCCGCCGATGGGGTCGGCGCGGCGCTGGCCGCTGCCCGCTCGCAACTCGACACCGCCACCACCATGGCCTGGATCAGCGCCGTGGTGGGCTTGCTGCTTGCCGCCGAATACCTGGTCCTGGAGCCTTTCAAGCGCGAGGTGGAGCGGTGGCGAGCGCCACAGTCCTGATCGACGCGAGCACGGCCTTGCGCGAGGCCGGCGCCGGCATGGGCTGCGCCCCGCCTCAGCCCGGCATCGCCGCCCAGCCGGCACCGCTGGCGGCGGCCGCACCCGCCGAACTGATGCTCAGCGGAGTCGGTCATGCGTTCGGGCCGCGCGTGGCACTGGAGGACATCGACCTGGGCGTCTCGCGGGGCCAGACCGTGGCACTGGTCGGGCCCTCCGGTTGCGGCAAGACGACCCTGCTGCACCTGGTGGCCGGCTTGCTGCCCCTGCGCGAAGGCACGATCACGAATCGCTTCGCGAGCACCGCCTGCATGTTCCAGCAGCCGCGCCTGCTGCCCTGGAAGACCGCCCGCGAGAATATCGCGCTGGGCCTGAAGGCGCGCGGCCTGGCGCGCGCCGCCTGCACCGGGCGCGCGGTCGAACTGGGACAGCGCCTGGGGCTGAGCACCGATGACCTGGCGAAGTTCCCGCACGAACTGTCGGGCGGCATGCAGAGCCGGGTCGCGCTCGCCCGGGCGCTGGTGCTCGACCCGCAGTTGCTGTTGCTGGACGAGCCGTTTTCCTCGCTCGACATCGGCCTGAAGACCGAGTTGTACGCGCTGCTCGCCGAGCACCAGGCGAGCCGCGGCATGGCCGTGCTGATGATCACCCACGACCTGATGGAGGCGGTGCGCCTGTCCGACCACATTCTGGTCATGATCGCCGATCCGGGCCGCATCGCGCGGCGGATGGTGCTGCGCGACCGGCAGGTGCGGCGCGACGACGACTGGGTCTATCGCAGCACCGCGGCGCTGCTGCAGGACCCGGTGGTGCGGCGCTCGTTCGCCTTGCCGGCGTGCGCCGATGCCGGGCCACCCCCGGCCGATCTCGCCGCGCCCGCTTTCGCGATCGAAGAAGCGGCACCGCCTGCCAGGCCGTCGTCGCACCGATGCTGAGGCGCGTGATCGCCAGCGTGCTGGCGCGCCCGCTGTTCCTGTGCGGCTTTCGTCCGTTCTTCCTGTTCGGGGCCTGGTTCGCGGCGTTCGACATGGGCCTGTGGCTTGCCTTCCTGGCCGGCGCCGCAACGCTGCCTGCGATGCCGGGCGGCCCGTTCGTGTGGCACGTGCATGAACTCGTGTTCGGCTTCGCGCTGGCGGCGGTGGTCGGCTTCCTGCTCACCTCGGTTCCCGAGTTCACCTCCAGTGCGGACTTCGAGCCGCCGCTCACCCTGTTGCTGTTGCTGGCGTGGCTGGCGGTGCGCATCGCGGTGGCCGCTTCCGGCCTGATCGGCATCGTGCCGGCGGCGTTGGCGCAACTGGCCCTGCTGGGCTTGCTGGTGGCGCGGGTGGCACCGCGAGTCCTGCGCGATCCGGCACGCCTGCACACCGGCTTCCTGTGGGCGCTGCTTGCCCTGTGGCTGGTCTGCGCCGGTTTCTATTTCGATGCCTGGCGTGGTGCGCCGCCGATGCGCTGGCTGTATGCGGCGATCGACGGGCTGATGATCCTGATCGTGCTCGCCATGAGCCGGATCTCGATGCGCATCATCAACGAAGGGCTCGACGCGCTGCGCGAGGCCGGTCACGATCCGGGCGACGAATATCGCGCACGTCCGCCGCGTCGCAACCTGGCGGTGTCCGTGATCGCCGCGCATGGACTGGTGGAGTGGCTTGCGCCGGGCCAGCCGGTCACGGGCTGGATTGCGCTGGCCGCCGCTGCCGCCGTGCTGAACGTGCTCGGCGACTGGCACCGGGGGAGGGTGCTGCTCGACCGCTGGGTGGCGATGCTTTACGCGACCTATGTGCTGATGGCGCTGGGCTACGCCACGATGGGCTCGGCCTTGCTGTTCGATCTGGGCACGGTGAGCGGCGGGCGCCACCTGCTGGCGGCCGGTGCGCTGAGCCTGGCGATCTACGTGGCCATGAGCATTGCCGGTCGCGTGCACACCGGCCGCAAGCTCGACGCGCGCCGCTGGCTGCCGGTCGGGGCGGTATTCATCGTGGCGGCCGCCCTTGCCCGCGCCGCAGCCAGCGAGGGTGGGCCGGCAGCACAGGCGCTCCTGTACGCAGCGGCCCTCATGTGGCTGGGCGCCTTCGCGAGCTGGGCGGCACACTTTCACCGCATCCTGGCCGGCGCCCGCCTGGACGGTGCCGCCGGCTGTGCCGGCCTGGTGGGCGAACACACGACAGTGCGACCCTGAAAAGGTGTGAGCACACCACTGCCGGCCGCCTTCGCTTCGTGCGCTGCGCGCGGTGCGAAGACATCGACCGACGGCACGTTCAGGTGACTTCGATGACCAGGCCGGGGTCGAAGGCCGCATTCTCGTTGACGCCGTCCTTCAGGTAGCCGCGCGGGTTGCACACCACGCGCGTGCGGTCGACCATGTAGTCGAAACTGTCGTGCGTATGGCCGTGGATCCACAGATGGACCCCGGAGCCTTCGATCAGGTACTCGGCATCCGACACGAATGCGGCATTGATCAGTGAATCGGCGAAGCGCGGATGGATGCTGCCACGCGACGGGGCGTGATGCGTGATCACCACGGTCGGGCCGTCGAAGGGTTCGGCCAGCGTGCGTGCCAACCACGCGGCATCGCGCGCGAACAACAGGGCGCAATGCTCGGGCGTGAACAGGGCCGGTTCGCCCTCCTCGATGCGGATGCGGCTGAAGTCACGCATGAAGCGTTGTGCGGCGTCGATTGCCGCGGCACGCTTTTCGCCGCTGCCGAACAGCATGAAGTCGGTCCACAGGGTGGCGCCCAGCACCCGCACACCGCCGAGCACGAGCTGGTCGCGATCGAGCAGGCTCACCCGGGTGCCCTCGCACAACTCGCGCAGCAGGCTGACCGTGCCATCGAGGCTGCCGCCGTAGAACTCGTGGTTGCCGGGCACGTAGAGCGCCGGCTTGCCCAGCGACGAGGCCCAGGCGATCGCCTCGCGCGGGCGCGCCAGGTCGCCGGCCAGCACGATCAGGTCGGCGTCGCTTTCCGGCACCGCCAGCGTGCCGGTGCTCATGTGCAGGTCGGACAGGATGTGGAATTTCATGGCAGGGATACTCGGCAGGACGCGAATCCGGACGACCATAATGCATCAATCGATGTCCTGGAGGCGACCATGCCAGTCGTGCAAGCGGATCGGGAAGCCGGCGTTGCCGAGTT
The DNA here is from genome assembly GCA_964641405.1 of uncultured Limnobacter sp. Lineage (GTDB taxonomy): Bacteria > Pseudomonadota > Gammaproteobacteria > Burkholderiales > Burkholderiaceae_E > Zeimonas. The sequence goes on along the minus strand of CAZXLV010000087.1, from coordinate 3,176 downwards.
GCACGTCTATCGCGCCATCGTGCTGCAGGCGCCCGAGGCGATCATCCTGGCCGATCGTGACGGCGCGATCCGGGTGTGGAACCACGGCGCGGAGAAGATCTTCGGCTATGCCGCGTCCGAAGCGCGGGGCCGCAACCTCGACCTGATCATCCCGGAGCACCTGCGGCGGGCGCACTGGGAAGGCTTCGACCGGGCGATCGCGGCCGGACATACCCGCCATGGCGGCCGCGCGATGACCACCCGCTCGATGCACAAGGACGGTCGCAAGCTGTATGTCGAATTGAGCTTTGCGGTCGTGACCAACGATGCAGGCGTGGTGATCGGCGCGCTCGGCGTCGGCCGCGATGTCACCGAGCGGCGCCTGGCGGAGAAGGCGCACCCCACGGCCTGAACGCCGCGCGGCCGGTGACTGCCGCATCAGGCGTCGCGCAGGATCGCCTGGGCGCGCAGGATCACCGGCTTGTCGATCATCCGGCCATCGAGTGCCACCGCTGCCCCCGCCGCGGCGGCGGCCGCCTCGAGCACGCGCCTGGCCCAGGCCTGCTCCGCTTCGCTGGGTGCGAAGTGGCGATTGACACCTTCCACCTGGCGCGGGTGAATGCACAGCTTGCCGCCAAAGCCGAGCCGGCGTGCGCGCAGCACGTCCACGCGCAAGCGCTCGGCGTCGTCGAGCGACGTGCTCACGCCGTCCACCGGCGCCTGCAGGCCCGCCAGGCGCGATGCGAGCACGAGTCGTGAACGAAAGTAGAGCAACTCGTCCTCGAGAGCGTCGCGCATGCCGAGGTCGACCTGGAGATCGATCGAACCGAAGGCCAGTCGCTGCACGCCCGGCGCAGCGGCGATCGTGGCCAGGGCCGCCATCCCCGCAGCGCTTTCGATCAGCGGCACCAGTTGCGCGGCGCCGGCTGCGCGCAGTCGTGCCAGGTCATCGATGTGCTCGGCCTTGGGAAGCATCACCGCAGCGACGCCGGGATGCGCGCACAGGGCCAGGTCTTCGCCGAACCAGGGTGTGTCGACCGCATTGATGCGCACCAATACCGGTCGGGCCGGATCGAGCCAGGCCGCGAGCGCTGCGCGCGCGCGTTCCTTTTCGTGCGGGGCGACCGCATCCTCGAGGTCGACGATGACCACATCGGCGCCGGCGGCAAGCGCCTTGTCGAAGTGCTCGGGGCGCGAAGCGGGTACGAACAGTAGCGAACGGGCCGTGCGTGTCATGTTGCGACCATGATGTCCAGGCTGAGCCAGTCGCTACAGCAGAAAGGCGCTGACGGTGCGCGCGTCGGCCAGTGCCCACACGCGTGCGATCACCGTGCGCATCTCGGCTTCGGTCGCCGCGGCGCGGTACTGCGCGAGGCGCAGCGCCTTCTCCTCGAGTTCGGGGCGCGTCAGCGTGTTGCCGGGATCGCCCCGGGGTTCGTCCACGCGAGCTTCGAGCACACGGCCGTCGTGCATGTGCACCCGTACCTTGCCGATCCAGCGCGCCGGGTATGCGCCGTCGACCTCCGGGTCCAGGATCATCTCCACCTTGTCGCGAAACGCGGTCACGGCGGGATCGCGGTATTGCGCATCGAACTCGCCGAGCCCGGCGCGATCGCGCAGCGCGATCAGCCCGAGCACGGTGCCCATGGAGAACTTGGCCTGGTGGACCGTCTGCGGATCGGTCACCGGGCCGAGCACGTCGATGGCGCCCTGATGAACCTGCGCGGTGACCCGCTGCACCGCATCGGCCGCCAGGCGATGCTCGCGCATCAGCTTTTGCAGCGCGTCGGCCGCCGGATGCGTGTGCCGGCAGGAAGCATGAAACTTGAACGAGGTCTCGGCCAGCGCCCAGCGGCCGCCGAGCCGGTCGGTGAGGCGCGCCGGATCGGCGTCGCTCGACATGCCGGCCGCCATGCCCTGCCGGCCTTCGAGGATGTGGCGCGCACCGGTAAAGCCGCGTTGCGCCAGGTAGGCCGCCGAGAGCCCTGCGCCGGCGGCGTGTGCGGCATGCAATTGCTTGGAATCGGCGCCGTCGCGCAGGAACTCCCACAGTCCGGCGCTTTGCGTGCCGGCGGAACCAAAGGCGTCGAGCATCTGCTGCGGGTTCAGCCGCAGCAGATGTCCCACGGCTGTTGCCGCGGCCAGCGTGCCGGCCGTGCCGGTAGTGTGAAAGGTCCGATAGTGCGAGCGTCCGAGGAATTCGCCGACCCGGATGCCGACCTCGTAGCCAGCCACGCTGGCTGCCAGCAATTCGCGGCCGCTGCGGCCCAGCGCCTGCGCCACTGCGAGTGCGGGCGGGAACACCACCGTAGCCGGATGAAAGACCGAGCCGTTGTGCACGTCGTCCTGTTCGGCGAAGTGCGAGGCGGCGGCATTGGCCACGGCCGCCACCAGCGCACTGCTGCCGCGACGATGGATGAGGATCTCGCTCGGTCCGTCGGGCGGCCCCATGCTCTCGAACCAGGTGGCCAGCGTCTCGACCGGCCGCGCGCCCTTGCCTGCGAGGGCAGAGCCGAACCAGTCGAGGAACAGGTCCTCGGCGCGACGCAGCACGCCAGCCGGGATCGCCTCGAAGCGCAGCGTGGCCGCGAAGCTGGCCAGCGCGAGGCTGGGGTGGGAGTCGCTCATGCCGGTTTCCTTTCAGAACACGCCGTCACGCCGGAATTGTGCAATCTGCGCAGCGTCGTAGCCCAGTTCGGCCAGCACCGCCTCGCTGTGCTGGCCGAGCGCGGGCACCGCATCCATGCGCGCATCGTCGCAGCCCGGCGGCAGCAGCGCCGGCACCGGGCCGCCGGACGTGTCGACGGTGGTCCAGCGGCCCCGCGCCTTCAGCTGCGGATGCGCCCAGACTTCGGCCATGCCGTTGACGTGTGCGTTGGCGATCTGCGCATCGTCCAGGCGCGCGAGCACCTGCTCGGCGCTCGCGGAAGCGAACGCCTCGACGATGATGGCGCGCAGCGCCTCGCGTGCGGCGACGCGCTTCGAATTCGCCGCGAAGCGTTCGTCGCCGGCGAGTTCGGGGCGCTGCAGCACCCGAGTGCAGAACACCTGCCATTCGCGCTCGTTCTGCAGCCCGAGCATCACCGTCTTGCCGTCGCCGGTCGGGAACGGGCCGTAGGGGTAGATCGTCGCGTGCGCGGCGCCCGCGCGCGGCGGCGGCTCGGCGCCGTCGAACGCGTAGTACAGCGGATAGCTCA
>CAZXLV010000086.1:6094-10819 GCA_964641405.1 uncultured Limnobacter sp. | reverse complement strand
TTCGAGCGTCTCGCGGATCGACTTCGGCTGGCCGGGCAGGTTGACGATCAGCGCGCGGCCGCGCACCACGGCGACCTGGCGCGAAAGGATCGCCGTGGGAACGAAGTTCAGGCTGATCTGGCGCATCTGCTCGCCGAAGCCGGGCATTTCACGCTCGCCCACGGCGCGCGTGGCATCGGGCGTGATGTCGCGCGGCGCCGGACCGGTGCCGCCGGTGGTTAGCACCAGGCTGCAGCCTTCGTTGTCGACGAGATCGATGAGCGTGCGCTCGATGGCGACGCGCTCGTCGGGAATGAGGCGCACCACGGCTTCGAAGGGCGTGGCCAGTGCGGTGGCGAGCCATTCCTGCAGGCTGGGGATGCCGCGGTCCTGGTAGACGCCTTGCGAGGCGCGATCGCTGACCGAGACCAGCCCGATGCGCACGGGCGAGCGGTGGGCGCTCATCGATATGGCTCCTGTAGAGAGGGTTTCAGGCCTGCGCCGCGAGTCGATCGCGCAGCTTGCGGTACAACTCGCGACAGGCGCGGCCGGGCTTGCCGGTGGCGAGTTCGCCGCGCGCGCGCGGCACCAGCGGTGCAATGCCGTCGCGGGTCTCGGGGTGCCGTTCGAACCAGCTGGCCAGCGTCTGGTCGTCGGCGAGGATGCGTTCGCGCCAGCGCTCCGCGGCGTGCATGATGGCGGTGGCGACACGCTGCTCGCGGGTCTCGTCGGCGAGCGCGGCGCGCAGCGTCGCTGCATCGACTTCGCGCATCAGTCGACCGATGTACTGGAGTTGCCGGCGACGACCTTCGTGGGCACGGATGTCGCGCGCAGTACGCACGGCGTCGATCAGTTCGGGCGGAATCGGCAGGCGCTGCAGGCGTTCGTCGGCCAGCGGCAGCAGGCTCTCGCCGAGAGCCTGCAGCGATAGCATGTCGCGCTTGAGTTGCGATTTGCTCGGCGCCTCGCGCTGGCGGGAATCGTCGCTGCCGGGGTTGGCGGCGCGCGGCTCGCCGCGCGGATCGTGGGCTCGGGAACGCATGGCGGGGCGAGTGAGACGGCGCTGCTATGATACCTCGCGGTATTGCGCGAGTCTGTTCGCGACGTGGCAGCGATTTTCCGGAGTGACACCCGAGTGATGTTCGAGTACGAAGAGTCCCGGCTGCGCGAGATCGCGGCGGCGGTGCTCGGTTTTGCGCGCGAGTTCGGCGCCACCGACTCGGCGGTCGAGTTGTCGGAGAACAGTGGCCTGTCGGTGAACGTGCGCAAGGGCCGCATCGAGACCATCGAGCAGAATCGCGACAAGGGCATGGGTGTGACGGTCTACCTCGGCCAGCGTCACGGCAATGCCAGCAGCACCGATTTCGCGCCGCAGGCCTTGCGCGAGACGGTGAAGGCAGCGTGGGAGATCGCACGCTTCACGGCCGAGGATCCCTGCGCAGGGCTGCCGGATCGCGATTCGCTGGCGAGCGAGCAGCCCGACCTGAAGCTGTTCCACGAGTGGCCGATCACGGTCGAAGAGGCGGTTGCGCTTGCGCAACGCGCCGAGCGCGCGGCTTTCGACACTTCACCGCTGATCGCGAACTCGGACGGCGCTTCGGTGTCGGTGAGCCACGCGCATTTCGTGCTGGCCAACAGCCTGGGCTTCATCGGGGGCTATCGCTACAGCCGGCACTCGATTGCCTGCGCGCCGATCGCGCGGCGCCGTGGCGAGATGCAGCGCGACGACTGGTATTCGTCGCATTGCAATCCGGCCCGGCTGGCCGATCCGCAGGCGCTCGGGCGATACGCCGCCGAGCGCGCGCTGGCCCGACTCGGCGCGCAGCGCCTGGCGACGCGAAAGGTACCGGTGCTGTTCGAGGCGCCGCTGGCGTGCGGGCTGCTCGGGCACCTGGTGCAGGCGACCAGCGGCGCAGCGCTGTATCGACGCGCCAGCTTCCTGCTCGACTCGCTGGGCGAGGTGCTCTTTCCGGATCACATCGACGTGGTGGAAGATCCGCATCGCCCCGGCGAACTGGGCAGTGCGGCCTTCGACAGCGAGGGTGTGGCCACCCAGCGGCGCCACGTGGTGGAGGCGGGCCGGCTGAAGGGATACTTCCTCTCCACCTACTCCGCGCGCAAGCTCGGCATGAAGACCACCGGCAACGCCGGCGGCTCGCACAATCTGTCGCTTGCCAGCCGGATCACGCAGCGCGGCGATACGCTGCCGGCGATGCTGCGCAAGCTGGGCACCGGCCTGTTCGTGACCGACCTGATGGGCCAGGGCGTGAACTACGTGACCGGCGACTATTCGCGCGGTGCGAGCGGATTCTGGGTCGAAAACGGGAGCATCCGGTATCCGGTGCAGGAGATCACCATTGCGGGCAATCTGCGCGAGATGTGCCGCGACATTGCCGCGATCGGCACCGATGTGATCACGCGCGGCACCAAGCGCAGCGGCTCGGTACTGATCGGCCAGATGTCGGTGGCGGGGAGCTGAGGTCGGGGGCCGCCGATTCTCAATGCACCCAGCCGGCCAGTTCCGCCCGGATGTCGGCAGCCTCGGGTGAGCGGGTCTGCATGCGTCCGACTGCCGGTTTCATTCGCACGACCAGATCCTCGATCACGACGACCGCTTCGGCCGGCACGGGAACCGTGACCTCACCGACGGAAGCCTCCAGCAGGGTCTCCGCGTGATGCACCAGCGCCAGGTATCGTCTGAGCAGGCGGCGATGTGGCATGTTCGATGCTCCGGATCGGCGAAAGGGCGATGAGGCGCGAACGGTGACGGAAGGACGACGTTGCCAGGTGAGTTGCGTTATGGTTGATCGTATCGACCGCTGGCCGCGAGGAACTGCATCACGGACGGGCGGTAGCCGGGCGAGCGCACACGGCTCGCAGATGTGGGCGAATCAACGAATCAGGGACAATGAGCAAGGCATTCATCCGGGACGACGCGGACGCCTTCGACGAGGAGGATCAGCGCGAGGCGGCCGACGAGGCGGCCCGGCAGGCGGCGGGCGTGCGCAACTACATCACGCGCCAGGGCTACGAACGGCTCAGGGCCGAGTTGCTGCAACTGATCGACATCGAGCGTCCGGAGGTGGTACGCGTGGTGTCGTGGGCGGCTTCCAACGGTGATCGTTCGGAAAACGGCGACTACATCTACGGCAAGAAGCGGCTACGCGAGATCGATCGGCGCATCCGCTTCCTGACCCGCCGGCTCGATGCCGCCGAGGTGGTCGACCTGTCGCGCCAGGAGCATCCCGGGCAGGTGTTCTTCGGCGCCACCGTGAACTACCTGCGCAATGGCGAGCGCGAGGAAACGGTGCGCATCGTCGGCATCGACGAGGTCGATCCGGCCAGTGGCTGCGTGAGCTGGATTTCGCCGGTGGCGAAGGCCTTGCTGAAGGCGCGCGAGGGCGACCAGGTGTTGCTGCGCACGCCGGGTGGCGTGGACGAACTGGAAGTGCTGTCGATCAGTTACGCGTGATACGCGAGACTTCCGACAGGTGGCGCAGGTTGCGCATCACCTGCGCCAGATGGACGCGGTCGCGCACTTCCAGCGCGAAGCGCATCGTGGCCGATTCGGTGGCCTCCTCGTCCATCGCGACGTGTACGATGTTTGCCTCGCTGGCGGAGATTTCTGCGGCCACCTTGCCCAGTACGCCGCGGTCGTTACGCACCAGCGCCTCGATCTCGGTGCGGAACTGGCCGCTGGCTTCCTCGCCCCAGTCGACGTCGATCCAGCGCTCGGCGTCCTTGGCGCGCTGGCGCTGAGCGACCTTGCACTCGGCCCGGTGCACGAACAGGCCGTGGCCGCCGCGCAGGTGCCCGATGATCTGGTCGCCGGGCAGTGGATGGCAGCATGGCGAGTAGGTGACTGCCGCACCCTCGGTGCCGTTGATGCTCATCGGGGCCGGCCGCGGCTGGATCAGCGTGGCGCCGCTGGGCTTGCCGGAGAACTGCAGCGCGATGGTGCGTGCGATCACCGGCGCCAGTCGCTTGCCCAGGCCGATATCGGCATACAGCTCCTCGGTGCCCCTGGCGCCCGCGTCGCGCGCGCCGCGATCGAGCACGCCGGCTTCGAGCACGTTCATGTCGATGCGCAGCGTGCCCAGCGCGCGTGCCAGCAGGCGGCGGCCGAGCTCGACCGACTCCTTGTACTTGAGCGTCTTGAGGCACTGCCGGATGGCCGCGCGCGCCTTGCCGGTGCGCACGAAGCTCAGCCAGTTCGGGTTGGCCTTGGAGAGCGGATCGGTGATCACCTCCACCAGATCGCCGTTTTGCAACTCGGTGCGCAGCGGCACCGGCTCCTGGTTGACGCGCGCGGCCACGGCCTGGTCGCCGATGTCGGTGTGCACGCTGTAGGCGAAATCGACGATGGTGGCGCCGCGCGGCATGGCGCGGATCTGGCCGCGCGGCGTGAAGACGTAGACGGCGTCGGGAAACAGGTCGACCTTGACGTGCTCGATGAACTCGAGCGAGTCACCGGTCTGGCTCTGGATGTCGAGCAGCGATTGCAGCCATTCGTGGGTGCGCTTCTGCAGGTCGGTGAAGCTTTCCTTCTCGGCCTTGTAGAGCCAGTGGGCCGCCACGCCGGCCTGTGCCACGCGCTGCATCTCGCGCGTGCGGATCTGGAATTCGACCGGCGTGCCGAAGGGGCCCGCCAGCGTCGTGTGCAGCGACTGGTAGCCGTTGATCTTGGGGATGGCGATGTAGTCCTTGAAGCGGCCCGGCACCGGCTTGTAGGTGGCGTGCAGCGCG
>CAZXLV010000086.1:0-6084 GCA_964641405.1 uncultured Limnobacter sp. | reverse complement strand
CCGTGTCGACCAGCACGCGAAAGCCGTAGATGTCGAGCACCTGCGAGAACGACAATCGCTTGTCGCGCATCTTGCGGTAGATCGCGTAGAGCGTCTTCTCGCGGCCGAACACCTCGGCGTTGATGCCGGCCTCGGGCAGCGCCTTTTGCACCGCTTCGAGGAGCTTGCCGATGACTTCGCGCCGGTTGCCGCGCGCGGCCTGCACTGCCTTTTGCAGGGTGCGGTAGCGAAACGGATGCAGGCTGCGAAACGACAGGTCGACCAGCACCCGGAACAGTTCGTGCAGCCCCAGGCGGTTGGCGATCGGCGCGTAGATGTCGAGCGTTTCCTGGGCGATGCGGCTCTGCTTGTCGGGCGGCACCGCGTCGAGGGTCTGCATGTTGTGCAGGCGATCGGCCAGCTTGATCAGGATCACGCGCACGTCGCGCGCCATCGCCAGCAGCATCTTGCGAAAGCTCTCGGCCTGCTGCTGCTCCTTCGAGGCGAATTCGATGCGCTCTAGCTTGGACAGGCCATCGACCAGGTCGGCCACGTGCGGGCCGAAGCGCTCGATGAGCACCTGCTTGCCCACGGCGGTGTCTTCGATGACGTCGTGCAACAGCGCGGCCATCAGCGAGTCGGCGTCGAGCTTCCAGTTGCACAGGATCTCGGCCACTGCGATCGGGTGCGAGATGTACGGCTCGCCGCTGGAGCGGAACTGGCCCAGGTGTGCCTCGTCACTGAAGCGGTAGGCCTCGCGGATGCGGCGCAGGTCGTCTTCGGACAGGTAGGTGCTGGCCTGGCGGGTGAGGGTGGCCAGCGAGGCGACCTGACGCTCGCTGGCCGGGGCCGCTGCCGATGCAGCAACCGTCGCCGTGGACGCAGGCGCCACGGGAGCGTCCGCGGGGCCGGTGGGTCGGTTGCGCGCCTTGCCGGCCGCATCGCCAGCCCGCACCGCCCGCCGGCGCGCACGCTTCGGGGGCGTCACGACGATGGGCGGGGGGTTCATGGCGATATCCGCGGCGGCCGGCCTGGGCCCGGCGCAGGCCTGGTCAGGTCGGGACGCGTCGAAGCATTTCGATGCCGACCTTGCCGGCGGCGATTTCGCGCAGCGCGGTAACGGTGGGCTTGTCCTTCGATTCGACCTTGGGTGTGTGCCCCTGCGCCAGCATGCGCGCCCGATACGTGGCCGCCAGCGTGAGCTCGAAACGGTTGGGGATCTGCTTCAGTGCGTCTTCGACGGTAATGCGGGCCATTTCACACCTGTGTGCGGTTGGAGATGCCCAGCGCGGCGAACGTGGCCGGATGCCGGGCATGCTGTCGGGAAAAGCGCAGCCTGGCTGCTTCGACGATCGTGCGCAGGTCGTTCAACGCACTTGCAAACTCTTGATTAATAATAACATATTGAAAGCGATCGGCCTGCTTCAATTCGGCCGCGGCGGCTGCTACGCGACGCTCGATCACCTCGCTGCTGTCCTGGCCGCGCTGCATCAGGCGCTCGCGCAGCGAATCGATCGATGGCGGCACGACGAAGATGCCGATCGCGTCGGCGAACAACTGCTGCACCTGCACGGCGCCCTGCCAGTCGATCTCCAGGACGATGTCGATGCCGGCCGCGATGCGGCCCTCGATCCATGCCCGCGATGAGGCGTACAGGTTGCCGTGTACTTCCGCCCACTCCAGGAATTCGCCGGCGGCGCGCCGGCGCGCGAAATCGTCCGCCCCGATGAAGACGTAATCGCGGCCGTCGATCTCGCCCGGGCGGGATGCGCGGGTGGTGAAGGACACCGACAACTGCATGGTCGGGCGCTCGGCCAGCAGCGCGCGCACCAGCGAGGTCTTGCCGGCGCCGGAGGGCGCGGCAACGACGAACAGGCTGCCGGCCTTGGAAGCAGGGGCGTTCATGGAAGGTGGCGGGATTGGTGACGGATACCCGGGGCGAACCGGTCGGCGATCGCAGGATCCAGTCTATCAGTCGCTGCCGCCGCGACGAGGCGGTACAGTATGGGCCGGCCGAGCCTGCTCGTTGGCGGCGGCAAGCCATTCGACTGGAGTGTCCCGATGTACACGATCGCGCGTCGCGAGGTGTTTTCCGAGAACTCGTTCCTGTGGGAGGTACAGGCGCCCGATGTGGCGATGGCGGCCGAGCCGGGGCATTTCATCATGCTGCGCCTGTCCGAGGGCGGCGAACGCATTCCGCTGACGGTCGCCGACTACGACCGCAGGCGCGGCACCGTGACGGTGGTGGTGCAGGCCCTGGGCAAGACCACGCGCGAGATGCGCGATCAATACGTCGAAGGCGACGTCTTCGACGATTTCGTCGGCCCGCTCGGCCTGCCACAACACATCGGCGAAGTCGGCCACGTGGTGCTGGTGGGCGGCGGGCTCGGCGTGGCGCCGATCTTTCCGCAGCTGCGCGCGTTCAAGCAGGCGGGCAATCGCACCACCTGCATCGTCGGCTTTCGCAACAAGGAACTGGTCTTCTGGGCCGACAAGCTCGCCGAGTATGCCGATGAGCTGATCGTGTGCACCGACGACGGCAGCGCGGGACGTGCCGGATTCGTGACGGCGGCGCTGAAGGACCTGCTCGATGGCGGCAAGCCCGACCTGGTGGTGGCGATCGGCCCGATGCCGATGATGCACGCCTGTACCGACACCACGCGCCCCTATGGCGTCAGGACCATGGTGTCGCTCAACACCATCATGGTCGACGGCACCGGCATGTGCGGTTCGTGCCGCGTCACGGTGGGCGGCGAGGTCAGGTTCGCCTGTGTCGATGGCCCCGATTTCGATGGCCACCAGGTCGACTTCAAGGAACTGCACGCCCGCCAGAAGCGCTTTCGCAAGCAGGAAGCGCAGGCCAACGAGGACGTGGCCCATGTCTGCAGCATCGAGCAGAAACTGTTCGTCGAGGGCAAGCGCACCTACAAGAAATTCTCGGCGCTCGAGCGCCAGCAGGTCCGGATGCCCGAGCGCGATCCGGCCGAGCGCGCGCAGAGCTTCGCCGAGGTGAACCTCGGCTACAACTGGGCGGCGGCCCTGCGCGAGGCCGAGCGCTGCATCCAGTGCATCAATCCCACCTGTATCGACGGCTGCCCGGTGAGCATCGACATCCCGCGCTTCATTCGCCACCTGATGGTGCGCGACCTGGAGGGCGCCGTGGGCGCGATCCACGAGTCGAGCATCTTCCCCTCGGTATGCGGGCGGGTCTGTCCGCAGGAGAGCCAGTGCGAGGCGCAATGCGTGCTGATCAAGGCGAAGATGGAGCCGGTGGCGATCGGCCGGCTGGAGCGCTTCGTCGGCGACAATGCGCGCCCGCAGAAGGTGGAGCCGCCGCGCTTCGAGGCCACGCTGGGCAACGTGGCGATCGTCGGCTCCGGGCCGGGCGGGCTGGCCGCGGCGGCCGACCTGGTCAAGTATGGCGCGGAGGTCACGGTCTACGAGGCGCTGCACGTGGTCGGTGGCGTGTTGCGCTACGGCATCCCGTCGTTTCGGCTGCCGCGCGACATCATCGAGCGCGAAGTGCAGCGCCTGAAGGACTGTGGCGTGCGCTTCGAGACCAACAAGGTGATCGGCAAGACCTTCACCGTGCCGCAACTGGTCGGGAAGATGGGCTTCGATGCGGTGTTCATTGCCGCCGGGGCAGGTGCGCCGGCCTTCCTGGGCATTCCCGGCGAGTTCGCCGGGCAGGTCTACTCGGCCAACGAGTTCCTCACCCGCGTGAACCTGATGGGTGGCGACGAGTTCCCGTACCGCGACACGCCGGTCAGCCTGGGCGAGCGCGTGGTGGTCATCGGCGCGGGCAACACTGCGATGGATTGCCTGCGCGTGGCCAAGCGCGTCGGTGCGGCGCACGTGCGCTGCGTGTACCGCCGCTCGGAGGCCGAGGCGCCGGCGCGCGTCGAGGAACTGCGCCACGCCAGGGAGGAGGGCATCGAATTCAGCTTCCTCCATGCGCCGGTGGAGATCCTGCTCGACGCCGAGGGTGACGTGCGCGCGATCAGGGTGCAGAAGATGAGCCTGGGTGAACCCGACGCCCGTGGGCGGCGCGCGCCGGTGCCGCTGGACGAGTTCGTCGAGTGGGAGTGCGATACCGTGATCTACGCGCTGGGCACCAAGGCCAACCCGATCGTCGGGCAGGCCACCGAAGGCCTGGTGCTGAACAAGTGGGGCTACATCGTGGCCGACGAGGCCACCCAGTCGACCAACCTGCCCGGCGTGTTCGCCGGCGGCGACATCGTCACCGGTGGCGCCACCGTGATCCTCGCGATGAGCGCCGGCCGGCGTGCCGCCCGGGCCATTGCCGCCTGGCTGCAGCGCCAGCCGCGTCAATGGCCGATCACGATCGATGAGGTCGAGGCCTTCGTGCCGCCCACTCCGCTCGCCACCTCGGCGCTTCATTGAGTCGCTTCACCGAGTCGCTTTCCTGAGGATTGCACCATGCACTGCCCGAAATGCCACCGGTTGCTCGACGACGCCGACGATGGGCCCTACATCTGCTGCGCCGAGGCCGTGCTGCAATGGCGCTGCACGCAGTGCGCCAAGGTCAGCGAGGGCTTTGCCTTTCCCTACGGCCGCTGCCCGCACTGCAGCGGCGAGCTCGAGATCATCGATGCGCAAGCGGTGGAGGGCGCCGCACCGCTCGAGGGCATCCGCAAGGCGTTCGAGATCGAGCTCGGCGGCCAGGCCTTCTATCGGCGCGCGGCCATCGAGAGCGAGGATCCGGTCATGAAGGACCTCTTCGGTGCGCTGGCCGCCATGGAACACGAGCACATGGAAACCCTCGCGCGGCGCTATCACGTACCGGTGCCGGAGGTTCGGGTGAGCGTGGGCGCCGAACTGGCGGCGATCTTCGGAGGCGTCGAGCACCGACCGGCCGATCCGTCGAACCTGTTCCGCATCGCGATTGCGCTCGAGAACCGGGCGGCGGACTGGTTTGCGGAGTGGGCGACGCGGGCGCCGGAGGGCTCGCCGGAGCGCCAGCTCTACCGCGAACTGGCCGCCGAGGAGCGCGAGCACGCGCAACTGCTGAGCACCGAGTACGCGCGCTGGCAGGCCGGCAAGCCGGGCTTGCTGGGCGCGGGTTGAGGGCTCCAGGGGTATCGCAGTCTCAAAGTTCAGCGCGTGGCACGCCGGCGTCGGTCATGGCTTTGAGCATGGCGACATCCAGGGTGGCCAGCGGCAGGCGCAGACGCAGGGCCAGCTCCAGGTAGGCTGCGTCGTAGACGCTCAGCACGTGGCGGGCGGCCAAGGCGTCCAGCGTGGTCATGAGCACGGGCTCGCGGTCGACCTGCAGACGCAAGGCCTGCGCGCGGGTCACCAGTTCCCGGCGCTTGGTGTCATTGATGCGCCGCCGCCGTTGGGCGCTGAGCAGCAGGTTGCCCATTTCCAGCAGCCACAACATCGGCACGTGCACCGCACGCTCGGCGGTCGCCTGCAGGGCCGCCTCGGTGTAGGGCGTGGCTTCATCGGGCAGGAACCAGGCGGCACTGACCGAGGCGTCCACCACCAGGCCGGACGTCAACGCCGGCCCTCGGCAATCAGTTCATGCACCTTCAGGCCGCGCAGGCTGACCCCTTTGCGTGCGGCGCGCAAGTCCGCCACGGCGTCGCGTGCCGCTGCGGCGCTGTCCTGCGCGTCGGGCAAGGACAACTGCGCCACGACCTTGCCGCGCCGCGTGATGGCAATGACTTCACCACGCTGCACGCGCTCGATCAGTTCGGACAGGCGGTTCTTGGCTTCGTACAGGGCCACTTCGGTCATGCCGGGCTTACATCTCCGTGAGCGTGACGTCCCGACTGCGACGCAGGACAGTGCCATATTCTACATGGCTAGCTAGCTCGGTTCAAGTTCCTGTCCGTCATACGCAGAGCCTCGGAACCCCTGCTCGATGTTCTGCACCTGCTCAGGGAGATCGGCCGGGAAGGCGCATGGATGCTGGGTTTCCGGGATCGGGGCCTTGGGCGGGTACAGGTGTGGGTGCACAGGAATTGGGGGTTGGGGCGGGTGTCGCGATCGAGCAACGATCCTCTCAAGCGGCGTGGGCATTGTGAACCTACACCGGCCCTGGCCAGATCTTCAAGGCCAGGTCGGCCAGCGCCTCGC
>CAZXLV010000085.1:0-10939 GCA_964641405.1 uncultured Limnobacter sp. | reverse complement strand
CGGGCGGTTCTGGGAGATGATCGACCGCCACAAGGTCAGCATCTTCTACACGGCTCCCACGGCAATCCGGTCGCTGGTGCGCGCCGGCCAGACCTCGCCCGAGCATCACCCGAAGAAGTACGACCTGTCCTCGCTGCGCGTGCTCGGTTCGGTCGGGGAACCGATCAACCCCGAGGCCTGGATGTGGTACTACGAAAACGTCGGCCGCAGTCGCTGCCCGGTCGTCGACACCTGGTGGCAGACCGAAACCGGCTCGATCATGATTTCGCCCCTGCCGGGCGTGCACAACCTGAAGCCGGGCTCGTGCACCATGCCGCTGCCGGGCATCAGCGCGGCCATCGTCGACGAAACCGGCAATCCGGTCGAGCGCGGCAAGGGCGGCTTCCTGGTCGTCACCAAGCCCTGGCCGGCCATGATCCGCACCATCTGGGGCGATCCCGAGCGCTTTCGCAAGACCTACTATCCGGAGGACGTCCAGAACGGGCGCTGCTACGTAGCCGGCGACGGCGCCAACCTCGATACCGACGGCTACTTCTGGATCATGGGGCGCATGGACGATGTGCTCAACGTGTCCGGCCACCGCCTCGGCACGATGGAGATCGAGTCGGCCCTGGTTGCACACCCCCTGGTCGCCGAGGCCGCCGTGGTGGGTCGGCCCGACGAGATGACGGGCGAAGCCGTGTCGGCGTTCGTGGTGCTCAAGCAAGCGAGGCCGACCGGCGAGGCCGGCGTGAAGATGGCCAAGGAGTTGCGCGACTGGGTCGGCAAGGAGATCGGCCCGATTGCCAAGCCCAAGGACATCCGCTTCGGTGACAACCTGCCCAAGACCCGTTCCGGCAAGATCATGCGCAGGCTGCTGCGCTCGCTCGCCAAAGGCGAGGAGATCACCCAGGACGTTTCCACGCTCGAGAACCCCACCATCCTGGAGCAACTGAGGCAGACCCTGTAAGGCGAACAGACCGGGCACGCACGAGCGTGCCCGGGTTATACTCCGCGCCCCGGAGAGATGGATGAGTGGTTGAAATCGCACGCCTGGAAAGCGTGTAGGGGTGTCAAAGCCCCTCGGGGGTTCGAATCCCCCTCTCTCCGCCAGTCCGATGGCCTCCTATCCCGCCTGCCGCGCGATCATCGTGACACCCAGGCAGATGAACGCAATCCCCAGCCAGCCGCTCAGGGCCATGGTCTCGCCCAGCCAGTAGCGGGCAATCAGCGCGTTGATGATGTAGCCGATCGAGAGCATCGGGTAGGCGACCGTCACTGGCACGCGCGTGAGCGCTGCGATCCACACGACGAGACTCACGCCGTAGCAGGCGAAACCGAGCAGGAACGGCCAGTCGCGCAGTACCCGCCAGCCGATGTCGAACATCGCAGGTAGCGCGAAATCGACCGCGCCGAGTCGGTTGGTGCCGTGCTTGAGCAAGGACTGGGCGAGCGCGTTGAGCACCACCCCGGTCAGCACCAGCAGGAAGCTGAAGGCATTCATGGGCGCACATCTTAGCGGGTCGGCGCTCGTCCGCGCGCCCGTCGCCGCTGTTAAACTGCGCGCGCCATGTCCGGGAGTTCTCGCTCAGGTCTGCCCACGGTCGCTCTCGCAGCGCTCGGGGTCGTCTACGGCGACATCGGCACCAGTCCCTTGTATGCCTTCAAGCAGGCCTTCGATCCCGAACACGGCCTGGCGCCGACGCAGGCCAACGTGTACGCGGTCCTGTCGATGATCTTCTGGGCGGTGACGATCATCGTGTCGCTGAAGTACGTCCTGATCATGCTGCGCTTCGACAATCGCGGCGAGGGCGGGGTGCTGGCGCTGTTGTCGTACTGCGCGCAGCAGGTGCGCGAGCGACCGGCGATGCTGTGGGTGATCACCATCCTGGGTGCGTTCGCCGTGTCGCTTTTTTACGGTGATGCGGTGATCACGCCGGCGATCTCGGTCTTGTCGGCAGTCGAGGGCATCGCGGTGGCGGCGCCGGCACTCGAAGTGCTGGTATTGCCGATCGCGGTCGGCATCATCGTGGGCCTGTTCCTGATCCAGCGCCGCGGCACGGCTGCGGTGGGGGCGCTGTTCGGCCCGTTGATGGTGGCGTGGTTCCTCTGCCTGGCGGCGATGGGCCTGGCCGGCATCGCGAGCAACCCGTCGATCCTGCAGGCCCTCGACCCGCGTTACGCGCTGCTGCTGATCCTCGAGCATCCGCTGCTGGCCTTCGTCGCAGCGGGGGCGGTGTTCCTGTGCATGACCGGTGCGGAGGCGCTGTATGCCGACATGGGGCATTTCGGGCGACGGCCGATCCAGCTGGCCTGGTTCGTGCTCGTGCTGCCGTCGCTGACGCTGAACTATTTCGGCCAGGGGGCGTTGGTGTTGCACGATCCGACGTCGGTGCGCAATCCGTTCTACCTGCTGGCGCCGGAATCCTGGCTGATGCCGCTGATCGGCCTGGCCACCGCAGCGACGGTGATCGCATCGCAGGCCACCATTTCCGGCGCGTTCTCGGCTACCCAGCAGGCCTCGCGGCTGAACCTGCTGCCGCGCCTGCGCGTATTGCACACCTCCGATCTCGCCCAGGGGCAGATCTACATTCCGGCGGTGAACTGGCTGCTGATGGTGCTGGTGGTGACGGTGACGCTTGGCTTCCAGAGCTCGAATGCGCTGGCTGCCGCCTACGGCATCGCGGTGTCGGGCGACTTGCTGCTGGGCAGCACGATGATGTTGATCGTCCTGCCGTTCGTGGCCAATCGGCGGCTGCGCCTGCTGTGGCCGCTGTTCCTGTCGTTCGCGACGCTCGAGTTGTCCTTCTTCGCCGCCAATGCGACCAAGGTGGTGCACGGCGGCTGGTTTCCGCTGTTGCTCGCCTTGTGCGTTTTCACCGCCCTGACCACCTGGCGTCGCGGCCTCGAAATCATGCGCGCGAAGAAGGCCGCCAATCCGCGCACCGCGCTCGACGGCCTGACGCTCGATCTCTCGAACGTCCAGCGGGTGCCCGGCACGGCAGTGTTCCTCTCGTCGTCGACCACCGGTTGCCCGAATGCCTTTCTGCACAACCTCAAGCACAACAAGATCGTGCACGAACAGACGGTGTTCCTGACCATCCTGTTCGAGGATCTCCCGCGCGTGCCCGACGATGAGCGGGTGCAGGTGATGAGAGGCAGCAACGGGGTGGTGCGCGTCATTGCGCACTTCGGCTATCGCGAGGATCCCGATCTGGAACGCGTGTTTCGCCTGGCACTGCGAAAGGAGGTCGTCTGCCCGCCCGAGGAGACCTCGTACTTCACCAGCAAGCCGACCCTGATCTCGGTGAGCCGGCGCGGCATCTTCGGCTGGCGCCGCTCGCTGTTCGGCTGGATGGTCCAGAACAGCACCAGCGTCGCGAACTATTTCAACCTGCCGCCCAATCGGGTGGTCGAACTGGGCACCCAGATCGCCATCTGAGCGTGGCGCCTCGCGTCGGCAAGTAGAATGGCGGCATGAGCCAACTCACCGTCGGTGCCGGGGCGCGGCGCGCCCCCGCTACCGGTCGCACCCGCGTCCGCAACGCCGCGATCGGCTTGCTGCGCGCGCTGCCGTGGGCCGTGCTGGCGCTCGCGCTCGGGGTGGCCACCGTGTGGGCTTTCCTCGCCTACCGCAATCCCGACATGGTCATCGACTTCGCACGCCTGCTCCAGATGTGCGGCATCCAGTTCGCGCGCTAGTTCCCTCCCTCATGGCCACACGCAGGAACGACTACAGCGAAGCGTCGATACGCGTCCTCAAGGGCCTCGAACCGGTACGCCAGCGGCCTGGCATGTACACGCGTACCGAGAGCCCCTTGCACATCGTCCAGGAGGTGATCGACAACGCCGCTGACGAGGCACTGGCAGGTTTCTGCCGCGAAATCGTGGTCACGCTGCACACCGATGGCAGCATCGAGGTCGACGACGATGGCCGCGGCATTCCGGTCGGTCCGCATCCGGACGAAGGCGTGCCGGTGGTGGAGATCGTGTTCACCCGACTGCATGCAGGTGGCAAGTTCGACAAGGCCGGCGGCGGCGCCTACAGCTTCTCGGGCGGTCTGCACGGGGTTGGCGTCTCGGTGACCAACGCGTTGTCCAGGCGCTTCGAGGTGAGCGTCTGGCGCGACGGCGGCGTGCACCGGATTGCCTTCGCCGGCGGCGAGATCGCCCGGCCGCTCGTCTCGCAACCGGCCGCACGCGGTGAACGGCGCCGCGGCACCAGCGTGCGCTGCTGGCCCGATCCGAAGTATTTCGACTCACTGGCGATTCCGCAGGCGGAACTGGCCCACCTGCTGCGCTCGAAGGCGGTGCTGCTGCCCGGCGTGAAGGTGGCGCTGGTGGAGGAGAAGACCGGCCGCCGGCAGACCTGGCAATACGGCGAGGGCTTGCGCGGTTACCTGCTCGAATCGCTGGCTGCGCTTTCGGACTCCGAACCGCTGATCCCGCTGTTCGAGGGCGAGCAGTGGATCGACAGTGATCACGAGACCTTCGCCCAGGGCGAAGGCGCGCAGTGGGTGGTGGCCTGGACCGAGGAGGGGGGGCTGTTGCGCGAGTCGTACGTGAACCTGATCCCCACCACGGCCGGCGGCACCCACGAGTCGGGCTTGCGCGAGGGTCTGTTCGCGGCGGTCAAGGGCTTCGTCGAGTTGCACGGCCTGCAGCCCAAGGGGGTGAAACTGCTGCCCGAAGACGTGTTCGCGCGCGCCAGCTTCGTGCTTTCGGCCAAGGTGCTCGACCCGCAGTTCCAGGGGCAGATCAAGGAGCGGCTGAACTCGCGCGACGCCTTGCGGCTGCTGTCCTCGCTGGCCAGGCCCCAGCTCGAACTGTGGTTGAACCAGCACGTCGAGCACGGGCGGCGGCTCGCCGAACTGGTCATCCGGCAGGCGCAGGCGCGCAGCCGCGCGGCGCAAAAGGTGGAAAAGCGCAAGAGCTCCGGCGTGGCGGTGTTGCCGGGCAAGCTGACCGATTGCGAGTCCACCGCGATCGCTCGCAACGAACTGTTCCTGGTCGAAGGAGATTCGGCCGGCGGCTCCGCCAAGATGGGTCGCGACAAGGAATTCCAGGCGATCCTGCCGCTGCGCGGCAAGGTGCTCAACACCTGGGAGACCGAGCGCGACCGACTCTTTGCGAACAACGAGATCCACGACATCACGGTCGCCATCGGGGTCGATCCGCACGCCGATGCCGCCAGCGGCGATCTGTCCGGGCTGCGCTACGGCAAGATCTGCATCCTCTCCGATGCCGACGTCGACGGCGCCCACATCCAGGTGTTGCTGCTGACGCTGTTCCTTCGTCACTTTCCGGCGCTCATCGAGCAGGGGCACGTGTATGTCGCGCGACCGCCGCTGTTTCGCGTCGACGTGCCGGCGCAGGGCAAGCGGGCGCTGCGCAAGTTGTACTGCCTGGACGAAGGTGAGTTGAGGTATGTCGAGGACAAGCTGCGCAAGGATGGCGTGCGCGAGGGTTCGTGGTCGATTTCGCGCTTCAAGGGGCTGGGGGAGATGAACGCCGGGCAACTCTGGGAGACCACCATGAACCCGGACACGCGGCGCTTGCTGCAGGTGCAGTACGGCGATGTGGACCTGGCCGGGACGACGCGCCGCTTCACCATGCTGATGGGCAAGGGCGAGGCCGCCTCGCGCCGCGCCTGGCTCGAAGAGCGCGGCAACGAGGTCGAGGCCGATATCTGATGGCGGGTCGTACTCCCTCCGGCAGCCGGGAGCCGGACCTGTTCGACAGCCAGCAGCACGACGAGCAGGAGGCGCTGGCGCTGGCGCAATACGCCGAGCGCGCCTACCTCGATTACGCCGTGTCGGTGGTCAAGGGGCGCGCGCTGCCCGACGTGAGCGATGGCCAGAAGCCGGTGCAGCGGCGCATCCTGCATGCGATGAACGAGATGGGGCTCGGGCCCGTGGCCAAGCCGGTCAAGTCGGCGCGGGTGGTGGGCGACGTGCTCGGCAAGTTCCATCCGCACGGCGACACGGCCGCCTACGACGCGCTGGTGCGCATGGCCCAGCCCTTCACGCTGCGCTATCCCCTGATCGATGGCCAGGGAAACTTCGGCTCGCGCGACGGCGACGGTGCCGCCGCGATGCGCTACACCGAGGCGCGCCTGACACCGTACGCCCGCTTGCTGCTGGACGAGATCGACCAGGGCACGGTCGATTTCGTGCCCAACTACGACGGCTCCACCGAAGAGCCCGCGCTGCTGCCGGCGCGCCTGCCGATGGTGCTGCTCAACGGCGCCTCGGGCATCGCGGTTGGCATGGCCACCGAGATCGCGCCGCACAACCTGCACGAAGTGGCCGCGGCCGCCGTCCTCATGCTGAAGCATCCCGCCAGTGACCTGGACGCACTGCTGGCGCTGATGCCCGGTCCCGACTTTCCGGGCGGCGGCCAGATCATCTCCGCGCCGGCCGCCATCCGCGATATCTATGCCGGCGGACGCGGCTCGATCAAGGTGCGCGCACGACACGTGGTCGAAGAACTGGCCCGCGGGCAATGGCAGCTGGTCATCACCGAGTTGCCGCACGGCGTGTCGACCCAGAAGGTACTGGAGGAAGTCGAGGAGCTGAGCAATCCGAAGCTGCGCGCCGGCAAGAAGTCGCTCACGCCCGAGCAATTGCAGTTGAAGCAGGCCCTGCTCGCCGTGCTCGACACGGTGCGCGACGAATCGGGCAAGGACGCGCCGGTGCGCCTGGTGTTCGAACCGCGCACCGCACGCATCGACCAGCAGGAACTGCTGCGGGTGCTGCGCGCGTACACCAGCCTGGAAAGCGGCGTGCCGATGAACCTGGTGATGATCGGGCGCGACGGCCGGCCAGGCCAGAAGACACTGGTGCAGATCCTCTCCGAGTGGTGCGAATTCCGCGTGCACACGGTGAGGCGGCGCTGCGGCCACCGCCTGGGCAAGGTCGACGAGCGCATCCACATCCTCGAAGGTCGGCAACTGGTGCTGCTGCAAATCGACGAGGTGATCCGCATCATCCGGGCGTCCGACGAGCCCAGGCCAGCACTGGTGGCGGCCTTCGGCCTGAGCGATCGCCAGGCCGAGGACATCCTGGAGATCCGCCTGCGCCAGCTGGCTCGCCTGGAAGCGATACGCATCGAAAAGGAACTGGTCGAACTGCGCACCGAGAAGGCGGCGCTGGCGGCGCTGCTGGCCAGCGATTCGGCGCTGCGCCGCCAGGTGGTGCGCGAGGTCGAAGCCGACGCCAGGCTGTACGGCGATGCGCGGCGCACGCTGATCGAACGGGCCGAGTACACCTCCGCCGCGCTCGAGGTCGCCGAGGAGCCGGTCACGGTGATCGTGTCGGAGATGGGCTGGGTGCGCGCGCGTCAGGGACATGGCCACGATGCCTCCCAGTTCGGCTACAAGGCCGGTGACGGGCCGTACGGCACCTACGAGGTGCTGACCACCGACCAGTTGTATGCGATCGCCACCAATGGTCGCGTCTATTCGGTGCCGGTTTCGCAATTGCCCTCGGCGCGCGGCGACGGTGCGCCGATCACCAGTCTGGTCGAACTGGAGCCCGCCTCGCGAGTGGAGCACGCGTTCGCCGCTGTGTCCGCAGCCGGCGTACTGCTGACCGGCAGCGGCGGCACCGGGCTGTTGTGCCAGGCGGCAGACCTGATCGGACGCACCCGCCAGGGCAAGGCCTTCCTCACCCTGGATGCCGGCGACGTACCGCGCCGCCCGGCGCTGTTCCAGCCTGGCATGACGCGTGTGCTGTGCGTCTCGGGCGAAGGCAAGGCGCTGGTATTCGGCCTGGATGAAGTGAAGGTGCTGAAGAACGGCGGACGCGGCGTGAACCTGATGACCTTCGACGCCGGCGATTCCCTGCGCCAGGCGATCGTCTACGGACCAGCCGGGGTGCTCGTGCGCGGCGGCGGCCGCGGCGGCAAGCGGGTCGATCGTGTCTTCGGCGCGGCCGCGCTCGAAGCCTGGGCCGGCAGGCGTGCGCGCAAGGGGCGCTTTCTCGAGCCACGGGTGAAGGACGCCGTGCTCGATACGCCGCGATGAAACCCACAACCATTGCAAACGACGAGATGAGTGCCATGAAGGAAACACTGGGCTTCCAGACCGAGGTGACGCAGCTGCTCAAGCTGATGATCCACTCGCTGTACAGCAATCGCGAGATCTTCCTGCGCGAATTGATCTCCAATGCCTCGGACGCCTGCGACAAACTGCGCTTCGAGGCGCTCGACCGGCCTGAACTGTATGAAGGCGACAGCGAATTGCAGATTCGCATCGAAGTCGACCCGGCAGCGCGCACCCTGACCATCTCCGACAACGGCATCGGCCTGTCGCGCGAGGAGGCGATCGAGCACCTGGGCACGATCGCGCGCTCGGGCACCCGCGAATTCTTCGATCGGCTCTCGGGCGACCAGGCGCGCGATGCCCAGCTGATCGGCCAGTTCGGGGTCGGCTTCTACTCGGCGTTCATCGTGTCCGACCGGGTGAGCGTGCTGTCGCGTCGTGCGGGGTTGCCCGCCGACCAGGCGGTGCTCTGGGAATCCGACGGCAGCGGCGCCTTCACCGTGGAGAGTGCGCACAAGGCAGGCCGCGGCACCGACGTCGTCCTTCATCTGCGTGGCAAGTCCTCCGATGGCGCCGACGGAGATGGTGCAGCACCGGCGGCAAGCGAGGACGCGGCAGCATTCGACGAGTTGCTGTCGAGCTGGAAGCTCAAGACGATTGCGCGCCAGTACTCGGACCACATTTCACTGCCGATCCGCATGCGCAAGGAGATCTGGGACGCCGAGGCGAAGCAGATGCGCGCGAGCGATGAGTGGGAGACGGTCAACCAGGCGAGCGCACTGTGGGCGCGCCCGAAGGCGGAGATCGACGACGCGCAGTACCGGGCCTTCTACAAGCATCTCTCGCACGGCGATGACGAGCCGCTGGCGTGGACGCACCATCGCGTCGAGGGTCGCACCGAGTACACGCAACTGCTGTACGTACCATCGCACGCTCCCTTCGACCTGTACGATCGGCAACGTCGTAGCGGCGTGCGGCTGTACGTGCGGCGTGTCTTCATCATGGAGGATGCCGAACAGTTGCTGCCCACCTGGCTGCGCTTCGTGCGCGGCGTCATCGACTCCAACGACCTGCCGTTGAACGTCTCACGCGAAATCCTGCAGGAAAGCCGCGATGTGCGCGCGATCCGCGAGGGCAGCGCCAGGCGCGTGCTGGCCATGCTCGAGGACATGAGCAGCGAGCGACCCGATGACTATGCGAAGTTCTGGCGCGAATTCGGCCAGGTGATCAAGGAGGGCGTCGGCGAGGACGGTGCCAATGCCGGGCGCATCGCCAGGCTGTTGCGCTTTGCCTCGAGCGCCTGCGACGATGATGCGCAATCGGTGTCGCTGGCCGACTATGTCGGGCGCACGAAGGAAGGCCAGAAGAAGATCTGGTACGTCACCGCCGACACTGCCGCCTCGGCGCGCAGCAGCCCGCACCTGGAGGTGTTCCGCAAGAAGGGCGTGGAGGTGTTGCTGCTTACCGATCGGGTCGACGAGTGGATGCTCTCCTTCCTCACCGAATACGAGGGCCACGAACTGGCCTCGGTGGCGCGTGGCGGGCTCGATCTCGAGGCACTCGAGGATGAAGCCGAGAAGGCGGCCGCGCAGCGTGCAGCCGATGAATTCGCTCCGCTCGCCGACAGCATCAAGGCGGCGCTCGGCGATGCGGTCAAGGAGGTGCGGGTCACCAGTCGCCTGACCGATTCGGCTTCGTGCCTGGTCTCCGACGAGGGCGAGATCAGCGGCCACCTGCAGCGGCTTCTGGAGCAGGCCGGCCAGAAGGCGCCGCCGCGCCAGCCGATCCTGGAGATCAATCCGCACCATGCGCTGCTGGCACGCCTGCGCGCCGAACCGCAGCGCATCGCCGACTGGTCACGCTTGCTGCTGGACGAAGCGGTGCTGGCCGAGGGCGGGCAGCTGGCCGATCCGGCCGGATTCGTGCGCCGGCTCAACGAGGTGCTGGCCGCCGACGTGGCACCCGGCGCCAATCCGCCTGCAGCGACGACCGAGTGAGCGCCACGCGCACACGCCGGTGCCGCGACGATGCGATGATCACCCTGTCCGAAGAGGGCGGGGTGCGTTACCTGCACTTCGGCTCGCCGTGGATCCAGGGCGCGATGCGGATTGCGCGCCCGTTCGAGCTCGAGATCGACTACGTGCGCGACATGATGGCGTGGATGCTGTTCCTGGACCCGCCGTCGCAGTTGCTCCAGCTCGGCCTGGGCGCTGGCGCCCTCACCAAGTACTGCTGGCGCCGGCTCCCCGCGTCGCGGGTCACCGCCGTCGAGATCAGTGCCGCCGTGCTGGCTTGTGCGCGGCGTGATTTCGCCTTGCCCGCGGACGATGCGCGCCTGTCGGTGAAGCTGTCCGACGCGGGCGTGTTCGTCGCGCGTCCGTCCGAGCGAGGTCGCTATGGCGTCATCCAGATCGACCTTTACGACTGGCGCGCCCGCGGACCGGTGCTCGACAGCATGGCGTTCTATCGCGATTGTCGGCGCGCCCTGGCCGCTACCGGCATGCTGGTGGTGAACCTGTTCGGCGACGACGATGCCTGCCGGCGCAGTCGCGAGCACCTGGCGCGCGCGTTTGGCGGACGCGTGCTGGCCTTGCCGGCGGTGCCCGCCGGCAACGTGGTGATGCTCGCCTTCAAGGGGCCGGCGCTGCACGCGAGTTGGCGCCAGTTGCACGAGCGTGCGCGCGTGCTGGCCCGTCAGCGCCTGCCGGCGCCTGAGTGGGTGCGGGCACTGCGGGAGCAGCAGGGGCGCCTGCCCGCGTTCAGCATCTGAATCGCTGCGCCACGGTGAGCGCCTGCAAAGGCGTGGGTCGCGCGGGCGCCACAATCGTGAGCGCGATCGGCAATGCGAACGTCGGGGCAGTGAACGACGCGCGCTGCCTCGGCTCCGCATACCACCCACGTCGCTCGAGCGGCAGG
>CAZXLV010000084.1:8710-10982 GCA_964641405.1 uncultured Limnobacter sp. | reverse complement strand
ACCTACGACTCAGGAGACCGGCCGCCCGCAATGACGCGGGCGACCATGGTGTCTAGGCTGTTGCGGGCGCGGGGTACACTTGGGCATCACTCGGGTGGGGAGCGACGGGACATGAACCAGGCGCAATACGCCGTGCACGGCGACATCGCGGTCATCACGATGGACAACCCGCCGGTCAATGGCCTCGGTCATGCCCTGCGCACCGGCATCGTCGATGGCTTGCGACGCGCGCAGTCCGATCCGGCCATTGCGGCCATCGTCATCACGGGGGCTGGCAAGGCCTTCTCGGGTGGAGCCGATATCCGCGAGTTCAACACGCCCAAGGCGCTGGCCGAACCGAACCTGCTGACCGTGATCCGTACCGTCGAGACCTGCAGCAAACCGGTGATCGCCGCCATCCACAGCGTAGCCATGGGCGGCGGGCTGGAGCTTGCGATGGGCTGCCATTTCCGGGTGGCGGTGCCGGGAGCGCAGATCGCGCTGCCCGAGGTCAAGCTCGGCGTGCTGCCCGGGGCCGGCGGTACGCAGCGACTGCCGCGCCTGGTTCCGCTCGAGATGGCGGTCAACATGATCGTATCGGGCAACGCCGTGAAATCGGAGAAATTCGAGGGCACGAAGTTGTTCGACGAGATCGTCGCGGGCGACCTGCTGGCCGGCGCACTGGCATTTGCGAACACGGTGGTCGCAGGCAAGCGCGGGCTGCCGAAGGTGCGCGACCTGAAGGTGGAGCACCCTGATGCCGAGGCATTCCTGCAATTCTCGCTGAACACGGTCAGGACGGTGGCCAGGCACTTCCCGGCGCCGCAGCGCTGCATCGAGGCAATCAAGGGCGCCCTGGGAGGCTCGTTCGACGAGGGCATGGCGCGCGAACGCGCCATGTTCCTCGAACTGGTGCAGACGCCCGAATCGAAAGCGCTGCGACACGCTTTCTTCGGCGAGCGCGCCGCCAGCAAGATTCCCGATGTCCCCGATGACACGCCCATCCGCCCGATTCGCGCGGCCGCGGTGATCGGTGCCGGCACCATGGGCGGCGGCATAGCGATGAACTTTGCCAATGCCGGCATCCCGGTGACAGTGCTCGAAGTGAAGCAGGAGGCCCTCGACAAGGGCATCGCCATCATCCGGGGCAACTACGAGAACTCCGCGAAGAAGGGCCGCATTCGCGCCGAAGACGTGCCAACACGCATGGCGCTGATCACGCCGACCCTGTCCTACGAGCAGATCGGCGACGCCGACATCGTGATCGAGGCGGTATTCGAGGACATGGCGGTCAAGGAGGCGGTGTTCCGCAGGCTCGACCAGGTCATGAAGCCGGGCGCCATCCTGGCCACCAACACCTCGACCCTCGATGTGAACCGGATCGCATCGTTCACCGGGCGGCCCCAGGACGTGATCGGCACGCATTTCTTCTCGCCGGCCAACGTGATGAAGTTGCTCGAGATCGTGCGCGGCGAGCAAACCGGCAAGGACGTGCTGGCCACGACGATGCAGTTGTCGAAGAAGATCCGCAAGACCGGAGTGGTCTCGGGTGTGTGCGATGGCTTCATCGGCAACCGGATGATCGAGCAATACCTGCGCCAGGCGCTCTACATGCTGGAGGAGGGCGCCTCGCCGCAGCAGGTGGATGGCGCGATCGAGAAGTTCGGCTTCGCCATGGGGCCGTTTCGCATGAGCGACCTGGCGGGAAACGATGTCGGCTGGTACATCCGCAAGCGCCGCTACGTGGAGCAACCGCAGTTGAGGTATCCGAAAGTGGCCGACCGGCTGTGCGAGTCGGGACGCTTCGGCCAGAAGACCGGTGCCGGCTGGTATCGCTACCTGCCCGGCAAGCGCGATGCGCTACCCGACCCGGCGGTCGATGAGCTGATCGCTGCCGAGCGCCAGGCCATCGGAGTGCTCGCGCGCAAGCTCGGCGACGACGAGATCGTGCACCGCCTGGTGTTCGCGCTGGTCAACGAGGGCGCGCAGATCCTCGACGAGGGCATCGCCCAGCGGGCTTCCGACATCGACATGATCTACCTCACCGGCTACGGCTTTCCCCTCTGGCGAGGCGGGCCGATGCTGTACGCCGACATGGTCGGCCTGTACAACGTGATCAACCGGATGGCCGACTTTGCCGCCCATCCGCACGGCGATGCGTCGTTCTGGACGCCCGCGCCGCTGCTGGTGAAGCTGGCGGCGCAGGGCAGGGGCTTCAATGCCTGAGTCAGTGGGGAAATCGAATCATGCGTGAGGCTGTCATCGTATCGACCGCGCGCACCGGCCTGGCGAA
>CAZXLV010000084.1:0-8700 GCA_964641405.1 uncultured Limnobacter sp. | reverse complement strand
CTGAACATGACCCACGGTGCGACGATGGGCGGGCACGTCGTGCGCGCGGCCATCGAACGCGCCGGCATTGAGCCGGGCGAGGTCGAGGATGTGTTGATGGGCTGCGCCATGCCGGAAGGCGCAACCGGTTCGAACATTGCGCGCCAGATCGCGCTCGCCGCAGGTTGCCCGGTCAGCGTGCCGGGCGTCACCGTGAACCGGTTCTGCTCCTCGGGGCTGCAGACCATCGCCATGGCCGCACAACGCATCATGGCCGGCGAGGGGGAGATCTTCGTCGCCGGTGGCGTGGAGTCGATCTCGTGCGTGCAAAACGAGACCAACACCCACATGCTGCACGCCCCGGCGCTGATGAAGTCCAAGCCCGAGGTGTACTGGCCGATGCTGCAGACCGCCGAAATGGTGGCCGGGCGCTACAAGATTGCGCGCGAGCGCCAGGACGAGTACGGCGTGCGGAGCCAGCAACGCGCCTGCGCGGCTGCAGCAGCCGGACGGTTCAAGGACGAACTGGTGCCGATCACGGTACGCATGGCGGTGGCCGACAAGGCGAGCGGGCAGCTTGGCACGCGCGAAGTCGTCCTCGCCGATGACGAGGGACGGCGCGAGGGCACGACGCTCGAAGCGGTGTCGCAGATCAGGCCGGCCCTGCCCGGGGGCGTCATTTCCGCAGGCAATGCCAGCCAGTTTTCCGACGGTGCGGGCGCCTGCGTGGTGATGGACGCCAAACTGGCCGAGAAGCGCGGCCTCGCGCCACTGGGCTACTTTCGCGGTTTCGCGGTGGCCGGTTGCGAACCCGACGAAATGGGGATCGGCCCGGTGTTCGCGGTGCCCAGGCTGCTGGCGCGCACCGGCTTGAAGGTCGAGGACATCGACCTGTGGGAACTCAACGAGGCGTTTGCGGTGCAGGTCCTCTACTGCCGCGATCGCCTGGGCATCCCCGACGATCGGCTGAACGTCGATGGAGGCGCCATCGCGGTCGGCCATCCTTATGGCGTCAGCGGCCAGCGCCTCACCGGGCACGCGCTCATCGAGGGCAGGCGGCGCGGTGCGAAGCGGGTGGTGGTGACGATGTGCATCGGCGGCGGGATGGGCGCGGCCGGCCTGTTCGAGGTTGCCTGAACGCTGCCCGATCGGCGATCGCCATGGAACTGCTGCGCACCCCGGACGAGCGCTTCGACGGACTGCTCGACTATCCGTATGCGCCCCGCTATGTCGATGACCTGCCGGGCTATGAAGGCATCCGCATCCACTACCTCGACGAAGGCACGCCACGCCACGGCACCGCGCTGTGCCTGCACGGCAATCCGACCTGGAGCTACCTGTATCGCAAGATGATTCCGGTGTTCTCGCAGGCCGGCATGAGGGTGATCGCCCCCGACATGATCGGTTTCGGACGCTCGGACAAGCCGGTCGACGAGGCGGTGCACGGCTTCGACTGGCACCGCACGATGCTGATGCGCCTGATCGAGCGCCTCGATCTGCGCGACGTGATGCTGGTCTGCCATGACTGGGGCGGCCTGCTCGGCCTCACCTTGCCGCCCGAGATGCCGCAGCGCTTCACGCGCCTGCTGGCGATGAACACGGCGCTGGCGGTCGGAACCACTCCCACACGCGGATTTGCCGACTGGCGCGCGTATTCCAACCGCACTCCCGACCTGCCGGTAGGCCGGCTGCTGGTGCGCGGCAAGCCCGACCTGTGCAGCGCAGAGGCTGCCGGCTACGACGTGCCGTTTCCCGACGTGCGCTACAAGGCGGCACTGCGCGCCTTCCCGAACCTGGTGCCCGATCACCCCGAGGCGCCCGGCACCGATGTGTCGAACCGCGCCGGCCAGTGGTGGCGCGAATCGTGGAGCGGTCGCAGTTTCATGGCGATCGGCTTGCGTGACCCGGTGCTGGGCGAGGAATCGATGCGGCCGCTGCGCGCCATGATCCGCGGCTGCCCCGAGCCGATGTGCCTGCCCGAAGCGGGACATTTCGTGCCGGAATGGGGTGGCGCCGTGGCGCGCGCGGCGCTGGCCGAGTTCGACCTGCGCGGCTTGCGCCGCTGAGCGGCGTGAAGAGGAGGCATCGTGAGCGCGATGAATCGACAGATCCTTCTGGCCAGCCGTCCGGCGGGCAGCGTGTCAGCCGCCAATTTCCGCCTGGTCGAGGTGCCGGTTCCATCGGTGGGGCCCGGCGAAGTGCTGGTGCGCAACCGCTTCCTGTCGCTCGATCCGTACATGCGCGCACGCATGGACGAGGCGAAGTCCTACGCGGCCCCGCAAGCGCTCGATACGGTGATGATCGGCGGCACCGCAGGCGAAGTGATAGCGAGCGCCCATCCCGACTTCGCCGTCGGCGACCAGGTGCTCGGCATGTTCGGCTGGCAACTCTATGGCAAGTCCGACGGCAGCGGCTTGAAGAAGGTCGATACCCGCCAGGTGCCGCTGTCGGCCTACCTCGGCCGCGCCGGCATGCCCGGCGTGACGGCCTGGTACGGCCTGAACCGCATCATCGCCCCGAAGCCGGGCGAGACGCTGGTGGTGTCGGCAGCCAGCGGCGCGGTGGGCTCGGTGGTGGGCCAACTGGCCAGGCGCCACGGCTGCCGGGTGGTGGGCGTGGCCGGTGGCGCCGCCAAGTGCGCCATCGTCACCGATGAGTTCGGCTTCGATGCCTGCATCGACTACAAGGCCGGGCGACTGCGCGAAGACCTGAAGGCGGCCACGCCCGACGGCATTGACGCCTGCTTCGAGAACGTCGGCGGGGAGATCCTCGACTCCGTCCTGCGGCGCATGAACGCCTTCGGGCGCATCGCCGTGTGCGGCCTGATCTCCGGCTACGATGGCCAGGCGATGCCGCTGGAGAATTTCGGCTCGGTGCTGCTGAACCGGCTGAGGGTCGAGGGCTTCATCGTCTCCGAGCACATGGACGCCTGGCCGCAAGCCTTGCGCGAATTGCTGCCGCTGGTGGCTGCCGGGCAGCTGAAATACCGCGAGACGGTGGCGCAGGGACTGGAAGCGGCGCCCGAGGCCTTCATCGGCCTGTTGAAAGGGCGCAACGTGGGCAAGCAGCTGGTCAGGCTCGACTGAGAAGCCGTGAATCGATCGGCCGTGCCCGGAAGCGCACGCGCTGCTCGTTGATCACTCGTGGCGCGGATTCGTCGGGCAGCCAGTTGCGCTCCAGGACGTCGACACGGCCGTCGCGACGCACCGCAAGCAGGGTCGAGGCGCGCGTCCCGTAGCCCAGGCCGGGAGCGAAGATCATCGCCGGACCCAGGATGCGTTCGCGCGCCAGCCCGACGCCGGTGTCCGGCAAGGCGGCGTCGGACGGAACCGAGCGATCGGCCAGTGCCCGCAGCAAGACGCTGTTGATCGGCTGGCGTGGGTCGGCCAGCACATCGCGCAGGCGCTGGTTGAGCTGGTGCACCTTCGGCCAATCGCTGTCCAGCAGGTGATTGGACAGGCCGTGCACGCCGGGGGCGATCCGGAGCACGCGCTGCGGGTGCCGATTCGACACATACAGGGCCGGGTGCGGCGAGGACGGGTCGAACAGGATCAGGTTGAAGCCCGCGTAGTCATTGCCGCGTGCGGCGATCCGGGCGGCGTAATCCTCGATCGGCACGGTGGTGGCCACGAAGTCGGCCACCAGTTCACCGCGCGAGCGACGCCCGGGTGCCACGCCCGGCTCGCGCACGTTGGTGACCGCCGCCAGGCGCCCGCGCCGATCGACGGCCAGCCAACTGCCGCCGGCGACCCGGTCACGTCCACCCCAGACGCCGGGGCGATCCGCCCACCAGGTCGCGGCATCGCTGGCGCGTGCGTACATCTCGTCGCGATTGGCCGCCATCAGCAAGGCAAACTCGTCGTGCGCGTCCAGCGCGAACCCGATCAGGCACATTGCGCCTCAGGCGCTCCACTGGAAGACTTCGGTGAAGCGCTCGCCGGTTGCCAGTGCATCGAGCCCGAGCGCGCTGGCCTGCGCTTGCAGGGCGTCGATGAAGGCAGGGCAGCGATCGACGTCCATGGGCTCGTACGATTCGAGCCAGGTTCGGTAACGGCCGTCGGTTTCATCACGCCAGCCGAAGCGCCCGTGCACGCCATGCGTGCTCGCGAGGCGCTGCACCAGTTCGCGCAGCGCGCGCCGACAGTCTTCGTTGCGCGCCGGATCGGCCCGAAACCAGACCATGACGACGCAACCGGGGGCGGGCGCGCCGCTCACCCCCGCACCGCCGTGCCGGGCAAGGGTTCGAGCGCAAGCGCCCGCCCGTCGATCTGCAACTGCACCGAGCGCGCCATTTCTGTGTGCGCTTCGAGCAGCAAGTCGGTGCCACCCCGGGGCGACGGGGCAGCCAGCACCACCTTGCCGGCCGGCTCTCCGGCTTCGTTCAGCACGTCGCTGCCCGGTGCCGGCTCCGACGCCGGCAGGTGCGCGAGGAACAGGCGCCGCTTGACCTTGCCCAGGTAATGACTGCGCGCGACGATTTCCTGGCCCGGATAGCAACCCTTGTCGAAGCTCACTCCACCGATGGAGTCGAAGTCGATCATCTGCGGCACGAATTGTTCGACCGTGCCCGGCACGATGCGTGCCACGCCGCTGCGAATCTCGGTCCAGCGCCAACTCGTGGAATCGACCGTCTGCAGTCGGTCGCTCAGTCGGGCCCACCAGCCAGGAAGCGCATCGACCGACGACACCAGCAGCCAGCGCGCGATTTGCGGCGCATCCGCAGCGCCCGAGGCGGCAATGGCAGGCAGGCCGATCACGGTCAATGCCCCCTCGCTGCCCGCGGGCCTCGCCTTGCCCGCCGCCGCTTGATCCGCGACGCCGTGGGCCACCTCGAGCACGCCCGGCACAGCAAGGCCCAGCGAAGCCAGTGCAGATTGCACCCGCGTACCCGAGAGGCCGAGCACGATGCAGGCATCGGAGCGGTCTTCGACCCGCACTTTGGCGCGCAGCACGAACATCGTCAGTCGCTTGCGAATCGCCTCGGCCAGCGGACGCGACAGCGCCAGGTGCCAAGCGGCACCGTCGCTCCAGCCGAGCAGGGTGGCCAGCAACCGCCCTTTGGGCGTGCACAGGCCGTGCCAGCGCGCCGCCTGCGCCGGTTGCCGCGCGACATCGTTGGTCGTCTGGGCGTGCAGGAAGCGCGTCGCCTCCTCGCCGGTGACCGCCAGCACGCCCAGGTCCGGCAGCAGCGTCACGGCCCCCTCGGCGAGGCGCTCCAGCGAGGTGACCGTGCCGGCGCGCGCAGCGGGGTCGGCGAAGCGAGCCTGCGGACCGTAGTCGTCGCGTTCGAGTTCGGCGCCACAGGCAGCCAGCACCGCGCGCAGTTGCGTGTCGTGGGAGACGGGAGGGGAAACGGCAGCCATGGACGATCCGGAGGGTGAGCGGATTATTATAGGCACCCTCACCAGAACCGCGAGACGATGACCTCGAAACGCAAGGGCCGTACCGCGTGGCGACGACCGCTGCTGCTGCTGGCGCTGGTGCTGGCGATCGGCGCCGCCTGGGGCTGGTACAACGTTCGCATGGCGCCCTTGTCGTTTGCCGTCTCGCCGGTGCGTTACACGGTGCCCAAGGGCTCGCACGTGCGCGCCATTGCCGCTGGCCTGCGCCAGCAAGGCATCGGCATCTCGCCCACCAGGCTGTGGCTGTGGTACAAGCTGCGCCGCTACGATGGGCGGCTCAAGGCGGGTACCTATGCCTTCGCCCCGCCGCTGACGGTCGATGGCCTGCTCGACAAGTTGGCACGAGGTGATGTGCTGATGACCGAAATCCGCTTCATCGAAGGATCGACCTTCGGACAGATGCGCTCGACCATCGATGCCAATGCCGATCTCGCCCACGACACCCGCGGCATGGACGAAGCGACTCTGCTGAAGGCGCTGGGCGCAAGCCGCACGCGCGCCGAAGGACTGTTTTTCCCCGACACCTACACGTTCTCGCCTGGCGCCAGCGATCTCGACATCTACCGCCAGTCGTACAAGCGCCTCGAACAGGCGCTGCAGGCCGCCTGGGAGAGTCGCGATCCCGCGCTTCCCTATCGCGACCCCTACGAGGCGCTGGTGATGGCCTCGATCGTGGAGAAGGAGACTGGCCACGTGCTCGATCGCGACAAGGTCGCTGCGGTCTTCGTGAACCGCCTGCGGCGCGGCATGCTCCTGCAAAGCGATCCGACCACCATTTACGGCATGGGCGCGACGTTCGACGGCAACCTGCGCAAGCGCGACCTGCAGGCCGACACCCTGTACAACACCTATACGCGCACCGGCTTGCCGCCGACCCCGATCGCCCTGCCGGGCAAGGCTGCCATCGACGCCGCCTTGCACCCGGCCCCGATCTCCTCGCTGTACTTCGTGTCGCGCGGCGACGGCAGCAGCGAGTTTTCCGACGACCTCGCGAGCCACAATGATGCGGTGAGGCGCTACCAGCGAGGCGGGCGATGAAGGCGCGCTTCGTCACCTTCGAAGGCATCGACGGTGCCGGCAAGAGCACCCACATCGCCTGGTACGCGCAGCGGTTGCAGGCACACGGCATCCCGCTCGTGCAGACGCGCGAACCGGGCGGTTCAACCCTGGCCGAGTCCCTGCGCGAGTTGCTGCTGCACCGTTCGATGTCGATCGACAGTGAACTGCTGCTGATGTTCGCCGCACGCCGTGATCATCTCGAACAGTTGATCCGCCCATCGCTGGCGGCCGGCAAGTGGGTGCTGTGCGACCGGTTCACCGATTCGACCTACGCCTACCAGGGTGAGGGCCGCGGCGCACCGCTCGAGCGCATTGCCTGGCTCGAGGCCTGGGTGCAGGAGGGCTTGCAGCCCGATCGCAGTTACCTGTTCGATCTGGCGCCCGCCCTGGCGGCACAGCGTCGCCGTGGCGTGCGCGGCGCCGATCGCTTCGAGGCGCAAGACCAGGCGTTCTTCGAACGGGTACGCGAGGGCTACCTCGCTCGGGCTGCTGCCGATCCGGGGCGGTTCCTCGTCGTCGACAGCAGCCAGCCCAAGGAATCTATTCATAATATCCTTGAACAGGATATCGCAAGCATCTGTAACATATGAAATTTAGCTGGTTGATCCCGTCCTGGGAGAGGATGCTGGCGCAGCGCGCGCGCCAGCATCATGCGCTGCTCATCCAGGGCCCGGCTGGTATTGGCAAGTCGGCGTTTGCCGTCGAACTGGTGGCGGCATGGTTGTGTGAGGCAGCACTGCCGGATGGCGCAGCCTGCGGGCGTTGCGCCGCCTGCGGTTGGCTGGCGCAGGGCAACCATCCGGACTTTCGCCTGCTCACCCCGGCCAGCCTCGAAGCCGATGGCGAGGCGCCGGGCGAGGCCGAGGCCTCCGACACTGCCGCGGCCAAGGCAGGCGCCAAGGCGTCGCGCGACATCCGCATCGACCAGGTGCGCTTGCTCGAGCGCTTCGTCAGCGTGGGCGGTCACCGCGGTGGCTGCAAGGTGGTGCTGGTCGATCCGGCCGACGCCCTGAACGCTGCCGCCGCCAATGCCCTGCTCAAGACGCTCGAGGAACCCAGCGGCGCGACCCGCTTCGTGCTGGTCACCGATCGGCCTGACGCCTTGCCGGCGACCGTGCGCTCGCGCTGCGCGTCCCTGGTCCTGCCGATGCCCGATCGAGACGTGGCAATTGCCTGGCTGGTGGGCGAAACCGGCGTCGAACCCGCCCTGGCGAGCAGTTGGCTGGCCGCGGCCGGGGGCGCACCGCTGCACGCACGCCAATTCGCCGAACCTGCCAAATCGGCCACCCATCGGCTGATCGTGGAGACGCTGGCCGGCCTGCCGGAGACTCCGCTGGTGCAGGCCGCCGATGCGCTGGCAAGCCTGGAACCGGCGCAGTGGCTGGAGGCGCTGCAGCGCTGGGTCGCCGACCTGCAGCGGGTATGTGTGGGGGCCGGACCGCGCTTCTTTCCCGGCCAGGCCGGGCGCCTGCACACGCTCGCAGATGCGAGCAGCCTGCAGGCGCTGGATCGGCTTGCCACGCAACTGGCCGGACTGGCCCGGGCGGTGGATCATCCGCTGAACCCACGGCTGATGGTCGAGGATGCGCTGCTGCGCCTGCGCGCAGCGTTCGCCGTACGCGGGTGAGGGGCAGGGCGCAAGGGCTTGCGGACGAGAGGGCTGCCGGGCAACCGGGGCAGCGGGAGAACGAGACATGGATGGCACCCACGGCAATGCACATGCTCCGGTCACGGCCCCGAACCTTGCGTCGGGGCTCGAACCGCTGACGGCACCCGAGACCGGTAGCAGCGGGCTGGCCAGCGCCACGATCGGGCTGGCGACCAGTACCGGCACCCTCGCCCCGGCCGACGGTGCGGTTCCGGCACGCGCCAACGCACGCCCGGGAGTGGTGCAACTGGCGATCCGCGAAAAAGCGGCGCTCTATGCCGCCTACATGCCATTCATCGACGGCGGTGGACTGTTCGTGCCCACCACGCGCGCGGCCCACATCGGCGACGAGTTGTACCTGATCCTGTCGCTGATCGACGAGCCCGGCAAGCTTCCGGTGACCGGCACCGTCGTCTGGGTCACGCCGTCAGGCACGCCGGGGCGCCAGCAGGGACTGGGCATCCAGTTCACCAAGGACGAAGCCGGCGTACGCGCACGCAGCCGCATCGAGGACCTGCTCGGTGGCGCGCTCAAGGCCAACCGGCCGACACACACTGTCTAGGGCCTGTTCACACTACGATCGTCCCCGCGTGAGCCCGAAAAAAGTGCGCA
>CAZXLV010000083.1:0-11061 GCA_964641405.1 uncultured Limnobacter sp. | reverse complement strand
TGCCCCAGAAGATCAGGATGGCGAGCAGCAGGCGGCTGAAGTCGTAGGTGTCGGGTATCGCCCAGTTGAAGAAATAGCGCAGGATCACCGACACGAAGGTGAGGGCGGTGACGGCGGCGAGAAACCACGCTGCCGTCACCTCGATGGCCTCGATCAGGCGATCGAGGCGCTTGCCCGGAGCGCCGACGCTCACTGGGCCGCCGCGCCGAACTTCGCGAGGCTCGCTTCGAGCTCCTTCATCGCCTGGTCGGGATCGACGCCGACCTTGCGCACGTTGTCGGCCCAGGTCTTGTGCAAGGGCAGCGCAGCCTTCTTCCACAGGGCCATCTGCTCGGGCGAGATGGGATAGACCTCGTGGCCCGGTTCGGCGGCCAGCTTCGCGATTCCCGCATGCTCGAAGTCGGCCCACGGATCGGCCACCTTGCGCGCCCACTCGTTGCTGCAGTGATCGTCGATCACCTTCTTCTGTGCGGTCGACATGCGGTTGTACTTCGCCTTGTTGAAGGTAAGGACCAATACCGTGGTGTAGAGGGGGGCGTTCAGGTGGTACCTGGTGACCTTGTCGATGCCGTAGAGGACGACCGATCCCCAGGGGAAGGTGACCGCGTCGGCCACGCCCTTCTCGATCACGTCGCGCACCTCGGGGGCCGAGGCCTGCACGTTGGTGCCGCCCATCGAGGTGACATAGGTGGCCATGGTGGCGTGCGCGGGGCGGATCTTCATGCCCTTGATGTCATCGGGCACCACGATCTTCTTCGCGCGCGAGTGGAAGCTGCCGGGATCGTGCACGAAGGCGAGGCAGAACTTCACGTCCTTCATTTCGCGCTCGGCATACTTGCGGTACCAGGCGTCGAAGGCTTGCGAGCCGCCCTTGGCGTTGGCGATGAGGAAGGGCAGTTCGCCGGCGCCGATGATCGGGAAGCGCCCGGGCTGATAACCCGGATTGATGTAGGTGAGGTCGGCGATGCCGTCGCGCGCCATGTCGTAGTGATCGAAGGCCTTGCCCAGTTGCTGGGCGGGATAGACCTTGTAGGTGATCGTGCCGTTGGAAGCCTTCTCCACCGAGGCTCCCCAGTCTTCGAAGGCCTTCTGTAT
Source organism: uncultured Limnobacter sp. (assembly GCA_964641405.1). Lineage (GTDB taxonomy): Bacteria > Pseudomonadota > Gammaproteobacteria > Burkholderiales > Burkholderiaceae_E > Zeimonas. The sequence goes on along the minus strand of CAZXLV010000083.1, from coordinate 9,966 downwards.
CGGGTGCGAAGCAGGCCCCCAATGCGAGAGCTTCAGCTCGAAGTGCTGCTCCTGCGCCTGCAGTGCAGGGGTGCCGCAGAGCAGGAGTGCGGTGGCTGCGAAAGCAGCGGTGAGCGATGCCGTGCGATGAGCCTTCATGGGTGTCTCCTTCGTCGTTATGCGTTGTGGGCGCTCCACCGTCCATGCACGGGCTTGCCCGCGACGGCAGTGCACAGGACTTCGATGGCGGCAAGCTGTTCGGCCGGGGCTTCGAACGGATCCCGGGCGAGGATGGCGAGATCGGCCGCCTGTCCGGTCTTCAGACTCCCGAGCACCTGCTCGTCGAAGCTGAAGCAGGCATTGCGCGCCGTGTAGGCCTGCAGTGCCTGCTCGCGTGAAAGGGCCTCCTGCGCGCCGATCGGCTCACCGGTGGCCTTGCACAAGCGTGTGCCTGCGTGCCAAAGGCCCAGCAGGGGAGCGTACTGATTCACCGGCGCATCGGACCCCAGCCCGACGATGCAGCCATGTTCGATCATGCTGCGCAGCGGGATGGCACGGTTGGCACGCGCGCCGTGATACTTGAGGTAGCCCTGTCCCATGTTGTAGAGAAAGAGCGTCTGCATCGCGGCCAGCACGCCCATCTCGACCATGCGCGCCATGTTGGACGCGTCCGGGAACTGGCAGTGCACCAGGACGAAGCGGTTCCTCCTGATCGCCTCGGCACTCCCGACCCTTTCATAGGCATCGAGCACCTGGTCGATCGCTGCGTCGCCGGAAGCATGGTGCGTGAGCTGGATGCCATGCTCCAGGCACCCGGCAACGATGCTGTCCAGTTGCGCGGGCTGGGTGACCTGGAGGCCGTGCGTGAGCTTTCCGTCGGCCGCGACATAGGGTTCCCGGAAACAGGCGGTGCCGAGCGCAACGCCTCCGTCGATGAAGGTCTTGACCCCGGCCAGCCGCGCCCAGAATCGATCCGCTGTCGTGCGTCGGGCGACACCGACCTCGGCGATCGCCTCGAGGTCATCCTCGATGCCGGAGCCCGGGCCCACGTGAAGATGCGTGAAGGCGCGCACGCTCAATCGTCCCGCCTTCTCCGCCGCCTCGTAGGCTCGCCAGGTTTCCCAGTCGATGCCGTGTTCGCACACCTGCGTGATGCCCACCGCGTTCAATCGTCGCGATGCGATCTCGAGCGCCTCGATCCGCTGCTCGAAGCTCGGCCTGGGCAAGCTCGGTTCGACCAGGGCCTTCCAGGCCGTTTCGTAGAAGCGCCCGTCGAGATCTGTCGTCGACGAGCCGGCCCTTCCGATGGCGCCACCGGGGGGCGCGACGGTCGAGGCGGAAAGACCCAGGAGCCGCATCGCACGCGAATTCAGGATGCCCACGTGGAAGGAGCGGATGCACACCGGGTGGTCCGGTGCTGCGGCGTCGAGTTCCTCGGCCAGGGGATAGCGGCCCTCGACCAATTCGTGCGAGATCACGCTCTCCCCGACGATGCCCGTGACGATCCACTGGTCGGCAGCGGTCTTCGAGGCTGCATCGGCCAGGGTTGCCTGGATTTCGCCGATCGACCTCGCCGTCGAGATATCGGGGCCGAGCATGTTCAGCCCGATCTGCGACATGTGGATGTGGGAGTCGATGAAGCCGGGGACGACCGCCTGTCGATGCAGGTCGACCAGCCGCGTGCCCGATCGCGCCAGGGCGAGTACCTCCGCTGCGCTGCCGGTCCTCAGGACTCGCCCGTCGCGAATGGCAATGCCGTCGTTCTTCGTGGTGAGACGGCCGTCGAAGGAATAGACCGGCCCGTTGAAGAGAATGACGTCGGCGCTGCCGGGATTCATCGTCGAACCCATGTCTCGCGTGCCAGCCGGTTCGCCTGGGGAGAAGGCGGAGATGGGATTAGAGCAATGGTATGGAAATGTGTCAACGCTTTGGAAAATACATCTGGTAGTGGAATTGAAGTCGTGCGCTCTATAATGCCCGCATGACCAACCCACGCCGCACGCGGGGCACCGCGCCGGTCGAATCGATGGCACCGCTTGCCGCAGCCCTGCCGTGGGGGCCGAAGGCCGGCGTTGCACGAGACGTCGCACCGCGAACCCTTGCCGGCCAGACCGCGCAACGCCTGCGTGAGGACATCATTCGCAACCGCCTCGAACCCGGGGAGCGCTTGACCATCCAGAAGCTCGTGCGGCGCTACGGCGTCGGCACCAGTCCGCTGCGCGAGGCGCTGTTCCAGGTGGCCAGCGACGGGTTGGTCAGGGTGGAGGACCACAAGGGATTCGTCGTCGCCTCGCTCAGCCTGGGCGAGATGCAGGACGTGTCGTCGTTGCGCGCGTACCTGGAGATCAACGCCTTGCGGCGCTCGATCGAGCAGGGCGGGGAAGAATGGGAAGCCGCCGTGCTGACCGCGGCCCATCGCCTTGCGAAGGCCGATGCACGACTGGTCGGCGCGAAGGGCGGCGACCTCCAGGTTGCCACGGACGAGTGGGAGACCCGGCATCGGGCGTTCCACTACGCACTCTGCAGCGCATGCGGCTCGCCCTGGTTGCTCCACTTCTTCGATGCCCTGTACGACCAGCTGGAGCGTTATCGACGGCGTCTCTGGCGCTACGAGGACAGGGTGGCGGATGCCGGCAACGAGCATGAGCAGATCAGGGACGCTGCGCTGGCACGACAGGGCGATGCGGCCGTGAAACTGCTCGGCGAGCACTTCCGCCGGCAGGCAGTGCTCACGACGGTCCCTTCGTCAGCGGCGGCCGGCAGGCCGGAGGGCGCCGCTGCCGGCGCGCCGGCGCGGCGCCCGAGGCGCGCCAAGCGCCCGGTTGCCACCTTGATGCGTTGACGCCGTGGCAGCGGCGCGTCGAAGAACGATCAGGCGTTCGGTGCGGTGGACGCCTTGTCCACGACGCTGCTCGCCGGAACCCGTTCGTGCGCCGCTATAGTGGTGGAATTTTTTCGCCTGCCGTGAGGAACAAGAGAAGATGAGCGATCGGATGACTGGCGGCGATGCCATCGTGCAATCCCTGTTGCGACACGGGGTCGACACCATCTTCGCCATCCCCGGGGTGCAGACCTACGGCCTGTTCGACGCGCTCCATCGTGCCGCTGACCGGATCCGCCTGATCGGCCCGCGCCACGAGCAGGCTACCGGCTACATGGCCTTCGGCTACGCGCGCTCGACCGGCAAGGTGGGTGTGTTCTCCGTGGTACCGGGTCCGGGTGTGCTCAACGCCTCGGCAGCAATCTGCTCGGCGTACGGAGGCAGTGCGCCGATCCTGTGCGTGACCGGCCAGGTCCCCTCGGCGTTCATCGGCTCCGGCAAGGGTCTCCTGCACGAACTGCCCGATCAGCTGGCGACGCTGCGCACCATCACCAAGTGGGCCGAGCGCATCGAGCACCCGGCGCTGGCTCCGGCGCGCGTTGCCGAGGCGTTCCGGCAGATGAGGTCGGGGCGCTCGCGCCCGGTGGCGCTCGAGATGCCGTGGGACATGTTCACCACGACTGCACCGGTGACGCTGACCGGTCCCGCCCAGCCGGATGCGCCCATCGAGGCCGATCCCGAATTGCTTGCGAAGGCGGCCCGCGTGCTGCGCGATGCCCGCAACCCGATGATCATGGTCGGCAGCGGTGCACAGCACGCCAGCGCCGAAGTGCTGGCACTGGCCGAGTCGTTGCAGGCGCCGGTGGTCTCGTGGCGCGGTGGCCGCGGCATCGTGTCCGACGACCATCCGCTCGGCTTCACCTGCGCCGCGGGCTACCGGCGCTGGATGCACACCGACGTGCTGGTGGGCATCGGGTCGCGGCTCGAACTGCAGTGGTTCCGCTGGCCGAACCAGCCCCGGGACCTGAAGATCATCAACATCGACATCGATCCGGCGCAGATGGCGCGCATCCGGCCGGCGGTTGCCGTGGTCGGTGACGCGAAGGCGGCCACTCGCGAGCTGACCGAAGCGGTCATGCGCGATGGCGTGCGCCGCCCGAGTCGCCACGCGGAGTTCGAAGCGCTCAAGAACGAGACACTCGCGCAGGCGCGCAAGGTCCAGCCGCACATGGGCCACCTCGAGGCGATCCGCCGGGTGTTGCCGCGCGACGGCTTCTTCGTCGAGGAGATCTGCCAGGCAGGCTTCACCTCGTACTTCGGCTTCCCGGTCTACACGCCGCGCAGCTTCGTCACCTGCGGCTACCAGGGAACGCTCGGCTTCGGTTACTCAACCTCACTGGGCGTGAAGGTCGGCAACCCCGACAAGGCGGTGGTTTCGGTGTCCGGCGACGGCGGCTTCATGTTCGGCGTGCAGGAACTGGCCACGGCGGTCCAGCACCGCATCGGCGTGGTGGCGGTCGTGTTCAACAACCGTGCGTTCGGCAACGTGCGTCGCGACCAGCAGCAGCGCTTCGGCGGCCGCGTCATCGGTTCCGATCTCGTCAATCCCGATTTCGTGAAGCTGGCCGAGAGCTTCGGCATGGCCGGCTACCGGGTCGATACGGCCCAGGGGCTGCAAACGTGCCTGGAGAGCGCGCTCGGTGACGGTGCGCCGGCGCTCATCGAGGTGGAGGTAGACCCGGCAACCGAAGTCTCGCCGTGGGAATTCCTCATGCCGACAGCCGCCTAGCGCTGGCCCTGGATTCCGGAGTCGCGCATGCATCATCCCCAGGCTTCCCCCCGAGCGGCCCGCCGGCTGCTGCCCGACGTTCTGGCGGCGTCGCTGCAGGCATGCTTCGGCGAGCGCTTCAGCACCGTGGCGGCGGTGCGCGAGCACCATGGCCGCGACGAATCGCCGCTGCCTCCCGCACCGCCCGACGCAGTGGTGTTCGCCTGCACCACGCAGGAGGTTGCCGAGGTCGTCGCGCAGTGTTGTGCCCATCACACGCCCCTTATCGCCTACGGGAGCGGCTCCTCCCTCGAAGGGCACTTGCTGGCGGTGCACGGCGGCGTTTCGCTCGACGTGTCGCGCATGAACCAGGTGCTGGCGATCAATGCCGAAGACCTCACTGCCACCGTCCAGGCGGGAGTGACCCGCAAGCAGCTCAATGAAGCCTTGAAGGACAGCGGGCTGTTCTTCCCGATCGACCCGGGTGCCGATGCCAGCCTGGGCGGCATGGCGGCCACGCGCGCCTCCGGTACCAATGCGGGTCGGTACGGGACGATGAAGGAGAACGTGCTCGGGCTCACCGTGGTGACCGCCGGCGGCAAGGTGGTGCGAACGGGGCGGCGCGTGAGGAAATCTTCGGCCGGTTACGACCTCACCCGCCTGTTCGTGGGCTCCGAGGGAACCCTTGGGGTGATCACCGAAGTCACGGTACGGCTATATCCGGTGCCCGAGGCGATCTCGGCTGCGGTGGCCAGTTTCCCGAGCATCGCGCAGGCCATCGATGCAGTCATCCAGATCATTCAACTCGGCGTCCCGGTGGCGCGTTGCGAGTATGTCTGCGATCGCGCGATTCGCGCCATCAACGCCTACAGCCACACCACCTTGCGCGAGGCGCCGACGCTGTTCTTCGAATCTCATGGCAGCGAGGCCTCGGTGCACGAGCTGGCGCAGACGGCACAGGGAATCGTTCACGAGTTCGGCGGCCAGGACTTCGAGTGGGCGACGCGACCGGAGGACCGCACCCGCCTGTGGACGGCGCGTCACAACTCGTATTTCGCCGGATTGCAGGTGCGCCCGGGCGGCCGCGCGATTACCACCGACACCTGCGTGCCGATCTCGCGGCTGGGCGAATCGATCTCCGGCGCCCGGCGCATCCTGGACACCACGGCCATCCCGAGCATGATGGTCGGACACGTGGGCGACGGCAATTTCCATTCGATGCTGGTCATCGACCCCGATGATCCGGCCGAGATGGCGGAGGCCGAGCGCATCAACGATGCGATCGTGCGCATGGCGCTGTCGGTGGAGGGTACCTGCACCGGTGAACACGGCGTGGGCCTGCACAAGATGCGCTTCCTCGAGGAGGAGGCCGACGCCGATGCGCTCGAACTGATGCGCCGCATCAAGCGCGCGCTGGATCCGGACGACGTCTTCAATCCAGGCAAGATCTTCACCCTTTGACGGGCGCCGGGCATCCGGCGCCCGGGTCGTGGTGCCCGCTCAGGTGCGTTGCTGCCAGGGTGGCACCGGGAACACCGGAGCCATTTGTGCGGCTTCCCTGGGCAGCACCACCGTCGGCTGACCATTGCGGTTCTGGATGCAGGCAGAACTGATCCTGGTGTTCTGCCCCTTGGCGTCGAAGGCGATCGGCCCGCCGATCATCATGTGATCGGCAATATGCGTCTGGCGGATGGCATTGGCCAGCGCCAGGCCATCGGTGCTGCCGGCGCGCTTGAAGGCGTCGGCCGCGACCATCATCGCCTCGAAGCTGAACCCCACGTTCAGCGCGTGGAACATCAGCTTCTCCTGGGGGAACTGCTTGTGAAACTGCGTCTCGACGACCCGGGTGAGTGGCGCGTTCGGGTTGTACCAGGGCACGTTGGAGATGCAGTAGTCGGAATACTTGTTGCCGAGCGCCTTGTAGAACTGCGCTTCATACATGCCCGGCGACCCCGGGGTGATGATGCCCTGGGGCGACCAACGCTGCTTGATCAGTTCGCGCACCAGCAGGATCGAGTCGTTCAGGCGGCACACCAGCATGATGAAATCGGCATTGGTGGCCTTGGCCTTGGCGACCTCCACCGAAAGGTCGCGCGCGTCCCGGTCGTAGGAGATGGTCTCGACGACCTTGAACGGAAGGTAGTCGAGCCTGGGCAGGATCGCGCCGATGCCCTTGGCCATCGCCGTACCGAACGTGTCGTTCACGTGCATGAAGACGGCGGTGCGCGGTGCGGCGCGCGTGGCCTGGAAGATGTCGCGCATCAGCGCCAGGCCGTTGTGGACCAGGTCGACCGCCGTAGGAAAGTTGCGGAAGCTGTATTTGTAGCCCTGCTCGGTGATCTGCGGGGCGGCGGCGATGCTGATCACGAACGGCACCTTGCGCTGCTCGGCCACCTGCGCAATCGCCGAGGCGGCACCGGAGTCGAACGGACCGGTGAGCAACTGGGCACCTTCGTCGATCAGCTTCTCGGCACGCGCGCGCGCCACGTCGACGTTGGACTCGATATCCGCGTTCATCAATTCGACCTCGACGCCGTACATCTCGCGCAGCAGCAGGGGCGAGATGTCGACTCCGCGCTGGCACGACTGGCCGACAAAGGCGTGCGTGCCCGAGCGCGGCAGCAACACTCCCACCTTCAGCTTCTTCGCCTGGGCGCGCACGATCGCCGGTGCGGCCAGCGTTGCCACGCCGGCGGTGGCCGATGCGGCGGCAAGGCGGTTGAAATCACGACGGGTCACTCGGGTCATTGTTGTCTCCTCCCTGGTTCGTGAAAGCGGCGCCGGGATGCCTGGGACAGGTGCTGAGACGGACCGGGGCGGCCGCTGAAACGGCGGTCAAGCCAGGAGGCCGACGGCCTCCTGGCATGGATTTTCGCCGCGGGTCACACGAAAAGCGCATCGGGACTTTCCCGGTAGGGCCCGGCAAACAGCCATTTCGGCACACTTTCTCCTGGTGAAAAGTTTGCGCACCCATGATCCACGGCGCGTGCCTTGAACGACAATGCAGCGATGAAGTCGAAGACGATCCGCTTCCATGAATTCGGCGGCCCGGAGGTGCTGCGCTTCGAATCGCTCGAACCCGGGACGCCTGGAGACGGCGAAGTCCTGGTGCGCATCGCGCAGTCGCTGGACCACTCGGCCGAGGTCGCTTCGCCGGCAACAGCGATCAATGGAGCATCCCGGATTGGCACTGCGAAACGACCTCGACCCCGCGCGCGTGCGTGAAGGCGATCTGCTGTGGACGCCCGATCCGCAGCGTGTCGCCGCCTGCCGGCTCGTGGAGTACATGCGATGGCTGCAACGCGAGCGCGGACTCGCCTTCGACGGTTACCAGGCACTGCACCGCTGGTCGGTGACCGACCTCGACGCGTTCTGGCGTTCGATCTTCGATCACTTCGACGTGCGCTCGTCGACGCCGGTCGGCGCTGTACTCGGACGTCGCGAGATGCCGGGCGCGCAGTGGTTCCCCGGCGTGCGCCTGAACTACGCCGAGCACGTGCTGCGCAACGCGCGGACCGGCGAGGAAGCGCTGCTCTTTCTCGACGAGACACGTCCGTTGGCAGGATTCTCGTGGGACGCGCTCGCAATGCAGGTGCGTACCCTCGCCACGCGGATGCGCGAGATGAAGGTCGGCGCCGGCGATCGGGTTGTCGCCTACCTGCCGAATGTGCCGCAGGCGATCGTCGCGATGCTGGCGACGACGGCGATCGGCGCGACCTGGTCGAGCGTCTCGCCGGACTTCGGCGCGAGCGGTGCGCTGGACCGCATCGCGCAACTGCAGCCGAAACTGCTGTTCTGCGTCGACGGCTATCGCTATGGTGGCCGTGTCTTCGACCGCAGCAACGAGGTGCGCGCAATCGTCGACGGACTCCATGGACTCGAACACGTGGTGGTGCTGCCTCGGATGAGCGAGGCGCCGCTCGTGCTCGACGGCTGCGCAGTACACCGTTGGGACCAGATCGTCGCGGGAGCGCCGGTGGCGGCGGCGCAGTTCCGCTTCGAGCAGGTTCCCTTCGACCATCCGCTGTGGATCCTGTTCTCGTCGGGAACGACCGGTCTGCCGAAGGCGATCGTGCACGGCCATGGCGGGATCCTGCTCGAGATGCTCAAGCTGGTGGCTTTGCACATGGATCTGCGAGCCGGCGAGCGGATGTTCTTCTTCAGCACCACCGGCTGGATGATGTGGAATTTCCTCGCCAGTTCGCTGCTGTGCGGCGTCGTGCCGGTGCTCTACGACGGACATCCGGCGTATCCGGACGTCGACGTGCTGTGGCGAATGGCGCAGGATTGCGGCGCGTCGTTCTTCGGTGCGAGCCCGACCTACGTCGACATCCTGTCGAAGGCGGGCGTCGTCCCGGGCGAGCGCTACGACCTGTCGCGATTGCGCGCAGTGATGCCCGCCGGCTCTCCGGTGTCGCCGGCGCACACCGCCTGGTTCTATCGCAATGTGAACGCCGACCTCTGGGTGTGCAGCGGCAGCGGTGGTACCGACGTCTGCACCGGGTTCGTCGGCGGCGTGCCGACGCAATCGGTCCATGCGGGCGAGATCCAGGCGCCGCATCTCGGCGTTTCGGCGCAGGCGTGGAATGACGCCGGCGAGAGCGTCGTCGACGAAGTCGGCGAACTGGTGATCACGCAGCCGATGCCGTCGATGCCGGTGAACTTCTGGAACGACCCCGATGGCAGCCGCTACCGCGAATCGTATTTCGACGTGTTTCCCGGTGTCTGGCGCCACGGCGACTTCTTCCGCATCAACGCGCGCGGGGGCTGTTTCGTGCTCGGCCGCAGCGACGCGACGCTGAATCGTCATGGCGTTCGCATCGGCACCGCCGAGATCTATCGTGCGCTTGCCACGCTGCCGGGGATCGAGGACGCCCTGATCGTCAACCTCGACCTGCCTGGCGGAAAATTCTTCATGCCCTTGTTCGTCAAGTTGACGAAAGATGCCGCACTCGACGATGCGCTGGTCGCGCGAATCGGCGAGTGCCTGCGCATGGCATGCACGCCGCGCCACGTACCCGACAAGGTGTATCGCGTCGACGCGATCCCGATGACGCTCACCGGTAAGAAGATGGAAGTGCCGGTGCGCAAGATCCTGCTTGGCGTGCCCGAGGCGCGTGCCGTCAACCGCAGCGCGATGGCTGATCCGGCGGCGCTCGACTGGTTCGTGCGCTACGCGGCAATGCAGACGGATTACCCGGCGCAGTCACGCTGACATTGCGCGCACTTCCCGGACGCATCGAGAACGAGAGTGGCGTCCCGTAGGGGATTCGAACCCCTGTACCGACCGTGAAAGGGTCGTGTCCTAGGCCTCTAGACGAACGGGACGTGTTCGGCTCTTCGATTTGGTGGAGGTAAGCGGGATCGAACCGCTGACCTCTTGCATGCCATGCAAGCG
>CAZXLV010000082.1:0-11212 GCA_964641405.1 uncultured Limnobacter sp. | reverse complement strand
CGGCCGCCGTAGCGGTCGGTCCAGATCCCCAGCGGCACGCGGATCAGCGAGCCGGTCAGCACCGGCGTGGCAGTGAGCAATCCGAACTCGGTGGCGTTGAGGTTCAGCGTCTTGCGGATCGGGATGCCGATCACGGCGAACATCATCCACACCATGAAGCACACGGTGAAGGCGATGGTGCTGGCGATCAGCACGGACAGAGCCTGGCGCGAGCGCGCGACTTCGTGGGCAACAGGCGTCATGACGGTTCCTCCATGACGCCAATCTAGGGTTTCCCCGAAGCGGCGAACATCCATCGCCCGGTCGCCGGCAGCGGGCCGGAAGAACGATGGCGCGTTCACGCCATCGTTCGAAGGGAGTACTACCGGGCGCCGCCGGTGGGCGCGCGCGCCGCCAGGTACACCGCAGCCTGCACGCGCGAACTCAATTCGAGCTTGCGCAGGATGTGCTGGACATGGATCTTCACCGTGGTCTCGGCAATGCCCAGCGAGCGCGCAATCACCTTGTTGCTGGCGCCTTCGGCAATCAGGTCGAGCACCTCGCGCTCGCGCGGCGAGAGCGCCTGCAGCGGATCGCGCGGCAGCGACGGCAGGGGCGCCGTGGCGGCTTCGTCGATGGCGCGAAAGGCCTGCACCCGCTTGCCGGTCAACTCGGGCCTGACCACCGACTCGCCGCGCATGGTGCGCCGGATTGCCTCGGCCAGCACGTCGCCTTCGATGTTCTTGAGCACGTAGCCCTGCGCACCGGCGCGCAGCGCCGCCGCGAGATCCTGCTCGTCTTCGCTGACCGTGAGCATCAGCACGCGCGCCGCCGGCGCGGCCTCCTTCAGCCCGGGCAGCGCTGCCACGCCGGTGACGCCGGGCAGATGGTTGTCGAGCAGGATCAGGTCGGGCTGCAACTCGCGCACGCGCCGTAGCGCCTCGCCGGCATCGCCGGCTTCCGCCACCACCGCAAAGCCCGGTTCGCTGGACAGCAAGGCGACCAGGCCGCGGCGAAACAGCGAGTGGTCATCGACCACCAGCAGGCGCACCAGCCTGTTCACGCCGGCTGCGCCTGCTCGGTCGCGCCGCTGTCCACCGACGTCGGCGGCCGGGGCCCGGACAACGCGCTGGCGGGCAGCGTCAGGCTCACGCAGGTGCCGGCGCCGGGGCTCGATTCGATCTCGACCGAGGCACCGATGTTTTGGGCGCGTTCCCGCATGATGAGCAGTCCGACCTGGGTGCCGTCGCGCTGCACGGCGTTCTCGTCGAAACCGCGCCCGTCGTCACGCACCTCGAAGCGCCAGGCGGGCGACTGCTGCACGCGCAAGCGCACCAGGCTCGCCTGCGCGTGCTTGCGCACGTTCGACAGCGCCTCCTGGATCACGTGCAGCACCTGCACCTGCACGACCGGCGCCAGCGGCAGCCCATTGCCATCGATGTCGAGCGTGGTGCGCAAGCCGCTCTGGTGCTCGAATTTGGACAGCGTGGCGCGCAGCGCCGGCTCGATGTCCTCGGCATTGGCGCGGGTGCGGAAATGGATCAGCAACTCGCGCACGTCGCTGTAGCTTTCGCGCACGCCGGCCTCGAGTTCCCCGATCACGCGCTGCACGCCGTCGGCGTCGGCGCGCCCGAGCGCATCGCGCAGCAGGCGCACCTGGATCTTCAGGAAGGCGAGCGACTGGGCAATCGAATCGTGCAACTCCTGCGCCAGCAGGCCGCGCTCCTGCGCAACCGCCGCCTCGACATCGAGCGCGGCCGCGCGCATGCCTTCCATCGCGCTGGCCAGGTGGCTCGCCAGCGCCTCCAGCAGCGATCGGTCATCGTCGCCCAGCGACGCCTCGCCGACGTAGAACAGGTCGATCTCGCCCAATACCTGCTGGTGCAGCGAGACCGGCACCGAAATCAGCGTGTCGAAGCCGGCGGCGGCGCAATGATCGAAGCTCATCACCGGATCGGGGCGGATCGGGATCACGCGCACCCCGGACAGGTCCTGTGTGCGACCGCAATGGCAGGTGCCGGCGTGCACGCAATGTTCCTTCTCGAGCATCGCTGCCGGGACGCAGTCGCCCGCCAGGATCAGGAAGCGCCGGTTGGTTTCATCGGACCAGCGCACCACCGCCGCATCGGCGCGCGCAATCGCACGCACCTGGCGCGCGAAGCCCCTGGCCAGTTGCTCGAGCGAGTCCGCGCTGCCCATCAGCGCGCTGGTCTCGTACAGGGCCGCCAGGCGCTGGCTTTCCTGCTCGAGTCCGGCAGTCTTCTCGCGCACCTTGTCCTCGAGGCTGCGGTAGAGCGCCTGCAGGTTCTCGGCCATGCGGTTGAAGCCGGCGGCCAGTCGGCCGAACTCGTCGTTCGAAGTGACCGCGACACGCGCAGCGAACTCGCCCTCCTCGATGCGCGCCAGGCCGCGCTGCAGGCGCGCCAGCGGATCGACCACGAAGATGTAGCCGGCATAGAGCAGCGCCACTGCAGCGCCGATCGCCAGCGCCATCATGGCGAACTGGACCGCGTTGAGGATCGCCGTCCAGCGCGACAACTGCCGCTCGATCGACGCGACGAACCGGTCGATCGAGGCGACGAAGTCATCGACGCGGGCAATGGGGACCGGGCCCGCGCCGCCAGCCCAGGCCTCGTGCAGCGATGCCCATTGCGAGCGTACCGCCTCGAAGGACGCGCGCGTGGCTGCCGTCCAGGGCACGAACAGGGGACGCGCAGGGTCGCCGGTGCGCAGCATGGCCAGGCTGGCGTCGAAGCGCGCCACACCCGACTGCATGCTCGCGGGCGAACCCTCGGCCGCGGCGAGCGCCAGGCGATAGGCCTGCATGCGCATGCGCCCGGCCTCGTTGACCGCGGCCGCCCCACCCTCGAGTTGCCAGGTCACCCACAAGGTCAGCCCGATCGTCGCCAGCGCCAGCAGCAGCAACGAAAACCCGATCACGACCAGCTTGGCCGCCAGACTCCACGCAGAAGCACGCATGCCGGCACTCTATCCGCCGAGGCGGCGCTTGTCTTGTTCGGGGTCAAGCTAGCGCTTGCGACGCGGTGCAGGTACGCTCGAAGCGCTCCCGACCGGGGAGCGTGCGCGCCCGAGGAGGCACCGATGACGATTCCCTTTCGCGCCGACCAGGTCGGCAGCCTGTTGCGGCCCGCCTGGCTGGCCGAGCAGCGTGCCCGATGGCGCGCCAGCGAGATCGACGCCGCGAGCTTGCGGGAAGCCGAGGATCGCGCGATCAGCGAGGCAGTCCGGCGTCAGGAAGCGATCGGCCTGCAGTCGATCACCGACGGCGAGTTCCGGCGCGACTGGTGGCACCTCGACTTCCTGTCGCAACTCGACGGCGTGACGCTGAAGACGAATCCGGGACCGAAGTTCGGCGTCGACGCTTCCTCCGAGCAGCCCCCGATCGCCACCGTGACCGGCCGCATCGGCTGCAGCCGCCCGATCATGGTCGACGCGTTCTCGTTCCTGCGCGCGCAGACCTCGCGCACCGCGAAAATGACCATCCCGTCGCCCTCGATGCTGCATCTGCGCGGCGGACGCGCGGCAATCTCGAAGGACGCATACCCCGACCTCGACGAGTTCTGGTCCGACGTCGCGCAGGCGTACCGCACGGCGATTCGCCATCTGGCCGACGCCGGCTGCCGCTACCTGCAACTCGACGACATCACCTTCGCCTACCTGTGCGATCCGAAGATCCAGGCGAGCTGCCGCGCGAATGGCGACGACCCCGCGCAACTGCCACGCACCTACGCCGACGCGATCAACGCCGCGCTCGAAGACAAGCCCGACGGCCTGCACGTGACGATGCACACCTGCCGCGGCAACTTCCGCAGCGCCTGGGTTGCCGAGGGTGGCTACGACCCGGTGGTCGAGGCGATGTTCTCGACCAGGGTCGACGGATACTTCATGGAGTTCGACAGCGAGCGCGCCGGAGGTTTCGAACCGCTGAAGGCGCTGCCGGCCGGCAAGCGCATCGTGCTCGGCCTCGTCACCACCAAGACCGGAGTGCTCGAATCCAGGGATGCCCTGAAGCGCCGCATCGACGAGGCGTCGCGCTTCGTTGCGCTGGAGAACCTGTGCCTGTCGCCACAGTGCGGCTTCTCCAGCACGCACCACGGCAACGCGCTGTCGCACGAAGAGCAATGGCGCAAGCTCGAACGCGTCGTCGAGGTCGCCCGCGAGGTGTGGAGCGACTGACCGCCAGGCGCCCGGGACAGCGCCTCAGGCGTATCGCCGCGCCACCGTCTCGGCAATGCAGGCGGGCTTTTCGCTCCCTTCGCGTTCGATCGTCGCCTCGGTGACGATCTGCAGCCCCCCATTGCCGACGTCCTCCACCGAAGCGATGCGAAAGCGCGCGCGCAGCCGACTGCCCACCGGCACCGGCGCCGGAAAACGCACCCGGTTCAGCCCGTAGTTCACGCTCATGCGCACGCCGCGCAGTTCGATCGCGCTCTCCATGAACATCGGCAACATCGACAACGTCAGGTAGCCGTGCGCAATGGTGGTGCCGAAGGGGCCCTGTGCCGCGCGCTGCGGGTCGACGTGGATCCATTGACGGTCGCCGGTGGCATCCGCAAAGGCGTCGATGCGCTGCTGGGTGACCTCGACCCAGTCGCTGACGGCGATTTCCTCGCCGGCGCAGGCAGCCAGTTCGGCCAGGTTCTCGAATACGCGCATCGACGCGCCTCCTCCAGGGTCGGTTCAGGCGCGCAACTTGAAGCGCTGGATCTTGCCGGTCGCGGTCTTGGGCAACTCGTCGATGAACTCGATCCAGCGCGGATACTTGAAGGGCGCCAGGCGATCCTTCACGTGCGCCTTGATCGCTTCGGCCAGTTGCGGCGAGGCCTGCGCGGGATCCTTCAAGACCACGAAGGCCTTCGGCTTGAGCAGGTGGTCGGCGTCGTCGATCCCGACCACTGCCGCCTCGAGCACCGCCGGGTGCGAAGAGACCGCGGACTCGACCTCGAACGGCGAGACGTACTGGCCGCTGACCTTCATCATGTCGTCGGAGCGCCCGGCATAGGTGTAGTAGCCATCGGCGTCGCGCGCGTACTTGTCGCCGCTGCGCGTCCACTCGCCCTGGAAGGTATTGCGCGTCTTTTCGCGCTGGTTCCAGTACGAGGCCGCCGCCGACGGCCCGCGGATGTAGAGGTCGCCCACCTCGCCGACGGCGACTTCGTGGCCGTCCTCGCCGAGCAGCTTGAGCGAATAACCGGGCACCGGCTTGCCGGTGGTGCCGTAACGCACCGCCCCCGGCTGGTTCGAAATGAAGATATGCAGCATTTCGGTGGAGCCGATGCCGTCCAGGATGTACACGCCGGTGCGCTCGGTGAACGCGGCGCCGACCCGCTGGGGCAGCGCTTCCCCGGCCGAGGTCGCCACGCGCAGGCCGAGTTCCTCGCGGGCCGGAAAGGCGTTGCTGGCCAGCATCGACGCAAACAGGGTCGGCACGCCGTAGTGGATGCTCGGGCGCGCGCGCAACTGCGCCAGCGCCGCGGGCGCCGCACCGGTCAGGCGGCGGAACACCGCGTCGGGCGTCGGGCGCTCCGCCATCAGGACGGTGGTGGCGCCCACCGACATCGGGAAGGTCAGGCCGTTGCCCAGGCCGTAGGCGAAGAACAGCTTGGCGGCGCTGAACACGACGTCGGACTCGCGAATGCCCAGCACCGGCACCGCGTAGAGTTCGGCCGTTTCGATCAGGCTCGAGTGGACGTGCACCGTGCCCTTCGGCGCGCCGGTCGAACCCGAGGAGTACAACCAGAAGCAGGCTTCGTCGGCAACCGTCTCGAAGGGCTCGAACACCTCGCTTCCGCTGGCCAGCAAGGCGTCGAAGTCGCCCGTTGCGGGGCCCTGCACCGGCGCAACGTCGGCGCCCATCGGAGCGCGCGAGACCACCGTATGCTGCAGGGTCGGAATGCGATCGGCCAGTCCTTCGAAGGAAGGCAGCAGCGCCTGCGACACGAACAGCACCCGCGCGCGCGAATCGCGCAACATGTACTCGTAGTCCTTCGAGCGCAGCAGGGTATTGACCGCGATCGGCACCACTCCGGCCTTGATGGCGCCAAGGAAGGTTACCGGCCAGTCGACGGTGTCGAGCATGCACAGCAGCACGCGATCCTCGGGGCGCAGCCCCAGGCCCGCCAGCGCCGACGCGAACCGGTTCACCCGCCGCGCCAGTTCGGCATAGGTGTAGCTGCCGCGATCATCGATGAACGCAAGCCGCTCGCCGCGGCCCGCGCGAAGGTTCCTCTCGATCAGGTCATGGGCCGCGTTGTAGTTGCGCGGAAAGGTGACGCGCGGTGGGCTCACCGACTGGTCGGCGCTCGACAGTTCGACCACGACGTTTCTCCTGTTGACGGGTTGACGGATCCGGTGATGCAATAAATTGCCGATCAGCAAACGCAGCTAGGCATTATTATGCATCATCTTCCCTGTCCGGCGGCGTCCTCGGGTGCGCGCACCAGCAGCACGGCCACCGGAGCGTGGCGAACGATCGCCTCGGCGTCACTGCCCAGCAGCAAGCGCCGCACGCCGCGCCGGCCATGCGTGCCGAGCACGATCAGGTCGGCCTGGCTGCGCCTCGCTTCTTCGATGATGGCATCCGATACGCGCGTGCCGAGCGCCTCGATCGAGCCGAACTCGGCCTGCACGCCGCCTTCCTGGGCCGCCTGGCGCGCCTGCGCCAGGATCTCCTCGCCGCTGCAGCGCATGGTCGCGACCAGGTCGGGCGCCACCGGCACCGAACCGTCGCCAAGCAGCAGCGGATGCAGGTCGATCACGTGAAAGAAGCGCAGTGGCGCCTGCAAGGCGGCGGCAAGGCGGATCGCTTCCTGCATGCCGCGAAGGGAGGTCGGGCTGCCGTCGATCGGGCAGAGGATGCGCTGATAGGGTGACATGTGGGGGGTCTCCAGCTTGCAACTCCAGGGTCAGGCCGCCGTATCGTCGCGTGCCGACGATCCGGCCAGCGGACTGATCTTCGCAATGACGTCGAGCAGACGCTGCAGGCTTTCGGCCTCGTTCGTGCCACTGGTGTCGACCGCTGCATCGGCCAGCGAGTAGAGCCGGTCGCGCTGCTTCAGGATGGTACGCAACTCCGCCATCGCGTGATCGCGGCCCCGTATCGGTCGCAGGTCGCCCTGCGCAACCACGCGGTCCATGTGTTCCTCGGGCGATGCTTTCAGCCAGATGGTCAGGCAGCGCTCGCGCAACAGTTCGTAGGTGGGCGCTTCCAGCACCAGCGAGCCGCCGGTCGCAATGACGCAGCGCCGATTGGTGCGGGTGAGCCGTTCCAGCACGCGACGCTCGGCCTCGCGGTAGGTATCCTGCCCGTACATGCCAAACACGCTCTCCAGGCTGGCGCCGAGTTCGCTCTCGATTTGCTGGTCGAGTTCGAAGAACGGCACCTTCAGCCGCGCCGCCAGGCGCATTCCGAGCGTCGATTTTCCGGCCCCGCGCAGACCGACCAGCGCGATACGCCGGGCGCGCTCGCGACTCATCTGGCCGAAGCGCTGGCGCAGCGCCGACACCGCCTGGTGGCGCTGTCCGGGTTCGAGGCCACGCAGCACCTCGAGAGCGGACAGGGTCTCGGGATCGGCCAGCGGTTCGCCGAGCAGTTGCTCCAGCGAACACTGCAGGGCCTGCGCCACCCGGCGGATCAGGAGGATCGAGATATTGCCGTCGCCCGATTCGAGCTGGGCCAGGTAGCGCTCCGAAAGCCCCGACAATTCAGCCAGGCGCCTGCGCGTGAGCCCGATCTCCTCGCGACGCTCGCGCACGCGCCTTCCGAAGGCGGCAAGAAACTCCGGTTCGCCCCTGGATTTGCCCGACGACAGCGTTGCCATGCAAGATAAGCCGATCACTAGCGATATTCTGCAATATAACTCATGAGAAACCCCACCGACGTGGAAATCGACCGTATCGTCGTCAACGGCCGACGCCTGGAATGCCGCCGTATCGGCCGCATTGCCGCCGGCACAGCGGTGCTGGTGTTCCTGCACGAAGGACTCGGCAGCGTCGAGATGTGGCGCGACTTTCCCGAACGGGTCTGCCAGGCAACCGGCCTGGCGGGTGTCGTGTACTCGCGGCTGGGCTACGGCAAGTCCGATCCCTTGCCCGGCATGCGATCGGCACGATTCATGCATGACGAGGCCACTCACGACCTTCCCGCACTGCTGCGCGCGCTCGCCATCGAGCACCCGGTATTGCTCGGCCACAGCGATGGCGCCTCGATCGCGCTGATCCACGCGGGAACCTTTCCGCAGGTGGCGCGCGCAGCCGTGGTGCTGGCCCCGCACCTGTTCGTCGAGCAGGTCTGCATCGATTCCATCGCCGCGATCACGCGCGAGTACGGTCACTCGACCCTGCGCCAGCGATTGGCCCGCTATCACCACGATGTCGACGGCGCGTTTCACGGCTGGAGCGACATCTGGCTGTCGGCGGAGTTCCTCGACTGGAACATCGAGCAGGAGGTTGCGGCCTCGCGCTGTCCGATCCTGGCGATACAGGGCGAAGATGACCAGTACGGCTCGATGCGCCAGATCGACCGGATTGCCGAGTTGCGTCCCGATGTCCGGCTGGTGAAGCTGCCGCGCTGTCGCCACAGTCCCCACCTGGAGCAGCCCGACGAGGTGATCGCGGCGATTGCGTCGTTTGCCGCCGATCAGGCGCTGCATCGCTGAACCAGAGCGGCGCACGATGCGCGGCACCGGCCGGTGCAAGCGGCTACGTGTCGGGCGCAAACACTGGACTAGAATCGCCGTCGCGACCATCAGGAGGCGGCGATGCGGATTGTATGTGGTACCGATTTCAGTGATCGGGCCGAGGAAGTCGGTGTATTGGCTGCGCTGCTCGCACAGCGCAGCGGCGGCGACCTGACGCTGATCCACGTCCTCGACACGCGCGGATCGCTGTTCGGGCCGGCAGCGGTGCTCGACGCCGTCGAGAGTGCTGCGCGCGAGCGCCTGGGCGAGGCCAGCGAGCGCCTGCGCGCGCTGGGCGCCACCGTCTCGATCGAACTGCCCGCCGGCTGGCCAGACGAAGCCCTGGTCGCCGAGGCGCAACGCCGTGACGATGCGCTGCTCGTGCTGCCGGCGGTCGGACGCCGCGACGGCCCCAGGGTGCGGCTTGGCAAGACCTGCGAGCGCACCCTGCGGCATACCGTATCGCCGATGCTGGTGGTGCGCAACGCGCCGCCGCTGATCGCCTGGCTGCGCGGCGAGCACCCGCTGCGCCTGCTGATCGCGTACGACTTCACGCCGCAGGCCGATGCGGCGGTGTTGTTCGCCGGCCAACTGGCAGCGCTCGGCGCCTGTGTCCCGATCGCCGCCTACGTGGGCGACCCGGCGCGCGAAGCGGCGCGCATGGGCCTGCTCGATACGCCCGCCGAATCGCAGCAGCGCCTGCACCAGGAGATCTCGCGCCGGCTCGCGCGCGCCCTGCCCGCCCTGCCGGTCGAAGTGGTGGTCTCGGATGATGCGGGCGAACCGGCCGCGCGCCTGGCGCACCTGGCCGAGCGCGAACGAGCCGACCTGATCGTGACCGGCTCGCACCAGCGCGGCGCGGTCGAGCGCCTGTTCAGCGGCTCGGTCTCCCTCGACCTGATGCGCGACGCAGGCACCAACGTGCTGGTGGTGCCCGGCGCGGTCATCGCGGCGGCAACACAATTGCCGCCCGTGGTGCGCCGGGTGCTCGCCGCCACCGACCTGTCGCCGATCGGCAACCAGGCACTTGCCTATGCCCTGGCGATCGCCCCCGCCAGCGGCGAGGTGATCGTGGTGCACGTGCTCAGTCCCAACCTGGTGCGCGACGGCCAGCACGGCCGCCCCTCGGATCCCTCGTTCGCCGCCGAGCATGCGGCGGTGATCGAGGATCGGCGCACCGCCCTGCGCGCCCTGCTGGCGCCGCTTGGCAGCGGCCAGCGCGCGATTCGCATCGAACTGCTCGAGCACGAGCGCCCCGAGCGCGCGCTGCTCGAGGCCATCGAGCGCGAAGCTCCCGATCTCGTCTGCGTCGGCACGCTGGGGCGCACCGGAGCGAGCGCGGCCGTGCTGGGGTCTACCGCGCAGGCCTTGCTGCGCAGCTGCCGCCGTCCACTGCTGATGGTGCAACCGCAGGATCGTTGACGCGACGCTGGCCCGCCCTGCCCGGGATCAACTCGCTCGGCGGGGGTGATCCGCGCCCGGATCGATCACTGCTCCCGTTGCCGCACGTTGCAGCCGGTCGGCCACGGCGCGCCACGGCTCGCTTGCCGGCACGCGTTCGACCAGGATGCGATCACAGCCCGAGCCATCCAGTCGGCGCACCGTGTCGTACAGCGCACGCGCCGCTGCCCGGGCCCGCGTCGGCATCGTCATGTGCACGTCGGCGCACTTGCCCGCCGCCGAGCGCGACCACGCGGCCACCCTCCGGCCGCGCGCCTGCAACGCCAGGATGCGTGCCCGCAGGGCGGCGCCCGGCACCAACTCGATCGGCGAGCGTGGCGCGTAATGCGCATCGAGGGTTCCCGGGGCGCGCGGCGCGTTCGCGTCAGCTGCAAGCACCGCCTCGCCGAGCACCGCCTCGATGCGCGTGCGCTCGATGGCACCGGGACGCAGCAGCACCGCACGATCGCGCGTCAGGTCGACGATGGTCGACTCGAGACCCACGGCGCACGGGCCACCGTCGAGCACCATGGGCGCCGCGGCGCCCAGGTCGTCGATCACGTGGGTGGCGGTGGTCGGGCTGACGCGGCCGAACCGGTTTGCCGATGGCGCCGCCACGCCGCGCCCACCCAGCGCCGCAAAGGCGTCGAGCAAGGCGCGTGCCACCGGATGCGCGGGCACGCGTAGCCCGATCGAAGCCTGGGCGCCACAAGCGTATGCGGGCGCTTGCTCGCGTCGACGCAGGATCAGGGTCAGTGGCCCGGGCCAGAAAGCCTCGGCCAGGCGCTGCGCGCGCGCCGACCACTCGCCCCACCACGATGCCCGGGCGACATCAGGCACGTGAACGATCAGGGGATGGTCGCCAGGACGACCCTTGACGCGATAGACCTGCGCCACCGCCTGCGGATTTTCCGCATCGGCGCCGAGCCCGTAGACCGTCTCGGTCGGAAAGGCGACCAGTTCACCACGCGCCAGGCAGGCGGCTGCTTCGGCGATCGCCTGCGCATCGGCGCGACGTGCCCTCAGCAGGGCATGTGGCGGGCGCCGCTCATGCGCGCCCGGGCGCGCGTGATCCGCCGCTCGCGAGCAGGCCT
>CAZXLV010000081.1:0-11317 GCA_964641405.1 uncultured Limnobacter sp. | reverse complement strand
GTCGACCATGCGGTGCTGCAGCGCCTGGAACGAGCCGATCGGCACGCCGAACTGCCGACGTGTCTTCAGGTACTCGAGCGTGGCGCGGTTCGCCTCGCGCATCGCACCGACCGCCTCCGCGCACAGCAGCGCGATGGCAAAGTCGACCGCCTCCTCGATGGCCGGCAAGGCGCCGCCAGCCTCCCCCAGCAGGGCATCGGGTGGCACGCTCACGCCGTTCAGCACCAGGTCGGCCGCGCGCTGCTCATCCACCGTCCGGAAGGTCTTCATCACCAGGCCCGGCGCGCCGGCCTCGACCAGGAACAGGCTGATGCCCTGCGCGTCGTTCGATGCGCCGGCGCTGCGCGCCGACACCACCAGGCGATCGGCCATCGGCGCATGCAGCACCACCCGCTTCTCGCCGTCGAGCACCCAGCCCGCACCCGCCTGCGTCGCGCGCGTGTCGACCTGCGACAGCGTGTAGCGCGCCGTCGGCTCGGTGTGCGCGAACGCCAGCCGGAGCTTTCCTTCGATGAGCGCCGGCAGCAGCGCCGCTCGCTGCGCGGCGCTGCCGCTGCGCGCAACCAGGCGCCCGGCGGGCGCCAATGTCGACACGAACGGCTCGACGAGCAGCCCGGCTCCGATCGCCTCCATGACACCGATCAGATCGAGTGCACCACCACCGTGGCCGCCGTCGGCAACCGCGAACGGCAGCGACAGCAGCCCCAGCTGCGCCATCGTATGCCACGCTTCGGCGCTGTGTCCGGACGCGCTGGCAACGATCTCGCGGCGCGCCTCGAAGTCGTAGCTGCGCTCGATCAGGCGGGCGACGCCATCGGCCAGCAGTTGCTGTTCCTCGTTGAACCGGAAGTCCATGGCCTGCGCCTCGTTCTCAAAGCCCGAGGGCCGCCTTGGCGATGATGTTGCGCTGGATCTCGTTGGAACCGGCGTAGATCGAGGTCTTGCGAAAGTTGAAGTAGCGCGGGGCGAACGACGCGGTGAAGCCGTCGAAATCGTCATGGTCGATCGGCCTGAACGCCTGCGCCAGCGGTCCGGCCGCCTGCATCAGCAACTCGGTGATCGCCTGCTGGATCTCGGTGCCGCGGATCTTCAGCATCGACACCTCGGCATCGATGCGCCCGCTGCGGCGCATCTCGTCGACGAAGCGCAGGTTGGTGATCTCCAGGGCCATCAGTTCGATCTCGACGCGCGAGACCCTGTCGCGGAAACGCGGATCGTCGAGCAAGGGGCGGCCGTCCTTCGGCGTGCGCGCGGCAATCTCCTTCAACCTGCCCAGTTCGCGCTTCGAGGCACCGATGCGACCGGTGTTCAGGCGCTCGTGTCCGAGCAGGTACTTGGCCACCGTCCAGCCCTGGCCTTCCTCGTGCACCCGGTTGCCGATCGGCACCTTCACGTCGTCGAAGAAAACTTCGTTGACTTCGTGCCCCTCGTCGAGCAGGACCAGGGGTCGCACCGTGACGCCCGGCGTGCTCATGTCGATCAGCAGGAAACTGATCCCCTCCTGCTTCTTCGCACCGCTGTCGGTGCGCACCAGGCAGAAGATCCAGTCGCCGAAGTGGCCGAGCGTGGTCCAGGTCTTCTGGCCGTTGACGAGGTAGTGATCGCCGCGCCGCTCGGCGCGCGTCCTCAGCGATGCCAGGTCCGAGCCCGCGCCGGGTTCCGAATAGCCCTGGCACCAGAAGTCCTCGCCCCGGTAGATGCGCGGCAGAAAGCGCTGCTTCTGCGCCTCGGTACCGAACTGCAGCAGCACTGCGGCGCACATGGTGACACCGAAGGGCGCGATCGGCGGCGCACCGGCACGGGCGGATTCTTCCTCGAAGATGTGGCGCTGCACCGGGGACCAGTCGGTGCCGCCCCACTCCTTCGGCCAGCCCGGTGCCACCCAGCCCTTGTGCGCCAGGATCCGGTGCCAGCGCAGCAGATCGTCCTTGCCGAGTTCGCAGTAGTTCAGTACCTTGTCGCGCAGGTCGGCGGGGATGCTGGCGTCGAGCCAGGCGCGCACTTCGTCGCGAAAGGCAATTTCTTCAACGGAGTAGTTCAGGTCCATCGCATCTCCCGACAGCCTCCGGCGCAATGCCTTCGGGGCAATGATAGCGCCGCACGTCGGCGGTCAGGTCCGGCACCGCCGGCTCACTTGCCTGCCGCCCGCTCGAGCTTCAGGCCCACCTTGACCACCCGACCGTCGGCAACCTCGCGTGCAATCAGCAACAGCCGCGACGCATGCACCGCGTCACCCTCGACGATGCGCCGCACGCGCCGGCGCATCGCTTCATCCAGGGTGAGCCCCGCGAGATCGGCCGGCAACTCGCATCCATAGGTGGCGCACACCTCGGCCAGGTCGGCGCTTCCCTCCAGCACGAAGTCACCATAGAACTTGCGCCGGGCGGCGGCATCGACGCGCCCGAACAGGTCGGACAGGCGCTCGATCTCTTCCTCGGGCGCGATCAGCATCAGCACGTCGCGCAGGCGCAGCAAGCCCGCTGCGCCTGCCTCGATGAGCGCACCCTCGCGCAGCACGCCGAGCGCCCGCACGCCGTCGGGGAGGCTCATCAGCCGCAGATCCGCTTCCAGCAGCGAGGAACGTTCAGCAACGCGAAACTCGAGCACCGCGAGCTGGTCGTCCGACAGCGTAGCGCGCACTCTCGGTTCGTTGCGTCGCGGCAAGCCGACGCCGAACAACCTGGCCGACAGCCGCACCGACGCCCCCTGCAGCAGCAGGGAAGCAAGCACCACCACGAACGCCACGTTGAACAACAGCATGGCATCGGGTACCCCGGCCAGCAGCGGGAACATCGCCAGCACGATCGGCACCGCGCCGCGCAGGCCCATCCAGCTCAAGAAGGCCACCTCATGACGCGCAAAGCGAAACGGCAACAGGCACAGCCACACCGCCAGCGGGCGCGCCAGCAGCATCAGGAACGCCGACACCAGCAGGGCCGGGGCGGCGACGCGCGGAAACTGTGCCACCGACACCAGCAGGCCCAGCAGCAGGAACATGCTCGATTGCGCCAGCCACGCCATGCCATCCATCGCCTGCAGCAGGTTCTCCCCGCTGCGGCGCGAACGGTTGCCCACTACCAGGCCGATCACGTAGACCGCGACGAAGCCGCTGCCGCCGAGTGAATTGGTCACCGCAAAGCCGACCACCCCTCCCGAGCACAGCAACAGGGCGCTGAGCCCGTCGCCCACGGCTGCGTGGGTCATGATCCAGGCCATGGCCCAACCGCCCAGCACCCCCAGCAACAGGCCGACGCCGAGTTGCAGCACCAGTTCGCGCAGCATTGCGAGCCCGCTCGGCGATTGCGCAGCCATCAGGTACTCGATCAGCATCATGGTGAGGAAGATCGCCGTCGGGTCGTTGATGCCGGACTCGATTTCGAGCGTGTTGGCGACCCGCTGGTTCAGGCGTGTGCCGCTCGTCCGCAGCAGTCCGAACACGGCCGCCGCATCGGTGGAGCCCACGATGGCGCCCAGCAACAGGCCACTCGCCCATTGCAGGTCCAGCACCCAGGCCGCGAACAGGCCCACCGGCACTGCGGTGCACACCACCCCCAGCGTGGCCAGCAGCAGCGCGGGGCGCAGCGCCACGCGAAAGGTGGTCAGGCGGGTGCGCAGTCCGCCTTCGAGCAGGATCACCGCCAGCGCCAGGTTGCCGACCAGGAACGCAAGCCGGTAGTCGGAGAAGGCAATGCCGCCGATGCCGTCCTCGCCGGCCAGCATGCCCACCACCAGGAACACCAGCAGGAAGGGAATGCCGAAACGCGAGGAAAAGGCCCCCAGCAGGATGCCGGCAAACATGATCAGCGCGCCGACGAGCAGGAAGTGGTTGACGCTTTCCATCGTCGACAAAGTGTAGGGCCGATCCCGCGGGGGCGGCCTGGGCAGAGCGCGAAGCCGCGGAAAAAAGGCCCTCGCCTGTCCGTCAACCGCCGCGCCGCACCGCCCGTTCATGGCGTGGAGTCATTCGCTCCGCCCGACTCGGCACCAAGGACATACATCATGAAGAAGCTGCTTGCTGTACTGATCGCCTCGACCTTCTCGATGGGCGCCTTCGCCCAGGCGACGCCCGCCACGCCGGCTGCCCCGGCAACTCCGGCTGCGGCTCCGGCCACTCCGGCTGCTGCTCCGGCTGACATGGCCCGGCCCGCCAGGGCCGCAGCCGTGCCGGCCAAGGCGCACAAGACGTCGAAAGCGACGCACCGCAAGGCGACGAAGCACGCTTCGAAGAGCCGCAAGGCCGCCGCGCCCAAGAGCGCGGGCTGAGGCGAAAACGAGTCACGCATCGCGCCCGGCACGACTCCGGGCGTGCCACGAGAAAGGCCACCCTGCGGTGGCCTTTCTCGTGGGTGTACAGCGGGCAGTGCCCGCGTCTCGCTTAGCTGACCGCGCGCCGGCGGATCAGCCCCAGCCCCAGCAGGCCCGCGCCCAGCAGCAGCAGGCTGCCCGATTCGGGAACCGCCGCACCGGCGGCCGTTCCGTTGATCTCCAGCGAGGCGCTGTAGAGGGTGAAGTTGTTCCGGCCCCATGCCTCATCGGCGAACCAGAAGTAGAAATTCTCGGCGCTCACCATGTTCTGGAAGAAGGGCGTCAGCGTCGCATCGACGCGGAAAGTGTCCGAGGTGGCGGTGGAACCCACGCGAGTCAGCTTGAACGCCGGGTCGGGAGACGGTGCCGCGCCCGGCCGGACATACCATGCCTCGGGGAAGAGCCATCCATCATCGGTCTTGGCGTAGGTCAGCGTGAGGTCGAAGTAATCGATCGAGCCGTAGCTCAGGCCGCTGAAATCGAAGGAATCATTGAAGCGCTGCGAAGACTGGTCACTCACCGTCACGTAGCCATTGCCCAGCACGTCGTTGCCGCCCGGATCGACCTGCCCCACGCCGTTGCCGTAGTGGTGCGTGTAGCTGACCAAAGGGGCGGCCCAGGCGTTGGCCGCCAGGGTGAGCGCAGCGACAGCCCAGGCCGTCGAAATCTTGTTCATGAGTAGCCTCCAGAAGCGGGTTTTCACGCGACAAGGAAGGCGTTTGGTGATCTCGTCCAGCCCTCCACACTGCCCGCCGCGAGTCAAGCAAATTTCGTACCAACCTGTGAAATATTCATGTAAATCAATATGCTCAGCCGTAAAGCTGACTCTTGAATAGACCGAACTGTAAAATTATTCGACAGTTTCGCCTGGCGAAGCGCCCAGGCGGCCGGACACGGTCCACGGCAGGCAACCGTGCGCTCGTGTCACCCCGGCGTCTGGCCGACCGGCTCCAGCGACGGTTCCGCGAGCACCGCTGCGGCACGGCCCTCGTTCGGGGCGCGCCCGCCCCATTGCTCGAAGAGATCCCCGGCCGGCATTGGGCGCGCCAGCAGAAAACCCTGGCCCTGGTCGCAGCCGCAAGCCTGCAGGAACGCTCGCTGGGCCGGGGTCTCCACCCCTTCAGCCACGGTCTGCAGGCCCAGCGCATGCGCCAGCCCGACCAGCGCCTTGACGATCTCGCAGGAATCCGCCTGCGCCGGGGTGCCCGCCACGAAGGAGCGATCGATCTTGAGCGTGCTCACGGGCAGGCGCGACAGGCGCGCCAGGCTCGAGTAGCCGGTCCCGAAATCGTCGATGTGCAACTCGAACCCCAGGGCTTCGAACTGCGCGAGGCTCAGGCGCGCGCGCTCCACTTCCTGTGCGAGCGCCGTTTCGGTCAATTCCAGCTGCAGGTACTTCGGCAGTTCGGGGTCCTGGACGATCAGTTCACGCAGCAAGGCCACGAAGCGCGGGTCCTGCAGTTGCACCGCCGAGACGTTGACTGCGATCGGACACGCGAGTCCGTTGCGACGCCAGGCGAGGCTTTGGCCGGCGGCTTGCCGCACCACCCATTCGCCCAGCACGGCGATGAAGCCGGATTGTTCGGCCGCGGCGATCAACGGCCCGGTCTCCTGCAGCCCTGCCGGCGTGCGCCAGCGCAGGAGTGCCTCGCAGCCGGTGATCGCCCCGCTGGCGAGCGCGAACTTCGGTTGATAGTGCAGCGTGAATTCGCCGCGCTCGAAAGCCGAGCGTAGATTCTGCAGCGAGCTTGCCTGCGAGCTGGCGCTGCGGCCCAGTTCGGGGCTGAAGTCACGCCAGGTGTTCTTGCCCGCGGCCTTGGCGGCACGCAAGGCGATGCCGGCGGCCCCCAGCAGCGTCTCGGCATCACGCCCATCCTGCGGATAGCGTGCAACCCCGATCGAGATGGTCAGGTAGGCCAGGGCGCCACGCAGGACGGTGGGCTGCGCGCAGGTCTGGATCATCTGCGCGGCCAGCGCATCGATATGCTGCGGGTCGTCTTGCGGCACCAGCGCCACCAACTCGTCACCGCCCAGCCGGGCCAGCTCGCACAGGCCCTCGGTAGCACTCTGCAGGCGCGCCACCAGGCCTGCCACCAGATCGTCGCCGGCGGCGTATCCGTGCGCGTCATTGATCGTCTTCAGGTTGTCGACATCGAGAAAGAAGACCACCAGTCGACGAGTGCCGGACCTGGCCTCGGCCAGCACCTCGTGCATCCGTGCCACCAGACCGGCGCGATTCGGCAGTCCGGTGCGCAGATCGTGGTACGCCAGGTGTCGATAGCGACGCCGGGACTCCTCGAGTTCCTTGTGAACGCGGATACGCTCGGTGACATCGCGCGAGACCACCACGAATTCACCATGGCGTCCACCCTCGAACACCTTGGCGAACGATTCGAAGAAGCGATACTGGCCATCGGCGCAGCGGATGCGCAAGGTGGCGCGCTGTTCGACGGCGGCGCTCAGGCGCTGGCCAGCGGCAGCAGCGCGCGCCTGATCGTCGGGGTGGACCAGTCGGACAAAGTCCTGGCCGAGGAGCGAGCCGGGCTCGTAGCCGGTCAGCCCACGCGTGGACGGTGAGGCATAGAGGATGGTGCCGTCGGCCGCGTGCAGCGTGACGATGTCGGAAATGCTGGTGGCAAGCGCGCGATACATCCGCTCCGAGCGCGCCAGTCGCGCACTCTTTCGTTGCAGGCGCTGGCCGCGCTCGCGCGCCTTGCGCCAGAAGCGCGCCGCATAGGCGACGCTGACGAGCAGCAGCAGGAAGCTGGCAGCCAGCGTCGCGAGCGCAGCCTGGCGCCGGTACCAGGGCGTCGCATCGGGCTCCAGCCAGCGATCCCGGATCGCCGCGCGCTCGCTGGCCGGCACGGCCGCCATGGCGCCGGTCAGGGCTTCGAACAAGGCCCCGCGCCGCGCGGAAACCGCAAGCGCCGGCTCGTAGGAGAACGGCATGCGGCCGGCCAGGTGCAGGCGCGAGAGCCCGTAGCGCTCGATATAGTGCGCCGCGCGGTTGGCCTCGAGCGCGGCAAACTCGACCTGCCCGAAGGCGAGCGCCTGCAGCGCATCCAGGTGGGTCTCGAACCCGACGTACCGGATGGTCGGTTCGGAGCGCAGGAAGCGATCGACAAAGCCTGCCCGCAGGCCGGCCACGCTCCGGCCCGCCAGCTCCCGCGCATCGCTCGGGTACCAGGGGCTCGCTGGCCCGGTGACGATGACCATCGGCAGGTGCTCGAGCGCCCGGGTGAAGCGGGCCTCGAGCGGCGGCTCGGGCGCCTGGACGAGCGGCCCGGCAACGTCGACACTGCCTGCGTTGACTGCCTGCTTGAGCTCCTCGAGGCTGTCGTGGAAACGGACCTCGAAGCGCAGCGCGGAGCGAGCCTCCAGGGTCTTCAGATAGTCCTGCAGGTAGCCTTCGAGCGCCCCGTTGGCCGCGCGCATGGCAAAGGGCGGCGCCTCGAAGGTGCCGAAAACGACGCTCGTTGCGTGCCTGGTTGCGGCGGGCGCAGCACCTGCATCGAGCGCATCGACGGAGGCTGTCGCGCCGCTGCACAACGCCAGGGGGATGAACAGCAGAGCTGCAAGCGCTCTCATGATGGATATGTCTTTGCAGGAAACCAGCCAGATTGTGGCCCTCGGCACCTGTCGCGATATTCAGATGCATCAAGGCGGCGCGCAGTCTCATCGCCTTTGCAACAAGAGTCGATGAATGGGCGAATCCACGCCTTCGACGGCTGTTGCGCGAAGGCGCGAGGCAGCCCTGCGCCTGTCGCGAGCGCAATGCCAGCGGTTCAGGAGGCTGGTACGCCGCCGCGCCACAGCGGCGCGAGCGCGGCGGCACTGATCGGTCGGCAAAAGAGGAACCCCTGCGCCTCGTCGCAACGCGAGGTACGCAGGAACTTCAGCTGCCCGGCGGTTTCCACGCCTTCGGCCACCACCTTCAGGTTCAGCGCGTTGCCCAGCGCGATCACGGCATGCGCCAGCTCGCACGACTGGGCGCTGCCCGGCAACTCGCGCACCAGCGAGCGGTCGATCTTCAGTGCGTGCACCGGCAGGCGCGAGAGTTGCGCCAGGCTGAGGTAACCGGTACCGAAATCGTCCAGGTGCAGCGCAAAGCCCATCGCTGCCAGTTGCGCGAGCGCCTCTCGTGCCTGCTCGAGGTCCAGGGCAAGTGCCGACTCGGTGAGCTCGAGCTGCAGGTGGCGCGCCAGTTGCGGATCGGCCTGGGCCAGTTCACGCATCAGCGGCACGAAGCTCGCCTCGTACAATTGCTGCGCCGAGATATTGATCGCAATCGGGATGGCAAGGCCCTCGCCGCGCCAGGCCAGGCTCTGGCGCGCGGCCTCGCGTACCACCCACTCGCCCAGCCTCGCCATGAAGCCCGAGCGCTCGGCTGCCGCCACCAGTGGCGCGGCGGTGCGAACGCCGCCGGGGGTATGCCAGCGCAGCAGCGCCTCGCAGCCGGTGACCTCCCAGCTCGCCAGCCTCACCTTGAGCTGGTAGTGCAGCGCAAACTCGCCGTGCAGGTAGGCATGCTGGAGGTCCTGCAGTGCGCTGCTCCCCGGGGCGAGCCTGCCTGCGGGCGGCGCTGCGTGGCGGTACGAGGGATCGCCGCCCTGGCCATCGGCAGCCTGGCGGGCGTCCTCGGCAGCCGCCAGCAGGCCCTGCGCCGTGATCGCGTCGTGCGGATAGCGCGCGCTGCCGGCCGTGGCGCTCAACTGCGCCAGGCCATCGGCAAGCGGCACCGGCTGCATGAAGCTTGCGGTGAGCCGTTGCGCAAGCTCCGCGAGTTCGCGCGCATCGCCGTGGCCGAGCAGCATGGCGAAGGTTCCGCTCCCGAGGTGCGCCAGCGCCAGCGCGGCGTGCGCATGGGTGCGGATTCGCGTCGCCAGGGCCCGTTGCAGCGCATCGTCCGGGTGCCGAGCGCAGGATCCGTCATCATCGAGCCGCAGCCGCAGCGCCCGCACCAGGCACACTGACAGGGGCGCCTCGGCGCAATCGGCCTGCAGCAATGCCGCGCGCACGCTCGCCGTGAAGCCCTCGCGGTTGAGCAGTCCGCTGGACGCGTCGTGATGTGCCCGCAGGCGCGAGTGCGCTGCGCGTCGCACGCCGCCATCGGTCATCAGCGCAGTGACGTCGCGCCAGGACACCATGAAGGTGTCGCTGCGGCTGCCGGCTTCAGCCGCGTAGTCCAGCCATCGGTACTCACCGTCGCGGCGTCGCAGGCGCACCGTGGCACGCGGCACAAAGCCTGCAAAGCCGCCCGCGCCCGTGGCGCGCGCGTAGCCGGCATCCTCGGGGTGCCACAGCGCGGACAGGCGCCGACCCAGCAGTTCGGCCACCGGGTAGCCGGTGAGTTGCACCGCCGAGGGCGAGGCCTGCACGACGCTGCCATCGGCAACGTGCAGGGTGACCATGTCATGGGTGTTGGCCGGCGCCGCCCGATGCCATCGGTCGCTCGCGCCCGCTTCAGGCCCACTGCCCGCTCCGCCGGGGATGTCGGAGCTGTCCGACCTGCCGGCGGCGCGCGCCACCGCGATGATGCGCAGCGCCCCCGCCCTGTCCACGTGGCGGCGGAATTCGGCCTCCATCCACAACCACGCTCCCTCTGCGGTGCGAATGCGATAGCAGGCAGCAGGCGCCGCGCCGCCCGTCATCACGGCACGCAGCAGCGCGAGCAGCATCGGCCAATCGTCCCGGTGGACGAATTCGCGGCTGCGCCGACCCAGCAGCTCCACGCTCGAATAGCCGGTCAGCGCCTGGGCCGAGAAGGAGGCGTAGTGGATCGCCCCGTCTTGGTCGTGCACCGTGATCAGTTCGTTGGCGTGCTGCGCGAGCGCTCGCTCCGTGTATTCCTGCTGCCCCGGTTCGAGCGCTGCCTCTGGGCGCGTGTGCCGCCTGTCACGGAGGGTTCCAAGCAGCAGGAAGCTGGCTGCGGAAAGCGCGGCTCCGCCGGCAAACAGGGCCAGCGCGTTGGCCGCCCCGTGCGCGGGGGCCCGCAGTGACGGTGGCTGGCGCGCGGTCGCCAGGGCACAGCCGACGAGCGTGACGCCCGGCGCGCCCTGCGCGCAAGACGACCACCCGTACCAGAGCGTCCCGGTGACCGCGAGCGATGAGGAAAGCACGAGCAGCCCGAGCCGCGACATGAGGGATCGTTATCGTTCCGGGTGGGAACCAGCGCGCCACTGTGCGTGCCGCAAGGACTGGGCGGAACGAAAAACTTCCTCGTGCGGAAATCTTCAACTGGCACGCCGGACGAGCGGCCGGCCGCCGGCGATGAATGGGAGGTTCGCATGGTTGCGACAGCACGCCACAGCGGCCTTCAACCGGCAATCCTGCCGGCAAATTCCACCAGCCGTCTGCTTTGAAAGCGAATCGCGGCACGCACTTCATCGCTCAGCGGCCCGCCACTGGCGGTGAAGCTGGTACCGTACGGATTGCCGCCAGCGGCGAAAAGGGATGGATCCGTATAACCGGGCGGCACGAGGATCGCGCCCCAGTGAATGAAGGTCGCGTACAGGCCCAGCAGGGTCATTTCCTGACCGCCGTGCATGTTCTGCGCACTGGTCATCGCACTGACGGCCTTGTTGGCAAGGTGGCCCGCCAGCCAGGCCGACCCCAGCGTATCGATGAAAGCACGCATCTGGCTGGCCACGGTGCCAAAGCGCGTCGGCGCACTGAACAGATAGGCGTTGGCCCATTCCATGTCGGCCACATTCGCTTCCGGCACGTCGGCCGTGCGCTCGGCATGCGCAGCCCAGCCTTGCTGACTGGCAACGACCTCTTCGGGAGCAGTCTCACGCACCTTGAGCAGGCGCACTTCAGCGCCCGCTTCGCGCGCAGCCGAGGCGCCTTCCGCAGCCATCGCGTGGTTGGTGCCATAAGTGCTGTAGTAGATGACAGCCAGGCGCACATTGCTCACGTTCATTCTCCTCAAACACGAAAATCGACAAACTTGATCGGGCTAGACACCATGGTCGCCCGCCAAAGCGCGGGCGACCATGGTGTCTAGTCGTAC
>CAZXLV010000080.1:0-11375 GCA_964641405.1 uncultured Limnobacter sp. | reverse complement strand
CACCGCATCGACGAGGGGCTGGCCGAGTCGATCGGCTGGTACCTGGGCGCCCGGAACCCCGATGACGTCAAAACGTCCTGACGAAGTCGCCGTATTTCGCGAGCAGTCGATCGCAAGTCAGGCGGATCATTGCAGCTTGCCCTGCAAGCTGCGTGCCGCGTCGGCGAGTTCGCCGCTGGGCGAAATCTTCAGCACTTCGTCGACGTGCGTCTTCGCCGCCGCCTTGTCGCCCGCGCGGGCAAGTGCCTCGGCCAGGTGCAGGTGCATCTGCGCATTGCCCGGCGCAAGCTCCACCGCCTGGCGCAGCATCTCGACACCCTTGCGATCGCCCGCCTCGGACAGGATGACACCGTAGGTGTCGGCGATCGATGCCGACTTGGGCACGGCTTCATACGCGCGGCGCGCATAGTCGAGCGCGCGCGAATCCTTCAGCTCGTGCAGCGCCCAGGCACTGTTGTTCAGGGCGAGTGCATTGTTCGGTTCCTTCTCGAGCACCACGGCGTACTGGTCGAAGGCTTCCTTCCAGCGCTTTTGCAGCGTTTCGGATTCGCCGGCGTACAGTCGCAAGGGCAGGTTGGCGGGTTCGGCGCGCACCCAGTCGCGCAGGAAAGTGTCGGCTTCGGGCTGGCGCCTGGCGGCGCGCAGCGCGCGATGAGCCTTGACGCCGATCTGCAGCGAGTGCTGCTGCGCGAATGCGGCGCGATAGCGCTCCGCGGCCTGCGCGAACTTGCCGTCCGCGGCGAGCAGGTCGCCTTCGAGCACGGTGCCGGCCAGTTTCAGCTTCGGAGCCGCCTGCATGCGGGTGGCGATGCCCAGCGCTTCGTCCTTCTTGCCCTGCTGGTTGAGCACCAGTGCCATGCCGACTTTGGGCTCGACCGTGTCCGGGGCCATCTCGGCGGCCTTGCGGAAGCTTTGCAGCGCGGCGTCGCGATTGCCGTCGGCCAGCTGTGCGTCGCCGATGCGAAACTGAGCCGCTGCGTCGCGCGGGTTGAGCCGCAGCGCCTTTTCCCAGGTGCTGATCGCCTGGCCGCGTTGCTCGGAGCGCAGGAAGGCGGTGGCCAGGGTATCGAGAACCTGGGCGTTGTCCGGGTTGCGGTTGGCGGCCTCCTGCAGCATCGGGATCGCGTCTTTCGGCGTGTTGGTCTCGATCAGGTAGCGTGCCGTGGCCAGGATCGGCAGCACGGCATCGGGATTGCCCTCGCGCGCCTTCTTGAGCGCGGCCAGCACCTGCTCGCGGCTGCCGCCGGTGCTCGCGGTGAGCGCGGCCAGCGCCACCGCGGCCTGGGAGTTCTTCGGATCCTTGGCGAGCACCGACTCATAGCGCTGGCGCGCATCGCCCGGGCGCTTGTCGCGCAGGTCGAAGGCGGCAAGGTTGGCGGCGGCTGCGTAGAACGCCGGATCGACCTTCAGTGCCTTTTCGAAGGCGGCGCGCGCGCCTTTCACGTCACCCTTGGCCGTGAGTACCGCTCCGTGCAGGGTGAACGGCATCGGATTGCCGGGCGCCTTCTTTTCCATGCGCGCGACCGCGGCCAGCGCCTTGTCGAACTGCTTCTCGCGCACCTGCGCCATCACCAGTGCAACGTCGGCCTGCAGGTTGCTGGAATCGAGTTCGACCGCCTGTTCGAGTTCGGCGATGCCGCGCGTACGATCGCCCGAGGCCAGGTGCGACAGCGCAATGCCGGTGCGCGCTCGCGAATCCTCGGGATTGGCTTTCGAGGCACGCTCGAAATAGCCCGCCGCGACGCCCGGTTCGTTCAGCTTCAGCGAGGCTTCACCGGCAATGGCAAGAATCACCGGATCCGCGCTGTTGCGAGCAAGTGCCGGACGCACCGCCTCGAGGGCACGGTCGGGTTGGTTCATGCGCAGGTAAGTCGCTCCCAGCACGCGATAGCCGATCGGGTTGTCGGGCGTGCGCTCGACCAGCATCCGCGCGTAGCGCTCGGCCTGCTCGAGCGAGCCCAGCGTCAGGTTCAAGCCCGCTGCCAGGCTGACCGCCGGCATGTACTCCGGCGCCAGCCGCAGCGCTTCCTGCACCGCACTGCGCGCAGCCTCGGGATGGTTCTGCATCGCCTCGATCATGGCATGCAGGTAGTGCGTGCCGGGGGCGCCGGGGGCGAGTTTCTTCAGCCCCTCCCAGGCCTGGCTGGCGGCATCGACCTCGCGCATTTCGAGCGACACCGAAACCAGCCGGACCCGCGTATCGACGTCGTCGGGAGCCAGTTCGGCCACCTTGCGGAAGATTTCGCGCGCCTGCGGGAGTTGGCGATCGGCCAGCTCGAGATCACCCTTCAGCGTGAGCGCCTCCACCGAAGCCGGCGCGCGCGCCAGGATTGCGTCGACCGCGGCACGTGCCCCGGGGCGATCGTCGATGGCCTGCAGGGTGGCGACGCCGACCTGCGCCGGCACGAAATCGGCCTTGGCAGCCAACGCCGCAGCGAACGCCTTGCGCGCCTCGGCGGGCTGGGCCAGGCGGATGTGCGCGCGTCCGACGGTGGTCAGT
Source organism: uncultured Limnobacter sp. (assembly GCA_964641405.1). Classification (GTDB taxonomy): domain Bacteria; phylum Pseudomonadota; class Gammaproteobacteria; order Burkholderiales; family Burkholderiaceae_E; genus Zeimonas. Next base: position 8,875 of record CAZXLV010000080.1, on the reverse strand, counting down.
GCCTGCGCTTGCGCGGCCGCATCACTCAGTGCGAGCGCGCGTCCCTCCTCGGTGACTTCCTTCATCTTGCCCAAGCGGTACATGGCGTCGAGCAGTGGCGGGGTGAGCTGGTTGGCGTCGAAGCCCGACTCGCGCGCCCGCCGGTATTCCTTCTCGGCCGTGCGCAGGTCACGCGCCTTGTAGGCGATATCGGCCAGCAGGAAGCGGGCCTCGGCGTTGTTCTCGTCCTCCTGCAGCAGGTTCTTCAGGTGGATCTCGGCTGTCTTCGGATCCGAGGCCGCCAGCGCTGTGTGCGCCTTGGCCAGCAGCGCCTCGGGCTTTTCGGTGCCCGAGCAGGCGCTGAAGGACAGCACGACCAGCGATGCCAGCAGTGCGCGTGCGAAGGGTGCGGTGGGCTTCATTGCAGGTTTCCGGTGACCGGGCGCAAGCGCTTTCAGCGCAGCCCGAAGCGGTTCAACAGATCGTACAGGGTCGGTCGGCTGATGCCGAGCAGGTCCGCGGCGCGGGCGACGTTGCCGTCGACGCGCGCCATGATTTTCAGCACGGCCTGCTTTTCGGCCTCTTCGCGCGCCTGGCGCAGGTTGAGCGGGATCGTGTCCTCTTCGCCGGCCTGCAGGCCGAGATCATCGGCGCTGATCGTGTTGCCGTCGGCCATGATCACCGCGCGCTTGATGCAATTCTCCAGTTCGCGCACGTTGCCGGGCCAGGGGTGACGCTCGATCGCATCCAGCGCATCTTCACCCAGCACCATTCGTTCGCGTCCGTTCCGGCTCGCGAACTGCTGCACGAAGGCGTGTGCCAGCAAGGCGGCGTCGCCTGCACGCTCGCGCAGGGGCGGAATCTTCACCACTATCTCGCTCAGGCGATAGAAGAGGTCATCGCGAAACAGGCCTTCGGCGATGCGCTCGCGCAGGTTGCGGTGGGTGGCGCAGACCACGCGCACGTCGACGGCGATCTCGGTGCGTCCACCAATGCGCTCGATGGTGCGCTCCTGCAGGAATCGCAGCAACTTGCCTTGCAGTGACGACGGCAGGTCGCCGATTTCGTCGAGAAAGAGGGTGCCGCCGTCGGCGACTTCGATCCTGCCCTGGGTCTGCTTGACCGCCCCGGTGAAGGCGCCCTTTTCGTGGCCGAACAACTCGGATTCGAGCAGCGCCTCGGGGATCGCCGCGCAGTTGATTGCCACGAAGCGCTTGTCGCGTCGGGGCGACAGCTGGTGCAGTGCGCGTGCCAGGACTTCCTTGCCGGTGCCCGAGTCGCCCAGCAGCAGCACAGTGGCCTGGGTCGGTGCCAGCCGTTCGATCTGGCGGCACAGCTTGAGCATGGCCGGATCGCGGGTGATCAGGCCATCGAGCGGCGACTGTTGCGCCTGGCGCTCGAGCAGGGCACGGTTCTCGCGCTCGAGGTCGGCCAGGCGGTAGGCACGATCGATGACGGTGCCGAGCAAGTCGGCCTCGAACGGCTTGGCGAAGAAGTCGTATGCGCCCAGGGCGATCGCCTTGAGCGCATTGGCGCGATCGTTCTGGCCGGTGAGCACGACCACCTTGGTCGACGGCGCCGCGGCCAGGATCTCCCGCAGGGTGGCGAAGCCCTCGTTGGTGCCGTCGGCATCCGGCGGCAAGCCCAGGTCGAGCGTAACCACCTGCGGCTCCATGCGTCGCAGCGTGGCGAGTGCGCTTTCGCGATCGGCGGCAAAGATCACATTGAAGCGATCGAACGACCATCGCATCTGCTTTTGCAGGCCGATGTCGTCTTCGACCATCATCAGCAGCGGGCGTTCGTCAGCCATTCAGGCGCCTGTCACTGCGGCAAGCGGGCCACCACTCAGTGGCAGGCGAATGCGGAACACGGTGCCCACTCCCTCGCTCGACTCGACGTCGAGCGAGCCGCCCAGTTCGCGCACGTACTCGCGGCTCTCGAAAGTGCCGATGCCCATGCCATGCGTCTTGCTCGAGACGAACGGACGAAACAGTCGACCTCGTACGAAGTCCTCGCTCATGCCTTTTCCGTCGTCCTCCACTTCGATCAGGGCCTCGGTACCCTCGCGACGAGCGCGAACCTGGATCATGCCCGACGGGCCGGTGGCCTCGGCGGCGTTTTGCACCAGATGGCCGATCACGCGCTCCAGACGGTCGCGATGCGCAAGCACCGTATATTGCGCTACCGCATCGTCGATCTCGATCGAGGGCTCCGGGCGCAAGCCGCGCCTGGCGGCCACGGCCTGGGTCAGCGTCTCGCCCAGCAACACCGGCCACGGCGGCTCCACCGGGCGCGCACCAGCCCGCAATTGAAGCAGAAGTCCCTGCATCCGCTCCATGACATTTTCGACGGTGGCCAGCATGTCGGCCTGGAATTCCGGATTGTCGCGATGGCGGTGCGCATTCTTCGTCATCAGGCCCAGTTGCGCGACCAGGTTCTTCAGGTCGTGCACCACGAAGGCCGACATGCGATTGAACGACTCGAACTGGCGCGCCTGCACCAGTTCCTCGACCGCACGCTGCACGCCGACGTAGCTTGCCGCCTGGCGGGCAGCGGTCTTGAGCAGGTCGCGCACTTCCCAATCGACGGCGAGCGGCGCAAGCGGGCGCGACAGCAACATGAAGCCGAGCAACTCCTGCTCGAGCAGCAGCGGCACGATCAGCCACGCTTCCGCCTGCGCCGACAGCCAGTCGGGCAGCGCCATGCCGTCGTAGCGTTCTGGATGGGCGCGCCACTCGTCGATTTCGATCACCCAGTCGCGCTCGCGCAGGAAGTTCAGCAGCGGCGCATCGGCGGCAATGACCGGATGCGGTCCACGTTGCGGGATGCCGGCTGCGAAGCGATAGTCATCACCATCACGCAGCCACAGGCCGCCGCCCGGGCTTTCGACCGGGCTGAGCAGGGCGCGCACCACCCGTACCGGCAGGTCCTGGGCCGTGCCCTCGGTGTAGTCGCGCTCGGCCAGCGTGCGGGTCAGTCGCAGCCATTCGTCGCGATAGTCGAAGCGGTACGAGAAGAAGTGTTTCGACAGGAACACCCGCAGCCGCGCGCGAATCGAGCCGGAGGCCAGGATCACCAGCAGCCCGACGATGGCGCCAAACGCCACCAGCGCCTGCGCAACCTCGCCCCACTGCCCGCCGAAGTAGCGGATGTAGTAACCGCCGGCGGCCACCAGCACCAGGTAGGCGCCGGCGCCGAACAGCGCCGCCGAATGAAAGACGACGCGGCGCGAAACGCTGATGTCGAGCTTCCACTGCGGGTTGCGTGCCGCCGTCACCGCCATCAGCGGCACCAGCAGCGCGTTGGCAAAGCCGCGCGTGATCCACCAGGCGCCGTTGATGCGCGCATAGAGCATCGCGTCGCTGTACATCAGCAGGTCGAAACCGAACATCGCCGCCAGGGCGATGGTCAGGAATTTCAGTGCCCAGCGGCGTGTCGTCGGGGTATTGCGATACACCTGCTCGAGGCTGACCAGTCCGACTACCGCCAGCAATGTCCGGGTGGCGAATACCAGGTTCGCGCCGGCGGCGAGGAAATCGGCGGCGATCGACGCGATCGCCAGCACCACCACGGCGATCATCGCAGCGAGTCGGTTTCCCTCGAGTCTCTCGTTGTTGCCGGTTCGCCGGGCGCTGGCAGGGATGAGCTGCAGCAGCACGATGATCCAGGCCAGGTCGCGAAGCGCCTCCAGGGTGCCCGTGGCAGCGATCGCCGCGTCCAGCGGAACCAGTGCCAGGGTCATGGTGGCTGCCCAGGCGACCTGGGCCAGCGTCGCGGCCAGCAGCAAGCGTCCGTTGCGGCCGGGCGCGCCGCGGGCGTAGAGCAGCGCGGCCAGCAACAGCCACGCGAAGGTGGCGGCCGCGAAGCCGATGATGCCCAGCGAACGCGGATCCATCCGGAAGCCTGGCGCTAGCGCGCCCCCTTGCCCAGCAGCACCACCTGCACGGTGTCGACGAGGATCAGCAGGTCGAGGAACAGTGAATGGTTCTTCACGTAGTAGAGGTCGTATTGCAGCTTGGCGAGCGAATCCTCGACCGAGGCGCCGTACGGATAGCGCACCTGCGACCAGCCGGTGACGCCGGGCTTGACGCTGTGGCGCACGTCGTAGTAGGGAATGTCTTCGAGCAGGTGGCGCACGAAGAACGGGCGCTCGGGGCGCGGGCCGACGAAACTCATGTCGCCACGCAACACGTTGAAGAGCTGCGGCAGTTCGTCGATGCGCGTGCGACGCAGGATGCGACCCATCGCGGTGATGCGCACATCATCCTGCCCCGCCCAGCGCGGCTTGCCGTCCTTCTCGGCGTCCTGCACCATGGTGCGCAGCTTCAGGATGGTGAACGTCCGGCCGGCCTGGCCGACGCGGTCCTGCCGGTAGAACACCGGCCGGCCGCTCTCGATGACGATTGCCAGCGCCGCCACCAGCAGCACCGGTAGCGCCACCGCGAGCAGCATCAGGCTCACCAGTACGTCGAAGGAGCGCTTGATCATGTCGCGCACCAGGCCCTGCTCGAAGCCATCGCTGAAGATCAGCCAGCTTGCGCGCAGGTTGTCGATCTTCAGCACGCCCATTTCGCGCTCGTAGAACGAGGTGAGGTCCATCACGCGCACGCCCCTGAGCTTGCAGTCGAGCAACTGGCGCAGCGGCAGCACGCCGCCGCGCCGTTCGCGCACCGCCAGCACCACCTCGGATACACGCAGTTCCCTGACCGTGCGCAGCAGGTGCTCATGGGTGAAGTGGCGCTCGTCATCGGGCGTGTCGCGCTCGGACACCACCGGGTACAGCCCGGCGTACTGGATGGTGTGGCCGCGTCCGCCATCATGCAGGAAGCGGATGATCTGCTCGGCGTCGTCGCCATTGCCCAGCACCAGCACGCGGCGCTTGGGCAGCCCGATGTCGGTGACACGGAAGAACATGGCGCGAATCAGCAGCACGCCGGTCACCGCGAACACCGATGTCACCGCGAACACGCCACGCCCGACGTAGGTGTCGGGGAACAGGTAGAAGACCGCACTCATCACCAGCAACGACAGGCTGTAGGCCACGACCAGGCGCTGCACGGTCACGCGGAACGGTTCGGCTTGCGCTTCGTACAGGCCCAGGCCGGTCATCATCAGCAGCATCACCAGGGTGAACAGCCCCGCTTCGAGCACCGGCAGCGGCAGCGACTGGTCGAGGAAACGGATCTCGAAGCCGAGAACCATCGACTGGAACAGCACCATTGCCTCGACCAGCGTCAGCAACAGGACGCGCAGCGAGAGGTAGTGATTGAACAGTCTGATCATCGATCGCTTCTGGTGGCGGCTTCACGCACAATCGGTCAATGCTGCATGACTGGCGGTACGGGCGTTATGACAAACCGCACGTGCGGGTGATGCTGCCGCGTGAGCGTCAGCGACGCACCGACGGGGAATAAAGCATAGGCGAAACAGGCCGGCATTGCACTTGCGATCAACAGGAATCTGTGTTGTGGACCGACGGGGGTCCGCTTCAGCCGGTCAACCGGGCAGGTGAGGCGTGTCTGTGGTGCGTACCGGATCCTGCCGGAAATATTCCCGCAAGAGCGTGTAGACCTCCGGATACGCGGCATTCAGGGTGGCCGGGTCGGTGAAGAAGGCCTCGGCCACGACCGCGAAGAACTCGCCCGCATCGGTGGCTGCATAAGGATCCAGCGGCAAGCGTTCGTACCAGCGGTCGGCCGCGGGTGATTCGGGGTCGATGTGGCGGGGGATCGACGCTTCGATGCGCTCCAGGGACAGGCAGAAGTCTTCATAGGCGCCGCGCATGGTGCGCGCCCAGCGCTCGCGCAGCGCCGCCGGCATCGGCGGCGCGCCATCGGCGTCGCCATCGAGCAGGTCGAGCTTGTGTGCGAACTCATGGATCACCACGTTGTAGCCGATGTGACGCGAGGCCGGATCGGCGTCGGGCCATGACAGCACCACCGGACCGCCGTGCATGGCCTCGCCGGCAAGTTCGTCGGTGGACTCGTGCACGACGCCTGCCTCGTCGACCTGGCGGCGCGGCACCATGAAGCGATCCGGGTAGACGATGATCTCCACGAAGTCGTGCTGTCCGCTTAAGGGTAGTTCGAGGCTGGGCAGGCAGGCCTGGATGGCGACGGCCACGCGCACGTCGTCGTCGATGAGGAAGCCGGCCGCGCCGCTGAATTGCTTGCCGGCGAGGAAGGCCTCGCACTGCGACTTGAGTTTCGTGCGCTGCGCCTCATCCAGATGGCCGAGAAAAGGGAGATCGGCCGAAATCCGCTGCCAGCGCTCGGCGTCGATCGGTTCGGGGCGGGCACGACCCAGGAGTCTGCGCAACATGGAGAAGGCGGTGGAAAAGGGGGTCGAAAGAGGTGGCAAGGGGTAAGGATTCGATGCCTATAATCGGGCGTAGCGGGTATGCCGCCCGGACTGCCGGAGGCTACCCGGTTTTGGAAGTGAGGCGGTAATGGTCAGGGGGGCATCGAGGGCGGGCGCGTCGAGGGAGGCGGCGACCTTGCAGTCGCCGTCCGCGCCGGTGACCGAACGCGTCGCCGATGCCCTGGCATGGGCGAGCGGGCGCATCGACGGTGCGGCCGCGCGCAGCGGCGAGAGCTACCTCGAGCACGCACGCGCGACGATCGCGATCCTGCGCGACATCGACGCCGACGTGACCTCGCAGGTGGCCGGCGCCCTGGTGGCACCCGCCGAGCGCATGCCGATTCGCGACATCGAGGCGCACTTCGGCGCCGAGGTGGCGCGACTGGTCGATGGCATGCGCCAGATCCTGCGCTTGCGCGAACTGCATGCCGCCCCGGGTGCGGCTGCCGCCGGCCAGCCCGAGGTCCTGCGCCGGATGATGCTCGCCATGGCGAGCGACATCCGCGTGGTACTGCTTCGACTGGCCTCGCGACTGCGCACGCTTCGATATCACGCCGCCCAGCGCCGTGCGCCCGACGAGGCGATCGCCCGCGAGACGCTGGAGGTACTGGCGCCGCTGGCGAACCGGCTGGGGCTGTGGCAACTGAAGTGGGAGCTCGAGGACCTCGCATTCCGCAGCATCGCCCCGGACACCTACCGCCGGCTGGCCGCTGAACTGGAGGAGCGCCGTGTCGAGCGCGAGGCCTTCGTCGAGACCACCATCGGGCGCGTGCGCGAGGCGCTTGCCGCCTCCGGTGTGCCCGCCGAAGTCAGCGGCCGGCCCAAGCACCTGTACAGCATCTACAACAAGATGCGCAGCAAGCGGCGGGCACTGGAGGAAATCAGCGACCTGCGCGGCCTGCGCGTGATCGTCGAGACGGTGTCGCAATGCTACGTGGCGCTCGGGGTCGTGCACGCAATGTGGAGCCAGGTTCCCGAGGAGTTCGACGACTACATTGCCCGGCCCAAGCCCAACGGCTATCGCTCGCTGCACACGGTGGTGCTGGCCGACGACGGGCGCCCGCTGGAGGTGCAGATCCGTACCCGCGAGATGCATCGCTTCGCCGAGTACGGAGTGGCCTCGCACTGGCGCTACAAGGAGGGCGCGTCGGGCCCATCGGGTAGCGAGCACGCCGCCCGCGCCGATGCCGGCCACGAGCAGCAGATCGCCTGGATGCGCCAGTTGCTGGCCTGGCAGCGCGAAGTGGGACAGGCGCTGGGCAGCGGCCAGGTCACGCAGGCGGGGCCGGCGCCGCACGCCGAAGAGCGCATCTACGTGCTGACGCCGCAGGCGCGCGTGATCGAACTGCCGGCCGGCTCCACGCCGATCGACTTCGCCTACCACGTGCACACCAGCCTGGGCCACCGTTGCCGTGGCGCACGCGTGGACGGGCAGATGGTGCCGCTGCACACGGCGCTCCAGAACGGCCAGACGGTGGAGATCATCGCGGCCAAGGAGACCGGCCACGAAGGCCCGTCGCGCGACTGGCTCAATGCGCAACTGGGCTACGTGCACAGCGCGCGCACGCGCGCCAAGGTGCGCCAGTGGTTCAACGCACTGGAACTGGCGCGCGACACGGCGAGCGGGCGCGAGCGCGTCGAGCGCATCCTGCAGCGCGAGGGGCGCACTGCGCTGGCCTTCGAGGAACTGGCGCGCCGATTGGGATTCGACGCCGCAGCGCCGATGTTCGTGGCCGTGGCGCGCGAAGAGATCGGGCTGCGCCAACTGGAGGAGGCGGTGCGCCGGCCAGCGAGCGCTGCGCGTGGCGCCGGCGCGGCGACGAACGCCGGCGCTGCGGCCACTGGCGAGTTGCTCGACGAAACGGCGCTGGTCAATGCGCGCCGGCGGCCCAGCCAGGCGAGCGGACGTGGCGACGGGGTACTGGTGGTCGGCATCGATTCGCTGATGACGCAGCTCGCGCGCTGCTGCCGCCCGCTGCCGCCCGATGCGATCGTGGGCTTCGTGACCAAGGGGCGTGGCGTATCGGTGCATCGTGAGGGCTGCGCCACGTTTGCGCGCATGGCCGACCAGGCGCCCGAGCGGGTGATCGATACCGCCTGGAGCGCGCAGGCACTGCGCAGCGGTGATCCGCAGGCGCGGCGCTTTCCCGCCGACGTGGAGGTGCGCGCCGTCGATCGACCGGGCCTGCTGCGCGACATCACCGAGATCCTGGCGCGCGATCGCCTGAACGTGGTAGGGGTGCAGACCCTGTCGCGCCAGCAGGTGGCGAGCATGCGGTTCACGGTGGAGGTGCAGGACGCGACGCAACTGGCGCGCACGCTGGCGGCCGTGCGCGAGGTACCCGGCGTCATCCAGGCGCGGCGCCGCTGAATGTTCCCGGCGCGTGGGCGCCTGGGCGGATGCGGGCGGCGCAGGGGCCTGGGCGCAAGCGCTCCTGGCTGGCTGCGCCGGTGCGCCCTGACCGGTGAGGCCGAGCGCGCTGCGGCGTGCCGTGGCTGCGCCCCGGCTTCGCCGGGGTTCCGGCGCCTGCCTCGC
>CAZXLV010000079.1:0-11474 GCA_964641405.1 uncultured Limnobacter sp. | reverse complement strand
CCGTCGACGACATGGTCGACAGCATGGTCGACAACCCCGACGCCCTGATGTGGGTGGCACGCCTGCGCGAAGAGGATCACGACACCTACCTGCACGGCGTGAAGGTGGCGCTCTACCTCGTGGCGCTGGGTCGCCACCTCGGCTTTCCACGCCGCGAACTGGCACAACTGGGCATGATCGGCATGCTCGCCGACGTCGGCAAGACCAGGCTGCCGCGCGCACTGCTGGACAAGCCCGGCATGCTCACGCCCTCCGAGCACAACGTCATCAAGGAGCACGTTCGACTCGGACTGGAGGTGCTCACCCAGGACCGGCCGCTGGCCGAGCCGGTGTTGCAGGGCATCGCCCAGCATCACGAACGACTCGACGGCAGTGGCTATCCAAAGGGGCTCAAGGGCGACGAGATCGGCATCTACGGCCGCATGACGGCGATCGCCGACAGCTTTGCAGCCTTGATCACCGCGCGCCCCTATGCGAACGCTTCGGCCGCCCAGGACGCACTGATGAACCTGTACGAATGGGCCGGCACTTCCTTCCACGAATCGCTGGTCGAGCAGTTCGTCCAGGCCATCGGCATCTTTCCGGTCGGCAGCCTGGTCGAGCTCTCCACCGGCGAGGTCGGCGTGGTGCTGGCGCACAACCGGGTGCGACGGCTCGAACCGCGCGTGCTGCTACTCACCGCCGCCGACAAGTCACCGCTGGGCACGCCGGTAGAGTGCGACCTGCTGACCCGACCGAAGGATCGCGAGCATCGCCAGATCCGTATCGTGCGCGGGCTGTCGGCAGGCGCCTACGGGCTGAAGCTGCGCGAGTACTATGCCGCCCCAGCCGTCGCCGTCGAACCGGATCGCTGAAGCGCCGGGCGCGGCGGCAGCGGGGCCGCTGGCCCCGGACGAATTGCTGCGCCGACTGGACCAGCGCATGGGACCGGGCGTCGAATCGCGCCAGGTGCTGCTGGTGGTGGCGCTGAATCGTCCGGATCGGTTGCTGGCGCTGGCGCAGGACGACTCCGGCCGCGCCGTGCGCGACGAGATCGCCGCGCGTGTGCAGGCGCTGCTGCGACCCGAAGACCGCTACGCATTCGCGTCGCACGAAGAGCTCTGGGTGATGCTTGCCGAGTTGCCCAGCGAGGCGCTGGCGGAACTGGCTGCCCATGCCCTGCTGCAGGCGCTACGCCGCCCGATCGAAGCCGGGAACGGGCGGAGCGTGCAACTGCGCCCTTCCATCGGTGGCGCCTGGGCGGCGCGCGAGGTGCGCTGCGAATCGATGGGCTTGCTGGCCACCGCCTCCGACGCTGCCACGCGCGCGCAGGCGAGCGAATCGAGGCTGGAGATCGTGTGCGTGCACGCCGCCAGGAGCTTGCCGCTACGGCGCGATGACGTCGAGCGCGACCTGCACCGGGCGCTCGAGGCCAACGAACTCGAGCTTCATTACCAGCCCCAGGTGGACCTGCGCAGCGGGCGCTGCGATACGGTCGAAGCGCTGATTCGCTGGCGGCGCACCGATGGACGCATCGTCGACCCATCGACCATCGCATCGGTTTGCGAAGAGCGCGGCCTGATCGACCAGCTGACGCATTTCGCGCTCAATACCGCCCTGCGACAGCGTGCCGGCTGGACGGCGGGCGGGGTCGAAATCACGGTCGCCATCAACCTGTCGGCGCTCACCCTGTCGGACGGCTCGTTTCCGCAGCTTGTCGCGCGCGCGCTCGACACCTGGGGCCAGGCGGCGAGCAGCCTGACGCTGGAGCTGACCGAAAGCGCGCTGGTGCGCAACGAGCGCACCGCCATCGGGATTGCGCATCAGTTGCGCGACCTTGGCTGCCGGTTGTCGATCGATGACTTCGGCACCGGCTATTCATCGCTGAACTACCTGCGCCAGTTCCCGCTCGACGAACTCAAGATCGACCAGAGTTTCGTGCGGCACGCGCGGCAGCAAGCCGCGGACCTGCGCATCGTGCGGGCCCTGGTCGGCCTGTCGCACGCCTTCGGTCTGCACGCCATCGCCGAGGGCGTCGAAGACGCCGGCACGCTGGAGCTGCTCCACAGCCTCGGCTGCGACCGGGCGCAGGGCTGGCACCTGTCGCGCGCGCTGCCGGCCGAGCGTCTTGCCGAGTGGTGCCTGAATCGCAATCGGGCGGCCGCGATCAGCCCGCCACCAGGCATCGCGTCTGGGTGACGATTGCGTCCAGCCGCCGGTCGTGTGCGCCCGGCCGGAAGGCCTCGATTTCGCAACTGTCGTAGGCCACGCCGATGGTCGCCACCGCATGCGCCTCGAGCGTGCGATCGTAGTATCCGCCACCGTAGCCGAGCCGGTAGCAGCGCGCGTCGAAGCCGACGCAGGGCACCAGCAGCAGGGTGGGTCGCAGCGGCTCGAAGGGCTCGGGAACCGGAATGCCGAACTGTGCGTCGCGCATCGACCAGCCGGGCGCCCAGCGGCCAAACTCGAGCGAGCGCCCGGCAGCCACCACGCGTGGCAGCGCAATGGTCCACCCGCCATCATGCCAGCGCGCCAGCGCATCACGCAGGTCGGGTTCGCCGCGCACCGGCCAGTACGCACCCAGCACCAGGGCGCTGCGGCGGCGGTGCACGGCGATCTTTTCATCGAGTCGCGCGACCATGGCAGCATCGGCGATGCGGCGCGCATCCGCGGTGATCGTTGCGCGGCGTGCCAGCAAGCTGTTGCGCGCCGCACGTCGCCCGGGATCGTCGGTAACGCTGCGTGGTATGCTCAAATTCAGGATTTCCCTCTGGGGGCCGCGGGGCGCGGCCCATGCGTTGTGTGAGTCGTCGTCGATGGGACACCGGACCGCGGTCGCTGCCGCAGTCGCTGCGATTGTAGGACTGATCGGCCTGTCTGCCGCAGCGCCGGCGCACGCCCGGACGCGCACCCCGGCAGCGACCAGCGTTGCCACGATGAACGCCGACGAGGCGCTGGTAGCGGCACGTGAAGCCTTCACCAGAAACGACCCGAAGCGCTTCGAGGCCGCCGCCGCGCTGGCGACCGGTCACCCGCTGGCCGACTATCTCGCCTTCTGGCGCCTGCGCCTGCGGTTGCAGGCACCCGATCCCGACGCGCAATCCGGTGGCGCCGACGCGGCCATCCGCGAGTTCCTGGCGCAGCACGATGGCACGCTGGTCGCCGACCTGCTGAGGCGCGACTGGTTGCTCGATCTCGGCCAGCGCGAACTCTGGAGCACCTTCGACGAGCAGTATCCGAAGTGGATCCTGCGCGATGACGACCAGGTGCATTGCTACGCCTGGCTAGGCCAGGCCAGGCGCGGCCAGACACCGCCACCCGAGGCGCGCACGAAGCTTTTTTCGGTGCGCAGTTTCGGCGAGGCCTGCGGGGCGCTGCTGGAGGCGCAGGCGCGCTCGGGAGCCCTGTCGCCGGCCGACCTGCGCGCGCGCCTGCTGGTGGCGCTCGAAGCCAATTCATCCGATGCGGTACGCCGCACCGCCGAGTTGCTCGCGCTGGACCCGGCGGCGGTGGCGCTGGCACTGTCCAGTCCGGCCAAGTCGCTGACCGTGGCAACCGGGCGCGATCTCACGCTGATCGCCTTCAGCCGCCTGGCGCGCAGCGATCCCGACACGGCAGCAGCACGCCTGAAGGCCGATGCAACGCCCCTGAAGAAGGCCGACCGGGCCTTCGTATGGTCGCAGATTGCGGCTTCCGGCATGCGCCGCCTGGCGCCGGCCGCCCTGGAATGGACACGCCTGGCCCTCGATGCGCCGGCCAGCGATGAAACCTGGCCATGGCTGGCGCGTGCGGCGCTGCGCGAGCGGGACTGGGCAACGCTGCGCGCGGTCATCGAGCGCATGTCGGAAGACGGGCGCAGCGATCCCGCCTGGACCTACTGGCTTGCGCGCGCGCTGCAGGACGCCGGCGAAGCGACTCGTGCCGAGACCCTGCTGCGCAGCCTGGCGGGCCGCTATGGATTCTATGGGCAACTGGCAGCCGAGGACCTTGGTCAACTCACTGTCGCGCCGGCGCGTGCCGAAGCGCCGACAGATGCCGAACTGGCCGAGCCGGAACGCAACGCCGGCTTTGCGCGCGCCCTGAAGTTCTACGAGATCGGGCTGCGCCTGGAGGGCAATCGCGAGTGGAACTTCCAGTTGCGCGGCATGAACGACCGACAATTGCTCGCGGCCGCTCAGTGGGCATGCCAGCGCAAGGTACTGGATCGCTGTGTGAACACCGCCGAGCGCACGCGCCTGGAACACGATTTCCAGTTGCGCTACGTCTCGCCCTTCCTGGACGAACTCGAGCCCGTGGCCGCCGCGCGCGGCCTGGATCCGGCCTGGGTGTACGGGCTGATCCGGCAGGAGTCACGCTTCGTGATGGACGCGCGCTCATGGGCCGGCGCGCAGGGGCTGATGCAGATCATGCCGGCGACGGCGCGCTGGATCGCGCGCAAGCTGGGCGAGCGCGACTTCCAGCTCGCCCAGCTTCACGACCTGCCGACCAACCTGCGCTTCGGCACCTTCTACCTGCGCAGCGTGCTCGATGACCTCGAGGGCTCGCCGCTGCTGGCCTCGGCGGCCTACAACGCAGGCCCGGGGCGACCGCGCAACTGGCGCGCCAGCCTGCCGCAGGCGGTCGAGGGGGCCATCTTCGCCGAGATCATCCCGTTCAGCGAGACACGCGATTACGTCAAGAAGGTGCTCGCCAACGCCAACGTCTACGCGGCCCTGTTCTCGGGACGGCCCCAATCGCTCAAGGCCCGGCTCGGCAAGGTGTCGCCCCAGCCATCCACACCCACCGACCTGCCATGATCCACACGCGCATCCTGCTGCTCGGCGGCAGCGGCTTCATCGGCAGTCACATCGCCAGCCGCTTGTCCAGCGCGAGTCGACGCGTGCTGGTCCCCACGCGCCGCCCCGAGCGCGCACGGCACCTGCTGCTGCTGCCCACCGTGGAGGTGGTCGAGGCCGACATTCACGACGACGCCACGCTGGCAGCACTGGTGGCGCGCAGCGATGCCGTGATCAACCTGGTCGGGATCCTGCACGGGAGCAATGCCTCGCCCTGGGGCAGGCAGTTCGAGCAGGCCCACGTGCGCCTGCCCGCGCGCATCGCGTCGGCCTGCACCGCCGCCGGGGTGCGTCGCTTGCTGCACATGTCGGCGCTGGGCGTGCAGGCAGGCGGCGAGCGCTCGCTGCCGTCGATGTACCTGCGCTCGAAGGCGGCTGGCGAGCGCGCAGTGCGCGAGGCAAGCGACCTCGACTGGACCATCTTTCGCCCCTCGGTGGTGTTCGGTCCCGACGATCGCTTCCTGAACCTGTTCGCACGCCTGCAGGATTGGCTGCCGGTGGTGGCACTGGGGCGCGCCGGGGCAAGGCTGCAACCGGTCTACGTGGGCGATGTCGCCAGCGGCTTCGCCGCGGCGCTCGATCTGCCCGCAGCGATCGGTGCCTGCTATGTACTGGCTGGCCCCGACGTGTACACGCTGCGCGAACTGGTCAGGCTGGCCGGACGTTATTCCGGTCATGCACGTCCGGTCATCGGCCTGCCCGACTCGCTGGGACGCCTGCAGGCGATGCTGCTCGAACTTCTCCCCGGGCCACCGCTGATGTCGCGGGACAATTTCGATTCGATGCGCATCGACAACGTCGCGCAAGGCCCGATTGCCGACGTGTTGGGCATCGTGCCGACGCCGATCGGCGCCGTGGCTCCAGCCTACCTGCGGCGGGCACCCTCGCGCCTGGGCGACGAGCGTGAACGCGCGCGTCGTTGAGCACGCCGCCGCGCAGGCCCCGCCGCGATGAAGATCTACCAGGTCGGCGGCGCGGTTCGCGACCGCTTGCTTGGCCTGGCGAGCAGCGACCACGACTGGGTGGTCGTGGGCGCGACCCCGGAAATGCTGGTCGAACTCGGCTTCCAGCCGGTCGGGCGTGATTTTCCGGTGTTCCTGCATCCCGAGACGCACGAGGAATATGCGCTGGCGCGTACGGAACGCAAGACCGCTGCCGGCTATCGCGGCTTTTCCGTGCACTTCGCGCCGGATGTGACGCTGGAGGACGATCTCGCCCGTCGCGACCTGACCATCAACGCCATGGCCCTGTCCGCCGACGGCACGCTGATCGACCCACACGGCGGCCAGGCCGACCTGCGCGCCGGCGTGCTGCGCCACGTCGGGCCGGCGTTCACCGAGGACCCGGTGCGCATCCTGCGCCTGGCACGTTTTGCGGCACGCTTCGCAGGCTTCGGCGTGGCACCCGAAACGCTTGCGCTGATGCGCGCCATGGTGGCGCGCGGCGAGGCCGACGCACTGGTGCCCGAGCGGGTCTGGCAGGAGATCTCGCGCGGCCTGATGGAACGCCATCCCTCACGCATGTTCGCGATCCTGCGCGAGTGCGGTGCCCTGGCGCGCGTGATGCCCGAACTGGACCGCCTGTGGGGCGTGCCGCAGCCGCCCGAGCACCACCCGGAGATCGACACCGGCGTGCACGTGATGATGGTGATCGACCATGCAGCCGCCAACGAGGCGCCACTCGGCGTGCGGTTTGCGGCGCTCACCCATGACCTCGGCAAGGGCACGACCGCACCCGCGCAGTGGCCGCGCCACATCGGCCACGAGGCGCGCTCGGTGGCGCTGCTCGACACGCTGTGCAAGCGCCTGCGCGTGCCGGTCGAACACCACGAGCTGGCACGCCTGGTCGCGCGCGAGCACGGACTGATCCATCGTGCGCTCGAATTGCGTGCCGCCACGCTGACCTGCCTGCTCGAGCGCCTCGACGTGCTGCGCAAGCCGGATCGGCTCGAAGACGTCATCGCCGCGTGTGAAGCCGGCTGGCGCGGGCGCCGCGGGCATGAGGCCAGCCCCTATCCGCAGGCTGCGCGCCTGCGCCATGCCGCGCAGGCCTTTCGCTCGGTGGACGCCGGCGCCGTCGTGCGCGCGCACGCCGGTTCGACCAGCGGCATTCGCGAAGCGGTGCACGCCGCGCGCGTGACGGCGGTCGCCGCGGCACTGGCCTGAGCCTCAGAGCAGGCGCGCCAGCAGCGCCGCCAGCAGCGACAACAGCAGCGTCGAAGCAAGCGGAAGCGACCACTCGCGCCCGAAGGCACGGAATTCGAAGTCACCCGGCAGGCGGCCGATGCCGAGGCGCCGCAAGCAGGGCATCAGGCCCGAAAACAGCACCAGTGCAACCACCACCACCAGCAACCACTTCAGCATCGACGCCGGTCAGTCGAGCGCGCCGCGCCGGTCGCGCGTGGCGAAGCCGAGCGCGTCGTCGGGGACATTGCGCCCGAACGCGATGGCCTTGAACAGTTCGCCCATTTCGGCTTCCGACAGTAGTCGCCCGACCGACCGCGACTGGAGCGTCCACGCACGCGGGTCATCGCGCGGCAGCGCGGCAAGGCGATCGAGCAGCCCGCAATCGAGCAGCAGACGGGCCTGCGAGGTATAGCCCAGGGTGTCCAGTCCGGCACGCCGCGCCGCCCGATGCAGCGCAGTGAAATCGACGTGCGCCGTAATGTCCTGCAGTCCCGGCCACCGGAACGGATCGGTATGTGCACGATGACGGTAATGGCACATCAGCGTGCCCATCGAGCGCTCGGGATGGTAGTACTCGGCGCGCGGGAAGCCGTAGTCGATGAGCAGCATCGCACCGCGCTGCAAGCGCGATCCGACCGTCTCGACCCAGGCCTGCGCCTGCTCGCCGAGTTCGGAGACGTAGTCACCGGCCTGCCTCTCACCGGCCTGCATGCCGTCCAGGCGATCGCCGCAGCGCTCGTTCCACGCCTGGCCGAGCGCTTCGGCCACGCGCTGCGAGAACGCGGCGTCGGCCAGCCGATCGTCGAAGGCCAGGCCGCTGCCCGCCGGCGCGCGCACCACGCCGCGCTCGAGGACCGAGCCGTGACGCAACACGAACAGGCGCACCGGCATGGCATCGAGCACCTCGTTGGCCAGCGCCACGCCTTCGATGTGCGGCGGCAAGGCGTCGAGCCATTCGACGCGCCCGAGCAAGGCGGGCGCCTGCTCGGCCAGCGTGCGGCGCTGGCGCTGGCGCAACTCGCTCGACAATTCGACGATGCGGTAGCGCTGCGGCGCTGCACCGATGGCCGCCAGTGCAACGAGCAGGTGTGCGGCCAGGGCACCCGATCCGGCGCCGAACTCCAGCAGTTCGGCAGGGCAATGAGCGAACCATTGCGCGCATTGCGCGGCCAGGCATTCACCGAACAGCGGCGTCAGTTCCGGCGCAGTGACGAAGTCGCCGTCGGCGCCGAACTTGCGGCTGCCCCCTGAGTAGTAGCCCAGGCCCGGCTCATACAGGGCCATCTGCATGTAGCGATCGAAGCCGATCCAGCCCCCCGCCGCCGCGATGGCCGCCTCGACGCGCTGCACCAGCGCCCGCGAGGCCTCGAGGGCCGGCGCGTCGGGCGCCGGGAACGCCTCAGGCATCGGGCCTCGCACCGGGTGTCGCCGCCGCGAGCAGCGCCGTGATGCGCTCGTCCTTGCGTTGCCACAGATCGTGCAGCCAGCGTTGCACCCGCTTGCGCAGGCGAGTGTCCGCCAGGTAGTCGCCGGTGCGGAATTCCTTCGGAATCGGCTCGCGCGCCACGCGCACGATGATCCGTTTCACGTCGCCGCGCAGGAACTGCCAGAAACTCGGCGGACCATCCGGATAGACGATGGTGACGTCGACCAGCGAGTCGAAACGGTCGCCCAGCACGATCAGCGCCAGTGCCAGTGCGCCCGCCTTCGGCTTGAGCAGGTGTACGTGCGGCGAGCGCTGCGCGCTGTGCTTTGCGGCGGTGAAGCGGGTGCCCTCGACGAAGTTCATCACGCTGGTGGGCACCAGGGCGAACCGGGCGCAGGCGCGGCGCGTGGTCTCGAGGTCTTCCAGGCGCTTGCCGGGATGCTTGCGCAGGTACTGCTCGGAGTGACGGCGCATGAACGGGAAATCCAGCGCCCACCAGGCCAGGCCCATCACCGGGACGTAGATCAACTCGCGCTTGAGGAAGAACTTCAGCAGCGGAATGCGGCGGTTGAACAGATGCTGCAGCACGAAGATGTCGACCCAGGTCTGGTGATTGGCACTGACCAGGTACCAGCCACGAAAGGCAAATCCGTCGAGCCCGTCCACGTTCCAGTCGGTGCGCTGGGTCAGCCGCATCCAGGCACTGTTGCCGGCGATCCAGCCGGTGGCGATGCCATTGAGCAGGGGGTCGACCAGCGCACGCACCGGCCGCAACGGCAAGACCAGTTTCACCAGCGAGAAAGCGAACAGCAGCGTGCACCAGAACAGCGTGTTGACCACCAGCAAGAGGAGCGCGACCAGGGCGCGGATCGTGGGGGGCAGGAAGGCGAGCATGAGCCGCGACGTCAGCGTGGGAATGCGGATCGTACCAGCCCGGGCCGGATGGCTTACACTGCCGACGCCATGGCCTCGAAGGACCCGAATCCGGTCGTGCTCGTCACCGGCGCCGCGCGGCGCATCGGTGCCGCCATCGTGCGTCACCTGCACGCGCAGGGCTACGACGTGGTGGTGCACTACCGGCACTCGCAGGCCGACGCGAACCGGCTGGCAGCGTCACTCGACGAGCAGCGCCCCGGCTCGGCACTGGCCGTTGCGGCCGACCTGTCGCAGACGCAGCAATGCGTGCGCGCAGTCGAGGCCGCCGGCCACTGGAAGGGGCGCCTCGACGCCCTGGTGAACAACGCCTCCACTTTCCTGCGCACCCCGATCGGCAGCATCGACGAGCAGCAGTGGTCGACCCTCATCGAGGACAACCTCAAGGCGACCCTGTTCACCAGCCAGGCGGCCGTGCCCTGGCTGCGCGCCCACGGCGGAGCCATCGTGAACGTCTGCGACGTGCACACCGAGCGCCCCTTGCCCCAGTTCGCCGTCTACACCGCCGCCAAGGCCGGCATCGTTGCCCTGACGCGGGCCATGGCGCTCGAACTGGCGCCGCAGGTCAGGGTGAACGCGGTGGCGCCCGGCTCGCTCGACTGGCCGGAAAATGCGGTGTTCAGCGAGGGCGAGCGCGCTGCCAAGCTGGCGGCGATCCCGATGCGCCGTCTCGGTACCGGCCTGGACCTTGCGCGCGCGGTTGCCTTCCTGCTTGCCGGCGACAGCTACGTGACGGGCCAGGTACTGAACGTCGACGGCGGCAGCAGCCTCACCTCGCACTGAGCAGCTTCCCCTCTTCCCTCCCATCCGAACGGATCCAGCATGCCGGACCGCTATCACGACTGCTACCGAATCCTGGTGCAGGACATCGAGATCGACTGCTTCCTCGGCGTCTACGACCGCGAGCAGGCGCGCCTGCGGCCGATCGTCATCGACGTCGAGATGTACGTGCCCGACACCACCCGGGCACCGCGCCACGATGTGCTGGCCGAAACGGTCAACTACGAGCGCGTGGTCGAGACTGTCGAGCGCACTGTACGCGACCGCCGTTTCCGCCTGGTCGAGACGCTGTGCAACGAACTGGCCGACGAACTCGCGCGGCTGCCCGGGCTGCGCGCGCTCAAGGTGTCGGTGACCAAGCCCCAGCCCTTGCCGCGGGCGCGCTCGGTGCGAGTCGAGGTCTGGAGGCGGCCGTGAACACGATGGCTGCGCCCGCAACGCGCGACGAGTCGAAGCTGGCCCGCGAGCGCAACAAGCTCCACAAGCGGCTGCTGCGGCTCACCGGCGAGGCCATCGGCGACTTCGGCATGATCGGGCCGGGCGATCGCGTGATGGCCTGCCTGTCCGGCGGCAAGGACAGCTACGCACTGCTGGACCTGCTGCTCACCTTGCGCGAGCGCGCACCGGTGCCCTTCGACATCGTGGCGGTCAACCTGGACCAGAAGCAGCCCGGTTTTCCCGACGACGTGCTGCCCGGCTACCTGAGCCGCGTCGGCGTGCCATTCCACATCGAGAAGCAGGACACCTACTCGGTCGTCACGCGCGTCATCCCCGCAGGGCGCACCATGTGCTCGCTGTGCTCGCGCCTGCGCCGCGGCATCCTGTATCGGGTCGCCGGCGAACTCGGTGCCACCCGGATCGCGCTCGGTCATCACCGCGACGACATCCTGGAGACCTTCTTCCTGAACATGTTCTTCGGTGGCAAGCTCAAGGCGATGCCACCCAAGCTGGTCTCCGACGACGGCCGCAACATCGTTATCCGTCCGCTGGCCTACGTGAAGGAAGAAGACCTCGCCAGCTATGCCCGCTGGCGACAGTTCCCGATCATCCCGTGCAACCTGTGCGGTTCGCAGGAAAACCTGCAGCGGCGCGAGATCAAGCAACTGGTGCGCGAGTGGGAGCGGCGTTTCCCGGGGCGGGTGGAGAACATCTTCGCCGCGCTCGGGCGCCTGACGCCCTCGCACCTGATGGACCGCGGCCATTTCGATTTTGCCGCGCTGCAGGCACGCGGCGAACCGGTCCCCGATGGCGACATCGCCTTCGACGCGCCTTCCGGGCTGGGTTAGCCGCCTGAGGCACGGCATATTCTTGCGGTTTGCCAGGCCACTACGATGT
>CAZXLV010000078.1:0-11609 GCA_964641405.1 uncultured Limnobacter sp. | reverse complement strand
CTGACGATCGGTTCGCTCGCCGAGCGCATGCACATGTCCAAGAGCGGCGTGTTCGCACACTTCGGTTCGCGCGAGGAACTGCAGATCGCCGTGCTCGCGGCCTATGAGCGACGCTTCGTCGACCAGGTGCTGGTGCCGGCCCTGAAGGCCAGGCGCGGCTTGCCGCGCCTGCGTGCGATTTTCGAGCGCTGGCTCGATCTCACCGTCTTCGAGACGCCGCGCGGCTGCATCTGGATCTCGGGCGCCAGCGAATACGACGACCGGCCGGGCCCGGTGCGCGATGAACTGGTCGCGATGGTGCGCGCCTGGCAGCGCGAACTGATGCGCGCCATCGAACAGGCGGTGGAACTGGGCGACCTGCCCGGCGACCTGGATGTCGAGCAACTCGTCTTTCAGTTGTATGGGGTGATCCTCGTGGTGCATCACGACAATCGCCTGCTGAACAACCCCGACGCCGTGGCGCGCGCGCGCCGCAGTTTCGAGCGCGCAATCGATGCCTGGCGAAGCCGGATGCCCCCGGCCGCAGCGCGCAAGCGCCCGGGCGTGCGCAAGCGCTCCGGGCACGCCGACCCCCTTCCCCTGCATCCGCACCGACCGAACCAGGAGTAGTCAACATGGCTCGCTATACCCCGCCGCTTCGCGACATGCAGTTCGTGCTTCACGAGGTGCTCGCTGTCGAAGGCGCGCTGAAGGAACTGCCGGCGCACGCCGACACCGGGCGCGACATCATCGACCAGGTGCTGGAGGAGGGCGGCAAATTCTGCGCGGAGGTGCTGTTTCCGCTCAACCGCTCCGGTGACGAAGAGGGGTGCCACTACGCCGGCGACGGGGTGGTGACCACTCCCAGCGGCTTCAGGCACGCCTGGGAGCAGTTCAAGGCTGGCGGGTGGCCGACGCTGACCTGCGACACGGAACACGGCGGCCAGGGCCTGCCGATGGTGGTGGGCATCGCCTTCCAGGAGATGCTGAACTCGGGCAACCAGGCCTGGGCGATGTACCCGGGGCTCACCCACGGCGCCTACGACTGCCTGCACGCGCACGGCACGCCTGCCCAGAAGGCGCTCTATCTGCCGAAGCTGGTGTCGGGCCAGTGGATGGCCACCATGTGCCTGACCGAGCCGCATTGCGGCACCGATCTCGGCCTGTTGCGCTCGAAGGCCGAACCGCAGGGCGACGGCAGCTTCCGGATCAGCGGCTCGAAGATCTTCATTTCCTCGGGCGAGCACGACCTGTCGGAGAACATCGTGCACCTGGTGCTGGCGCGCCTGCCCGATGCGCCGGCCGGCACGCGCGGCATTTCGCTGTTCATCGTGCCCAAGTTCGTGCCCGGCGACGATGGCTCGCCGGGTGCGCGCAACGGCATCAAGTGCGCCCGCATCGAGGAGAAGATGGGCATCCACGCCAACGCCACCTGCGCGATGGACCTCGACGGCGCCATCGGCTGGCTGGTCGGCCAGCCCAACAAGGGGCTGCAGGCCATGTTCGTGATGATGAATGCAGCGCGCATCGGCGTGGGCATGCAGTCGCTCGGCCTCACCGAAGTCGCCTACCAGAACTCGCTCGACTACGCGAAGGAGCGCCGGCAGATGCGCTCCCTGACTGGTCCGAAGGAGCCCGACCAGCCGGCCGATCCCATCATCGTGCACCCCGACGTGCGACGCATGCTGCTCACGCAGAAGGCCTATGCCGAAGGCTCGCGCGCCTTTGCGTACTGGACCGCCCTGCAGGCCGACATCGCGCAGCACCACCCGGATGCGCAAGCGCGCGCCGATGCCGAGGACATGCTGGCGCTGCTCACCCCGGTCGTGAAGGCCTTCCTGACCGACAACGGCTTTCTCGCCACCAACCTGGCGATGCAGGTCTATGGCGGCCACGGCTACATCCGCGAATGGGGCATGGAGCAGTACGTGCGCGATGCGCGCATCAACATGATCTACGAGGGCACCAACACCATCCAGTCGCTCGACCTGCTCGGGCGCAAGGTGCTGGGCGACAATGGCGCGAAGCTGCGCAAGTTCGGCAAGCTGGTGAGCGCGCTGGTGGAGGCAGAGGGCACCGATGAGGCGATGGCCCGGTTCGTCGATCCGCTTGCCGACCTGGCCGGCAAGGTCGAGAAGCTGACCATGGAGATCGGCATGAAGGCGTTCGCCAATGCCGACGAGGCCGGGGCCGCTGCGGTGGATTACCTGCGCGTGATCGGGCACCTGGTGCTGGGCTACTTCTGGGCGCGCATGGCGCGCGTCGCCCTGGATCATGCCGACTCGGCCGATCCGGTCTATCGTTCCAAGCTGGCCACGGCTCGCTTCTACTTCGATCGCCTGTTTCCCGAAACCGCCTCGCTGATCCGCAGCGCGCGCTCGGGCGCCGCCTCGCTGATGGACATCGAGGTGGAACTGTTCTGAACCACATTGCGATCCACCTGGAGAAGACTCGCATGAACCTGCCATCACGACCTTCCCGCCTGCGCGCAATCGTCGCGCCGATGCTGGCCGCCGCTGCGCTCACGCTGGCGGCTCCGGCGCTGCGCGCCGCTCCCATGGACTCCCCGCTGGGACTGTGGAAGAACATCGATGATGAAACGAAGCAGCCCAAGGCGCTGATCCGGATCTCCGGGCGCGACGGCGTGCTGAGCGGACGCATCGAGAAGATCCTGACCGACAAGACGGATGCGGTGTGTGACAAGTGCACGGACGAACGCAAGGACCAGCCGGTGCAGGGCATGACCATCGTCACCGGCATGCAGGCCGACCGTGCCGAGCCGGGGCTGTACGGCGGCGGGCACATTCTCGATCCGAACAACGGCAAGGTTTACCGCAGCCAGATGCGGCTGATCGATGGCGGGAAGAAGCTCGAGGTGCGCGGCTACATCGGCCTGCCGCTGCTCGGGCGCACGCAGACCTGGATTCGCGAGGAGTAGCGACGTGGCAAACGAGGGCGTGAAGAGCGGCGCAAGGAGCGAGGAGGCGACCAACTTCGTCGTACGCAAGGCGGCCGTGCTGGGTGCCGGCGTGATGGGTGCGCAGATCGCCGCACAGCTGGTCAATGCGCAGGTGGACGTGGTGCTGTTCGACCTGCCGGCCCGCGAGGGCCCGAAGAATGGCGTCGTCACGAAGGCGATCGAGGGGCTGAAGAAGCTCAATCCGGCGCCGCTCGGGCACCCGGAGCTTGCCGCGTACATTGCGGTGGCCAACTACGACGACGACCTCGAGCTGCTGCGCGGCTGCGACCTGGTCATCGAGGCGATCGCCGAACGGATGGACTGGAAGCACGACCTGTACCGCAAGGTTGCGCCGTACCTGGCCCCCGGGGCGATCTTCGCCAGCAATACCTCCGGCCTGTCGATCGGCCGGTTGTCCGCGGGAGTCGACCCGAGCCTGCGCAAGCGCTTCTGCGGCGTGCACTTCTTCAATCCGCCGCGCTACATGCACCTGGTCGAGCTGATCGCGACGCCGGATACCGATCCCGCGATCCTCGACCGGCTCGAGACCTTCCTCACGACGACGCTCGGCAAGGGTTGCGTACGTGCGAAGGACACGCCGAACTTCATCGCGAACCGCATCGGCACCTTCGGCATGTTCGCCACCGTGGCCGAGGCGGCCAGGGCCGGACTCGGATTCGATGTGGTCGACGACCTCACCGGTGCGAAGCTGGGCCGCGCGAAGTCGGGCACCTTCCGTACCGCCGACCTGGTCGGTCTCGACACGATCGGCCACGTGATGAAGACGATGCAGGACCAGCTGAAGGACGATCCGTTTGCCGCGCTGTACGCGACGCCCGAATCGTTCGCGACGCTGATCGCCAGGGGCGCGCTGGGCCAGAAGAGCGGCGCCGGCTTCTATCGCAAGGACGGCAAGGCGGTGTTGCGCTTCGACCCTGCCAGGGGTGAGTACGTGCCCGCCGGCGCCAAGGCCGACGAGACGGTGGCGCGCATCCTGAAGAAAAAGGATCCAGCCGAGCGGCTGAAGCTGCTGCGCGAGTCGACCAACCCGCAGGCGCAGTTCGTCTGGGCGATCCTGCGCGACTCCTGGCACTACGCCGCCTGCAAGCTCGGGGAGATCGCCGACAATGCGCGCGACGTCGATCTCGCGATGCGCTTCGGTTTCGCAATGGCGCAGGGGCCGTTCGAGGCCTGGCAGCAGGCGGGCTGGGGCCAGGTGGCCGAGTGGATCGAGGCCGACATCGACGCGGGCAAGGCGCTTGCGAACGTGCCGTTGCCGACGTGGGTGTTCGAGGGGCCGGTCGCGCGCCAGGGCGGGGTCCACCAGCCAGAGGGGTCGTGGTCGCCGGCGCGCGGCGAGTTCGTGCCGCGCGCGGAGCATCCGGTCTACCAGCGCCAGCTGTTTCCGGTGCGGCTCGCCGGTGAGCGCGGGCCCACCGGCCACGACGGCGGCAACACCGTCTTCGAAGACGAGTCGATCCGGCTCTGGACGCTGGACGGGCGCGGGGTCGACGACGTGCTGGTCGCCTCGATCCGCACCAAGGTGCACGCGATCGGGCCCGGCGTGATCGCCGGGCTCCTGAAAGGCGTCGAACTCGCCGAGCGTGACTGCCAGGGGCTGGTGGTCTGGTCGCCCGACGACCCGTTCTCCTACGGCGCCGACCTGCAGGCGATGCTGCCGGTGTTCATGTCGGGCGGCGCGGGCGCGATCGGCGAGGCCGAGAAGGCGCTGCAGGACGCGATGCTGAAACTGCGCTATGCGCAGGTGCCGACCGTGGCGGCGCTGGCCAACATGGCGCTGGGCGGCGGCTGCGAACTGGCGATGTACTGCGCTCGCCGCGTTGCGCACCTCGAAACCTACATCGGACTGGTCGAGGTCGGCGTGGGACTGGTGCCGGGCGGCGGCGGCCTGGCCTTCGGCGCGCGCCGCGCGGCCGAGGAGCAGGCAGCGGCGCCGGATGCGAAGCTGCTCGACTTCCTGAAGAAGTACGTGCTTGCCGCGGGCACCGCACAGGTGTCGCGCTCGGCCATCGAGGCGCGCGCCATGGGCTACCTGCTGCCCGAGGATCGCATCATTTTCCATCGCCAGGAGTTGCTCTACGCAGCCATTCGCGAGGCCAAGGCGATGAGCGATGCCGGCTACCGGCCGCCGCGCAAGTCGATGATCAGGGTGGCCGGTCGCTCGGCCATCGCCACCGTGAGTGCCCAGATGCTGAACATGCGCGATGGCGGCTTCATCTCGGCGCACGACTTCCACCTGGGCCGCACCATTGCCGAGGTGATGTGCGGCGGCGAGGTCGAGGCCGGCTCGCTGGTCGACGAGGAGTGGCTGATGGCGCTCGAGCGCAAGGCCTTCGTGGGCCTGCTCACGCATCCCATGACCCAGGAGCGGATCATGGGAATGATGCAGACCGGCAAGCCGGTTCGCAATTGAGCACGGCCGGTGCGGCGCAATCCAGGAGTTCATGATGAGCAAGCAAGTGCAGGATGCCTACATCGTCGCGGCCACGCGTACGCCGATCGGCAAGGCGCCCAGGGGCGTCTTCCGCAACGTCCGTCCCGACGACCTGCTGGTGCACGCGATCCGATCGGCCCTCGCGCAGGTGCCGGCGCTGGATCCGGAGACGATCGAGGATGCGATCGTCGGCTGCGCCATTCCCGAGGCCGAACAGGGCCTGAACGTGGCGCGCATCGGGGTGCTGCTGGCCGGCTTGCCCGCCTCGGTGGGCGGGGTCACGGTCAATCGTTTCTGCGCCTCCGGCCTGACCGCGATCGCGATGGCGGCAGACCGGATTCGCGTCGGCGAGGCGGAGGTGCTGATCGCGGCCGGTACCGAATCGATGAGCATGGTTCCGATGATGGGCAACACGCCGTCGATCAATCCGCACGTGTTCGACGGTGACGAGAACCTCGGCATCGCCTACGGCATGGGTCTCACCGCCGAGAAGGTGGCGCAGCAGTGGAAGGTGACGCGCGAGGCGCAGGATGCATTCGCACTGGCCTCGCACCAGAAGGCACTCGCTGCGCAGCGTGCCGGCGAATTCAGCGACGAGATCAGCCCGATCGAGATCATCGAGCGCTTTCCGGATCTCGCCAGCAACGAGGTCGTGGTGCGCACGCGTCGCGTCGAACTCGACGAAGGACCGCGCGCCGAGACCACGCTCGAGGCACTGGCGAAGCTGCGCGCAGTGTTCGCCGCGCCGCGTGATCCCGGCGGCAAGCCCACCGGCATGGGCAGCGTCACCGCCGGCAACAGTTCCCAGACCTCGGATGGCGCCGGCGCGCTGATCCTGGTCTCGGAGCGGATCCTGAAGCAATTCGACCTGAAGCCGCTGGCCCGCTTCGTGTCGTTCTCGGTGCGCGGGGTGCCGCCGCAGATCATGGGCATCGGTCCGAAGGAAGCGATCCCGGCTGCCTTGAGGGTGGCCGGGCTGGCGCTCGCCGACATGGGCTGGATCGAGTTGAACGAGGCTTTCGCCGCCCAGGCGCTGGCGGTGATCCACGATCTCGGCCTGAACCCGGAAGTGCTCAATCCGATGGGGGGCGCGATCGCACTCGGTCACCCGCTGGGCGCAACCGGAGCGATCCGCGCAGCGACGGTCGTGCACGCACTGCGCCGGCGCAAGCTGAAGTACGGGATGGTGACGATGTGCGTGGGCACCGGCATGGGTGCGGCGGGAATTTTCGAGCGGGTCTGAGAAGCTGGGGGCGTGCAGGGAGAAGGGACCATGGACGTACTGACCCGGGTCGTCGACGGCGTCGCGGCGATCGTGCTGAATCGGCCGGCGAAGAAAAACGCGCTGACCGCACCGATGTACCAGGCGCTGGCCGAAGCCTTGCATGCCTGCGACGCCGATCCGGCGGTGCGCTGCATAGTGATCCACGGCAGCGCCGAGGCGTTCACCGCCGGCAACGACCTCGAGGACTTCCTGAACCACCCGCCCCTCGACGACAGCGCGCCGGTGTTTCAATTCCTGTCGGCCTTGCCGGCTTGCGGCAAACCGCTGGTGGCCGCCGTTGCCGGACCGGCGATCGGCGTTGGTACCACCATGTTGCTGCACTGCGACCTGGTCTACGCTGCCGACAACGCGCGCTTTGCACTGCCTTTCGTGCAACTCGGGCTGTGTCCCGAAGCCGCCTCCAGCCTGTTGTTTCCGATGCTGGCCGGGCACCAGCGCGCCGCCGAGAAGCTGCTGCTGGGAGATCCCTTCGGCGCCGAAGAAGCGCGCGAGATGGGACTGGTCAGCAAGGTGCTGCCGGCGGCGGAGACGATCGGCTTCGCGCTCGCGCAGGCCGCCAGGCTGGCGCGCCTGCCGGCTTCGTCGCTGCGTGCGACCAAGCGACTGATGCGGCTGGGGATGGATTCGACCATCAGGCAACGGATAGTCGACGAAGGCAACGAGTTTCGTGTCATGCTGACCGCACCCGAGGCGCGCGAGGCGTTCAGCGCCTTCCTCGAGAAGCGCAAGCCCGATTTCTCGCGCTTCGGCTGAATGCGCATGGCGTATGGGGGAGAACCTGCCATGAACCTGAAGGACCGGACCCTGTTCATCAGCGGCGCATCGCGCGGCATCGGACTGGCGATCGCCAGGCGTGCGGCGCGCGACGGCGCCAACGTCATCGTCGCGGCCAAGAGTGCCGAGCCTCACCCCAGGCTGCCGGGCACCATCTACACGGCGGCAGCCGAAATCGAGGCGGACGGTGGCCGGTGCCTGCCGGTGGTGTGTGACATCCGCGACGAGGAGCAGGTGATCGAGGCGGCGCGCCAGGGAGCGGAGAAATTCGGCGGCATCGACATCCTGGTGAACAACGCCAGCGCGATCAGCCTGACGCCGACCGATGCCACGCCGATCAAGCGCTTCGACCTGATGTTCGGCGTCAACGTGCGCGGCACCTACCTGTGCACCCAGGTGTTGCTGCCATACCTGAAGCGCGCTGCGCAGCAGGAGCGCAACCCGCACGTGCTCAGCCTGTCGCCGCCGCTGAACATGAAGGCGAAGTGGTTCGCGCCGCATGTCGCCTACACCATGGCCAAGTACGGCATGAGCATGTGCGTGCTCGGTCATGCCGAGGAGTTCCGGCCGCACGGCATCGCGGTGAACGCGCTGTGGCCGCGCACGGCCATCGACACCGCGGCGCTGCAGATGATCCCCGGGGTCGATCGCAAGCTTTGCCGCACGCCCGAGATCCTCGCCGACGCCGCCCACTGGATCCTGACGCGCGACGCGCGCGATCCGTCCGCAAGCGGCAACTTCCACGTCGATGACGAGGTGCTGCGCGCGGCCGGCGTGACCGATCTCGATCGCTACGCCGTGCAGCCCGGCACGAAGCACTTCCTGCCCGACTTCTTCCTGGATTGAACGCGTGCCGGCCCCGGCGCGGCGGCCGGCACGCCGCGCGACGCCGCTTCAGGCCGGCGGTATCGGCCGAGGCCGCCGTTCTTCGTCGGTTGCCACGTAGGTCAGGGTGGCTTCGGTGACCTTGACTACCTCGTCGTGCAGGCGGTTGCGCTGCGCGTAGACTTCGACAAAGATGGTCAGCGAGGTGCGGCCGATGCGTACCACGTCGGCGTAGAAGCTGAGCACGTCGCCGACGAACACCGGATGCTTGAACACGAACGAATTGACCGCGACCGTGGCCACGCGGCCGTTGGCCCGCCGCATCGCCGGCAGTGCGCCGGCCATGTCGACCTGCGCCATGATCCAGCCGCCGAACACGTCGCCGTGCGCGTTGGCATCGGCGGGCATCGGCACCACGCGCAATTCGGGGATGCGCCCTGCGGGCAACTGGTCGATCGGGTCGGGCATGGACGGATCTCGGGTGGACGATGAGCGGAACGGATCTTTGCAGGCTTCACCATAACGGCTGGCGGGCCGAAGCGGAATCATAGTGCGCCATTCCTCCACCGTGCTCGACCCACCGTCATCGCCTGGCAAGCCAGTCGTGCGCGGCGACTGGCGGACGGTCGCCCGCCTGCTGCCCTACCTCTGGGCCTATCGCTGGCGGGTCGGACTGGCGCTGGGCTTCCTGGTGGCGGCAAAGTTCGCCAACATCGGCGTGCCGCTGGTGCTCAAGCAGATCGTCGATGCGCTCGACGTGGGACCCGGCGACGCGCGCGCGCTGCTGGTGGTGCCGGTGGCGCTGCTGCTGGCCTACGGGCTGCTGCGCCTGGCGGTGACCCTGTTCACCGAGTTGCGCGAAGTGATCTTCGCGCGGGTAACCCACGATGCCTCGCGCACCATCACCCTGCAGGTGTTCCGCCACCTGTTCTCGCTGTCGCTGCGTTTTCACCTCGATCGCCAGATGGGCGGCATGTCGCGCGACATCGAGCGCGGCTCGCAGGGCATCGGCAGCCTGATCTCCTACACCCTGTACAGCATCCTGCCGACGCTGGTGGAGATCGCGCTGGTGATCGGCTACCTGGTGACCCACTACGACGCCTCGTTTACGCTGATTGCGATCACGGCGCTGCTGCTCTACATCGTGTGGACGGTGCGCGTCACCGAGTGGCGCACCGGATTCCGGCGCAAGATGAACGAGGAGGATTCGCGCGCCAGCACCAAGGCGATCGACGCCCTGATCAACTTCGAGACCGTCAAGTACTTCGGCAACGAGGATTTCGAGGCGCGCCGCTACAACGAGAACCTGCTGGGGCGCATGCGTGCCGCGATTGCCTCGCAGACCTCGCTGTCCCTGCTGAACCTGGGCCAGAGCCTGATCGTTGCCAGCGCGGTGACGCTGATGCTGTGGCGTGCGACCGCCGGGGTGGTTGCCGGCACCATGAGCCTCGGAGACCTCGTGCTGGTCAACGCGTTCATGATCCAGCTCTACATTCCGCTGAATTTCCTCGGCGTGCTGTATCGCGAGATCAAGCAGGCGCTGATCGACCTGGAGCGCATGTTCCGGCTGCTGGGCGAACAGCGCGAAGTCGCCGATGCACCGCATGCGCGCGCGCTGGCGCTGGCGGGCGGCGGCCCGGGTGCGGCGCAACCGGCTCGCCTTGCGCCTGTTGGCGGAGTTTCGGCTGCAATGGCGCCGCGGGTGCGCTTCGAGCGGGTGTCGTTCGCCTACGACGTGGCGCGCCCGATCCTGCACGAGGTCGATTTCACCATGGCGCCCGGTACCACCACCGCGGTGGTCGGTGCCAGCGGTGCCGGCAAGTCCACGCTGGCGCGCCTGTTGTTCCGCTTCTACGAGGTGGCCGCCGGGCGCATCACCATCGACGGACAGGACGTACGCGAGGTGACGCAGGCGAGCCTGCGTGCCGCAATCGGGATCGTGCCGCAGGACACCGTGCTGTTCAACGAAACGATCCGCTACAACATCGGCTATGGGCGCCCCGAGGCCGACCAGGCCGCGATCGAGGCGGCGGCGCGCGCGGCGCAACTGCACGACTTCATCATGTCGCTGCCGCTCGGCTACGACAGCAACGTCGGCGAGCGCGGCCTGAAGCTTTCGGGCGGCGAGAAGCAACGGGTCGCGATTGCACGCACGATCCTCAAGAATCCGCCGATCCTGATCCTCGACGAGGCCACTTCGGCGCTGGACAGCCGCAACGAACAGGCCATCCAGGGGGCGCTGCGCAGCGTGGCGCTGGATCGCACCACGCTGGTGATTGCGCATCGACTGTCGACCATCGTGGACGCCGAGCAGATCCTGGTGATGTCGGCCGGTCGCATCCTGGAGCGGGGTAACCACGCCGAACTGCTGCGCCTGGGAGGGGAATACGCTCGCCTGTGGGCCATGCAGCAGGCCGATGACGCTTCGCCGCCGCGCGATGACGAGGACGAACGGCGATGGTCGCGCGTGGAGGCTGCGGCGCGCGAGCCGGAGCCGGGTGAGGATGAGGATGCGCTTGGCGCAGGGACGCTCAGCCGCTGAGCGGTTCGCGGACTACCTGGGAGAGGGTTCGATGGGCACAAGACACCGGATTGCCGTGATTCCCGGCGACGGAATCGGCAAGGAGGTGATGCCGGAAGGCCTGCGCGTACTCGAGGCTGCAGCGCGCCGCTTCGGCATCGCCTTGCAGTTCGATCATTTCGATTTCGCCAGCTGCGATTACTACGCGCAGCACGGCGAGATGATGCCTGCGGACTGGAAGCAACGCATCGGCGGCCATGACGCGATCTACTTCGGGGCGGTCGGCTGGCCCGCGGCGGTGCCCGATCACGTGTCGCTGTGGGGTTCCTTGCTGATGTTCCGGCGCGAGTTCGATCAGTACATCAACCTGCGTCCGGTGCGCCTGATGCCTGGCGTGCCGTGCCCGCTGGCAGGCCGCACGCCCGGCGAGATCGATTTCCTGGTGGTGCGCGAAAATACCGAGGGCGAATATTCTTCGGTGGGCGGACGGATGTTCGCCGGCACCGAGCGCGAGATCGTGCTCCAGGAGGCGATCTTCACCCGCATCGGAGTCGATCGCGTGCTGCGCTACGCGTTCGAGCTGGCGCGCCGGCGACCGGCGCGGCACCTGAGTTCGGCGACCAAGTCCAACGGCATCTCCATCTCCATGCCGTACTGGGACGAGCGCGTCGAGGCCATGCGGCAGGCTTATCCCGACGTGAAGGTGGACAGGTTCCACATCGACATCCTGTGCGCGCACTTCGTGCGCAATCCGCACTGGTTCGACGTGGTCGTGGCGAGCAACCTGTTCGGCGACATCCTGTCCGACCTC
>CAZXLV010000077.1:0-11622 GCA_964641405.1 uncultured Limnobacter sp. | reverse complement strand
GCTGCGCTCACTTCGCTCAGACAGGGTGCCGCAAGTCAGAAGTACGAAGCGCGCTACGCGCGCCGACCCCGAGACTGCGCTGCTCGGCGCCGCACATAGCGCCGCGACCCCTGGGGGCTGGCCCGCTTCGCGCCGCGCCCGCCTCGCGCAGGCCCGTCCGCCGCCGCCTGCCGCTCGGGCAGCGCAGTCACAAGGCGCCCGCACCGGTGTGGCGCCCGCGCCAGCGGCGCGAAGAAGCGTCAGTGCCCGTGCACCACGCTGCCCGCCTTGAGCCGGTAGACCGTGCTGCAGTAGGGACATTGCGCCTTCTCGGCGTGCGCCACGTCGAGGTAGACGCGCGGATGCGCGGACCACAAGGGCATCTTCGGGTTGGGGCAGAAGGCCGGCAGGTCGTCGGGCTCGAGTTCTACCACGCCGCGTACTTCGCTGATCGAACCGGAGCGGTCGACACCCATGCCCGGTGCAGGTTGGCGTGCGCTCATACCGCACTGAGCCACTTGGCGTAGCGCTCGCTGCGCCCGGCGACCACGTCGAAGAACAGGCCCTGCAGCCGCTCGGTGACGGGGCCGCGCCGGCCCTCGCCGATCGGGCGATCATCCAGTTCGCGAATCGGCGTGATCTCGGCGGCGGTACCGGTGAAGAAGGCTTCGTCGGCGCAGTACATCTCGTCGCGGGTGATGCGCTTCTCGATGACCTCGATGCCCAGGTCGTGTGCCATGGTGATGACGGCGTCGCGCGTGATGCCGTCCAGGCAGGACGCGAGATCGGGCGTGTAGAGGCGCCCGTCGCGCACCAGGAACACGTTCTCGCCGGAACCTTCCGAGACGTAGCCGTCGGTATCGAGCAGCAGTGCTTCGTCGTAGCCGTTGGCGGTGACTTCCTGGTTGGCCAGGATGGAATTGATGTAGTAGCCGCTTGCCTTGGCGCGCACCAGCGACACGTTGACGTGATGGCGGCTGAACGAGGAGGTCTTGACGCGAATGCCCTGGGTGATGCCGTCTTCGCCCAGGTAGGCGCCCCAGGGCCAGGCTGCGATCGACACGTGGATGGTGTTGCCGCGGGCCGAGACGCCCAGCTTTTCCGAGCCGATCCAGGCGATCGGGCGGATGTAGCACGACTCGAGTTCGTTGGCTCGCACGACGTCCTTTTGCGCCTGCATGACCTGCTCGGCCGAGTAGGGCAGCTTCATCTGGAAGATGCGCGCCGAATTGAACAGGCGACGCGTGTGCTCGGCCAGGCGGAACACGGCGGTGCCCGCCGCGGTCCGGTAGGCGCGCACGCCTTCGAACACCGCCATGCCGTAGTGCAGGGAGTGGGTGAGCACGTGGATCCTGGCGTCGCGCCAGTCGACCATCCTGCCGTCCAACCAGATGTGACCGTCACGGTCGGCCATCGACATGGGAATCTCCGGTGTGCCAATCCCCGCATTCTAGCGAATGCCCGCACGCACGCTAAACTGCCGCCCATGCTGGCCACGCTGCGCTTCCAGGTCGGGTTGCTCGCCTTGATGCAGGCGCTGCTGCTGACCAACAACGTCACCCTGATCGCCGTCAATGGGCTGGCCGGATTGCAACTGGCCGACAACAAGCTGCTCGCCACCTTGCCCGTCACCGGCTACGTGCTCGGCGGCGCGGTCTGGGCGATGCCGGCGCAGGCGTTCATGCGGCGCGCGGGGCGGCGTGCCGGCTATACCGTCGGCTCGATCGTGGCGATGGCGGGCGCGCTGCTGGCCTGGCATGCGATGAACCTTCACAGCCTGGCCTTGCTGTGCCTGGCTACCTTTGTGTGCGGTCTTTACAACGCATTCGGGGCCAGCCTGCGCTTTGCCGCCGTCGACGTTGCCGAGCACTACCGGCCCGCGTTCGGCGCGCGCGCCATCTCGCTGGTGCTCACCGGCGGCATTGCCGGCGGCGTGGTGGGCCCCGAAATCTCCAAGTGGTCGCGCGAATGGCTGCCGACCCAGTTCGCCGGCACCTACCTGACGCTGATCGGGTTCGCGTTGACGTCGCTGCTGATGGCGCAACTGTTGCGCATTCCCGTGCCGGTGCGTGCGCGCGCTGCCGCGGCTGCGGCCGGTCCGTCGCTGGCCGCGCGGCCGTTGCGCGAAGTGCTGCGCCAACCCCTGTGCTGGGGCGCGATCGCGTGCGCGGCGCTGGCCTATGGCGTGATGAACCTGCTGATGGTGGCCACGCCGCTGGCGATGCAGGTGTGCAGCCACCCCTATGCCGCCGCCGCGCTGGTGATCGAGTGGCACGTCGTGGGCATGTTCGCACCGGGCTTCGGCACCGGTTCGCTGATTGCGCGCTTCGGTGTCCTTCCAGTGATCGTGACCGGTTGCCTGCTGATGCTCGGCTGCGTGGCGATCGCGCTCTCCGGCGTCGAGATCATGCACTTCACTGCGGCGCTCATCCTGCTGGGCATCGGCTGGAACTTCATGTACACCGGCGCCACCACGCTGCTGACCCTCTCCTACCGTCCGGCCGAGAAGAACACGGTGCAGGGCTTCATGGACCTGTGCGTGTTCACCACCATGATCACCAGTTCGGCCTCGGCCGGTGCACTGATGTTCGCCGACGGCTGGTCGATGCTGAACCTGCTGTCGCTGCCGTTCGTGCTGGTGGCGATGGCGATTGCGGGCTGGCTGGCCTTGCGCAACGGCTGGGCGCTCGAGCGCCGGCCGCTGCCGGCCGGCTGAAGGACCGGCTGCCGGTGCCGGCAGGCGGTGGCCGGGTTCAGGACAGCACTGCCTCCCACAGCGTGATCACCGCCTCGCGCTCGGCGGCCACCAGCGCCGGATCGACGCGCGCATAGGGCACGTCGTCGAGTTTCTGCTGGTGCTGCAAGCGGCGGTAACGGCGGTAGGCGTCGGCAGTGCGGGTGGCCAGCGCGCCATCGATCAGCCCGAAACCGGCTGCGCGCCCGAGCAGTGCGATGTTGCCGGCGTTGTCCAGCAGCGGCGCGTGATCGCAGGCGTGTCCGAGCACCAGGTACTGCACCAGGAACTCGATGTCGACCATGCCGCCGCGGTCGTGCTTGAGATCGAACAGGCCGCTGCGGTTGGGATGCCCCTCGTGCATCTTGCGTCGCATGGCGATCACTTCATCGCGCAGCGCCGCAAGATCACGGCGCCGCGCCAGCGCCTCGCGCCGGAAACGCTCGAAGCGCTCGCCGATGGCGCGCTCGCCGGCGCTGAAGCGCGCGCGCGTCAGCGCCTGGTGCTCCCACACCCATGCCGACTCGCGCTGGTAGGCCTCGAAGGCGCCCAGCGACGAAACCAGCAGCCCGGCCACGCCGTTCGGGCGCAGCCGCAGGTCGATCTCGAACAGCAGTCCGGCGGCGGTGCGCGCCGACAGCCAGCCCGACAGGCGCTGCGCCAGCATCGCGTAGGCTTCCGGCGCGCGCTCGTCGTCGTCATCGAACAGGAACACCAGGTCGAGGTCGGAGCTGTAGCCGAGTTCCTTGCCGCCCAGCCGGCCATAGGAGATCGCGGCAAAGCGCGGCGGGTCCCGAAAGCGCAGGCGCAGGGTCGCCCAGACCAGTTCGATCGCCAGGTCGAGCACGCGGTCGGCCAGTTCGCTCAGGTGATCGGAGACGCGCTCCACGCTGAGCCGGCCTTCGAGGTCCTGCACCATCAGGCGAAACACCTGCGCGTGGTGTGCCTCGCGCACCAGGTCCATCTGGCGCTCGACGTCGGGCTGTTCGTCGTGAATCGCCGAGGCGGTGCGCGTGCGCAGTTCCGCGCTCCAGGTGTCGTAGTCGACCGGCTCCAGCAGTTGCCCGTCGAGCAGTTCGTCGAGCACCACCGGATGGCGCATCAGGTACTCGGCGGGCCACTTCGCCCAGTCGAGGATGCGCAACACGCGCCCGAAGGCATCGGGGAACTTGCCCAGCAGGGCGACGTAGGCTGGCCGGCGGCAGATGGTATCGAGCAGGTCGACCAGGCGCACCAGGCCGGCGGGGCTGGTGCGCTGGCGCACCGCATCGGCGAGCAGGCGTTCGAGCGCCGAGCGCGTCTCGACACGCGCCGCCCCGAAGCGCGCGCCGGCTCGAAAGGTGGCGAAACGACGCTGTACTTCGGCCTCCAGGGCCTCTTCGCCGGCTCCATCGTCGGGCGGGCTGTCGTCATCGGAGCCGGGCGGTGCGAGCAGGCGATCGAAGATGCGCGCCACCTGGTCGGTGTGCGTGGCGATGGCGCTGCTGAAGGCGGTGCCCGACATGCCGAGCATGGCGCCGATCGCCTCGCGCTCGACAGGATCGTGGGGAAGGCGGTGCGTCTGCGCATCCTCGCGGTACTGCAGGGCGTGCTCGGTTCGGCGCAACAGGAGATAGGCCGCTGCCAGCGCCTCGGTTTCAGCGACCGGCAACAGGCCGCGATCGGCCAGCGTGGCGAGCGTCTCCAGGGTGCTGCGACTGCGCAGCACCGGGTCGCGACCGCCACGCGCGATCTGGAACAACTGGGCAGTGAACTCGACCTCGCGGATGCCGCCACGGCCCAGTTTCACGTCCAGCGCATCGGGATCGCGGCTGCTGCGACGCACCACCTCGCTGCGGATCATGCCGTGCAATTCGCGCAGGGCGGCGAACACCTCGTAGTCCATGTAGCGCCGGAACACGAACGGCGTGACGATCTCGGCCAGGGCGGCTTCGTCCTGCGCGCGCGCTGCCGCTCCGGCCAGGCCTGAATCGGCCAGCACGCGGCCCTTGAGCCAGGCGAAGCGCTCCCATTCGCGGCCCTGCGCGTAGAAGTACTGCTCCAGCATGACCAGCGGCACGACCAGCGGTCCCGAATCGCCGTTGGGGCGCAAGCGGGTGTCGATGCGGAACACGAAGCCGTCGGCGGTGTAGTCGGCCAGCAGCGCGATCGCGCGGCGCGCCAGGCGGTGCATCCATTCGCTGCTGGCGATGCGCCCGGCGCCATCGATACCCTCCGATTCGCCCTCCTCGCGAAACACCAGCACCAGGTCCAGGTCGGAGGACACGTTGAGCTCATTGCCGCCGGCCTTGCCCATGCCCACCGCGAGCAGGTCCTGCGGCCGCTGCTGGCGATCGAGCGGACGGCCGTGGCGCGCCACCAGTTCGGTGGCGGCAGCCGACAGCGCACGACTGGTGGCGAAGCTCGCAAACACGGTCATCGCCGAGCACACTTCGTCGAGGGTGGCCGCGCCGCGCAGGTCGCGCTCGATGAGGGCCAGCATCAGCCAGTTGCGGGTGCGCCGCAGCGTCGCCGCGATGTCGCCGGCAACGGCGACGCTATCCGCCAGGGCGCTGATTGCCGCACTGGTGAGCGGGGTGCTCGCCAGTGCGCCCAGTCGTTCGCGCGCCTGCGCCTCGTCGCTGGCGGCCGCGAAGGCCTGCAGCGTACGACGGAAATAGGCGGAGTGCTGCTCGCCGTGAAACGGCATGGTGTCCTGGGGGGCGGGGCGCTGGTGTAAGCGGGTATCCTGATTGTCGCCCATGTCGTCGATCTCCACGCCGCCTCCCGGCACGCTGCCTGCTGCGGGTCCGCCTGCCGCACCCGCGCGCGCGCGCCCGGCGCTGGCGGGCGCGCTGCGCTGGCTGGTGCGCGGTGCGCTGGTGCTGGCCGTGCTGATGGTGACCGCCTACCTCACCGTGCGCCACTACGTGTGGCCGCAACTCGATCGCTGGCGTCCTGCCATCGAGCGCCAGCTTTCGCAGGCGGCAGGAGTTCCGGTCAGCTTCGGCAAGCTGGTCACCGGTTTCGACGGGCTGCGGCCCTGGCTGATCGCGCACGACGTCCGCATCGCGGATCCGGACGGCCGCCCCGCATTGACCGCCCGCAGCGTGCGCGCCGTGCTTTCCTTGCGTTCGCTGGCCCGCGGCCAGCCGCACCTGGCGTTGCTGGAGATCGAAGCGCCGAGCGTGCGCGTCGAGCGCGTGGCCGCGCGTCGCCTGCGCATCGCAGGCATCGAGGTCGACCTCGATACCCCGTCGCGCGGCCTCGATTGGCTGCTCACGCAACGCCGGGTGGCGGTGCGCGACATGCGCATCGAGTGGCACGATCGCATCGGCGCTGAAACGGCGATCCTCGACGAGGTCGATTTCGCGCTCGCTTCGAGCGGGCGCCTGCATCGTGCGTCGCTGCGCCTGCCGCGGTTTCTCGACGCGGGCGGCAACGTCGATGTGGCGGCGGAGTTTCGCCGCCCGCCCTTCAGCCCGCGCGGTGATTGGCGCCAGTGGCAAGGCGAAGCCTACCTCGGGACCGATCGGCTCGAGCTGGCGCCCCTGGCGCAGCGCTGGCGCGACTGGGCCGGCGACGCGGTGCTGCCCGAGGGCAGCGTGGTCGACGGCGGGCGTGCGCGCCTGCGCGCCTGGATGCGCTTCGATCATGGCGCTGCGGTCAACGTGCTGGCAAAGCTGGCGCTCGACGACGTACGCGCCGAATTCGACGGGCAGCGCCTGCCGGTGCGCTCGCTGTCGGCCGAAGCCCAGGCACGGCGCGATGCCCTCGGCAAGACCACCATCGCCGTTCCACAATGGCGCATCGTTGACGACCGTGGGCGCTCGCTCGCCGCCGGCGATGGGGCGACGATGCTGCAACTGGATCGCGGCGGCAGCCCGGTGGCCGGGCGCCTTTCGCTCGGGCGCTTCGACACCGTTGCGATGATGGATCTGCTCGCCCGCCTGCCGGCGCCGGCCGGGATGCGACGCAGCTTCCAGGCCCTGCGCGTCACGGGCATGATCAACCGGCTGTCGATCGACTGGCAGGGCGCTGCCCACGCGCGCTTCGCCGTCGATGCGGATTTCGAGCAACTGAGCTTTCGCCGCGTCGAGGCTGCGCCGCGGCCCGGCGAGTTGCGCCTGCCGGGCTTCGCCAATGTTTCGGGCAGTGCGCGCCTGACCGACCAGGGGGGCAGCCTCGTCCTGCACGGTGACGCGGTCATGCTGCGATTCCCGGGCCTGTTCGCCGATCCGGAGGTGCCGCTGGACCGGCTCGATGCGCGCGCCAGTTGGACCGTCGCGCGCGCAAACGGGGACGATGCCGCGCCGGCGGTCGACCTGCATGTCGAATCGTTCCGCTTTGCCAATGCCGATGCCGCCGGCGAGGTCTCGGGGCGCTACCGAAGCGGCGGCAAGGGGGCAGGCATCGTCGATCTGCGTGGGCACCTGCAGCGGGCCGAGGCCGGTCGCACCTGGCGTTACCTGCCGCTGGAGATTCCCGCGGCGGTACGTGACTGGGTGCGCGATGCCGTGCTCGCCGGGCGATCCGACGATGCGAGCTTCGTGCTGGCGGGTGACCTGGAAGACTTTCCCTACCGCGATCCGCGCTCCGGCGAGTTCCGCGTCGAGGCGCGCCTGCGCGAGGCGAAACTGGCGTATGCGCCGGGCTGGCCGGCGATCGAAGGCATCCGGGGCTCGCTGCGCTTCGAGCGTGCCGGAATGGACATCGATGTGCAATCGGGAAAAGTGTGGAATGTCGCGCTGGCGCAGACCAGCGCGCGGATCGCCGACTTCCGCGACGCGCTGCTGCGGATCGACGGCAGCGGGCGAGGCCCGGCGCAGGACATGGTGCGGTTCGTCAACGAGAGTCCCTTGCGCACCCACATCGACGACTTCACGCGCGACGTGGCGATCGAAGGCGCCGCCACGCTGCAGCTCGGGCTCGAGATGCCGATCGAGGACCTCGACGCCACCCGCGTGCGCGGCAGCGTGCAACTGGCCGGCAACGACCTGCAACTGGACCGCACCCTGCCGCCTTTCGACGCGGTGAGCGGGCGCCTCGAATTCACCGAAAGCGCGCTGGCGCTGCGCGCGGTCACCGCAACGCTGCTCGGCGGGCCGATCAGCGTCGAAGGGGAGACGCCCTCGCCGGGGCGCTTCCTGCTGCACGCGCGCGGCACCATACCGGCCGATGGCATCGTCCGGCTGGCCGACAACGCGCTCACCCGCAAGCTGTCAGGGTCGGCGGCCTACCGCGCCGAAGTCGATGTGCGCCGTCGCGCTTCGACGCTGTCGATCAGCTCCGACCTGGTCGGCCTGGCAAGCAAGCTGCCGGCGCCGTTCGACAAGCCTGCCGATGCCAGCTGGCCGCTGCGCATCTCGTCCACGCCGCTTGCGCCGGCCAGCGCCGACGAGCGCCCGGCTGCCGATACCCTGCGGGTGACGCTGCGCAACGACGTGCAGCTGGTGTTCGAGCGCGAACGCGACGCCGGCTCGCAGCGCCTGCTGGTGCGCCGCGGCGCGTTTGCGCTGGACGATGCGCCGGTCCTGCCCGAGCGAGGCTTCGCGGTGCTGCTGCGCACCCCTGCCGTCGATCTGGATGCCTGGAGTGCGCTGCTCGGCGAGGAATTGCTGCAGCAGGCACAAGCCGGCATTGGCGACGGCTTCGCGCCCGATTTTTCGCTGCGGCCCGACACGGTGTCGCTGGTCTCCGGCTCGGTCGAAGTGGCCGGCAAGGTCCTGCACGACGTCGTCCTGGGCGCCTCGCGTGCGGGCGGATTCTGGCGTGCCAACGTGCACGCACGCGAGATCGACGGCTACTTCAACTGGCGCGATGCCGCGCCTGGCCAGTCGCAGGGCACGCTGGTGGCACGCTTCGTGCGACTGGAGATTCCGCGCAGTCGCTTCGGAGATTTCGAAACCCTGCTCGACAGCGCGCCACAGGGCCTGCCGGGGCTGGATATCTCAGCCGACGAACTGATCCTGAACGAACGGCGCCTGGGCGCGCTGTCGGTCGATGCCGTCAACACCGGCACGGCTGCGGCTCCGGTGTGGCAGTTGCGCAAGCTGCGGATCCGCAATCCGGACGCGACGCTCGAGGCCAGCGGCAGTTGGCAGACGCGCCCGGGCGTCGTGCAGCGCGAAACGGCAATGGACTTCAAGTTGACGATGCAGGATACCGGCGAGCTGCTGGCGCTGCTCGGCTTTCCGGGTACCGTCAGCGGCGGCACCGGCACCCTCGGCGGCAAGGTACGCTGGGCCGGTTCGCCGCTGCGCCTGGACTATCGCAGCCTGGCCGGCGATCTGTCGCTCGAACTGGGCAAGGGCCAGTTCCTGAAATCGGACCCCGGCATCGCCAAGCTGATCGGCGTGCTCAACCTGCAGTCACTGCGCCGGCGGCTGGCGTTCGACTTCCGCGACATCTTCGCCGAGGGCTTTGCCTTCGACCAGATCGACGGCCACGCCAGGATCGACGACGGCATTGCGCGCACGCAGGACTTCCGGATGCGCGGCGTGGCCGCGTCGGTGAGCATCCGCGGCGAGGCCAACGTGGTCGACGAGACGCAGTCGCTGGTGGTCGGGGTGGCGCCCGAACTGAACGCCGGGCTTGCCTCGCTGGCTTATGCCGC
This sequence comes from uncultured Limnobacter sp., assembly GCA_964641405.1. Taxonomy (GTDB): domain Bacteria; phylum Pseudomonadota; class Gammaproteobacteria; order Burkholderiales; family Burkholderiaceae_E; genus Zeimonas. The sequence continues at coordinate 2,314 of CAZXLV010000077.1, read as the reverse complement.
ACTGGCCAATCCGGCCATCGGACTGGGTTCGTTCGTCGCCCAGATGATGCTGCGCGAACCCCTGCAACGGATGTTCGCCTACGAATACGATGTCACCGGTTCGTGGAGCGATCCGCAGGTGCGCGAGCGGCAACGCTCGCCGGCCTCGGCGCAAGGCGCCACGGGCCCTGCCGGCTTGCCATACTGACGAACAAGCGGAACCGGAGAGCGCAATGAGCCTGAACCTGCCTGGCGGCCCGAGCACCACGCCGTTGACCTTGCGCGTGGCCGCGCTGCAGATGGTCTCGGCGGCCAACGTAAGCGACAATCTTGCCCGTGCCGGGGCGCTGATCGGCGAGGCTGCCGCCGCCGGCGCGAGACTGGTGGCCTTGCCGGAGAACTTCGCGCTGCTGGGCCACGATGATCGCGACAAGTTGTCGATCCGCGAGGCCGACGGCGACGGGCCGCTGCAGGCCTTCCTGTCGGGGCAGGCGGCGGCGCATGGCCTGTGGCTGGTGGGCGGCACCCTGCCGCTGGCGAGCGCGAATCCGGGCAAGGTACTCAACACCACGCTCGTCTACGGGCCCGACGGGCGGCGCCTGGCGCGTTACGACAAGATCCACCTGTTCGGCTTCGACAACGGCAGCGAGCGTTACGACGAGGCACGGACCATCGTGCCGGGCAGCACCCCCACCGTATTCGACCTCGAGGTGGCGGCGCGCGACGACTCGCCGGCCGCGCATTGGCGCATCGGGCTGACGGTGTGCTACGACCTGCGCTTTCCGGAGTTGTTCCGGGTGCTGGCGCCGGCCGACCTGATGGTGGTGCCCTCGGCATTCACCTGGACCACCGGCAGCGCGCACTGGGAGGTGCTGCTGCGCGCGCGTGCCATCGAAAACCAGTGCTACGTGCTGGCGCCGGCCCAGGGCGGGCGCCACCAGAACGGCCGACGCACCTGGGGCCACTCGATGCTGGTCGATCCGTGGGGGGAAGTGATGGCGGTGCGTGACGAGGGTGAGGGCGTCGTGGTCGGCGAACTCGACCGGGGGCGCCTGCACGCCGTGCGGGCCGGCCTTCCGGCGCTTGCTCACCGGGTCATGTAGCATTGACCGGATGAAGCCCGACGACCCCCCTTTCGCCCATCTCGCCATCGCCCGCTCGGTGCTGCTCGAGCCCTACGGGCTCGACGAGCGCCACCTTGCCGGCGCACTGGCCGAGATCTTCCGGCACCGCGTCGACTACGCCGACCTGTACTTCCAGTTCACGCGCAGCGAGGCCTGGAGCCTCGAGGAAGGCATCGTCAAGTCGGGAAACTTTTCGATCGACCAGGGTGTCGGGGTGCGTGCCGTCTCGGGCGACAAGACCGCCTTCGCCTACTCCGACGTGATCGGCGCCGAGGCCCTGATGTCGGCGGCTCGCGCGGCGCGCACCATCGCCTCGCGCGGTGCCGGGCGTGTCAAGGTTGCCGCAGCGCTGGCGCCGGGTGGCGGCCACACGCTGTATTCCGCCGATGATCCGATCGGGCGCCTGGACGCGGCGGCCAAGGTCGCCTTGCTCGAGCGCGTCGAGCGCGCGGCGCGAGCCCGCGATCCGCGCATCCGGCAGGTGATGGCCGGATTGGCCGCCGAGTACGACGTGGTGCTGGTCGCGCGCGCCGACGGCCTGATCGCCGCCGATGTGCGCCCGCTGGTCCGGCTCTCGCTCACCGTCATCGCCGAGCAGGGCGGCCGGCGCGAGCAGGGCCACAGCGGCGGCGGCGGGCGTTTCGATTTCGCCCACTTCGACGACGGCCGCATCGCCGGCTACGTCGAGGAGGCGGTGCATGCCGCCCTCACCAACCTGGAGGCACGGCCCGCACCGGCCGGAACCATGGCGGTGGTGCTCGGCCCGGGCTGGCCGGGGGTGTTGCTGCACGAAGCGGTCGGTCACGGCCTGGAGGGCGATTTCAACCGCAAGGGTTCCTCGGTATTTTCCGGACGCATCGGCGAGCGGGTGGCGAGCGCAGGCGTCACGGTGGTCGACGACGGCACCCTGGCCGCGCGCCGCGGCTCGCTGAACATCGACGACGAAGGCAACCCCACCCAGTGCAACGTGCTGATCGAGGACGGCATCCTGCGCGGCTACCTGCAGGACACGCTCAATGCACGCCTGATGAGGTTGCCGGTCACCGGCAACGCGCGGCGGGAATCGTTCGCTCACCTGCCGATGCCGCGCATGACCAATACCTGCATGCTGGCGGGCGATCTCGATCCGGCCGAGATCATCGCTTCGGTCGATCGTGGCCTGTACGCGGTCAACTTCGGCGGCGGCCAGGTCGACATCACCAACGGCAAGT
>CAZXLV010000076.1:0-11669 GCA_964641405.1 uncultured Limnobacter sp. | reverse complement strand
GATCTTCAGCGGGAACGCGACCGGGAACTCGAGCAGTTGCTCGAGTCGATCGAATTCCGCCGTGAGATCAGGTTCGTCGTCCATGATTTCCAGGTTCTCAGCGCTCCGCCTTGGCCTGCTGGTAGGCGGCATGCAGCGCCGCGAACACCGGCCCGGGCCGGCCGGTGCCGACCGCTCGAGCGTCGAGCCGGGTGATCGCCAGCACTTCCCTGGTCGCCGAACTCAGCAGCAGTTCATCGGCCAGCAGCACCTCCTCGCGCAGGATGCGGCGAACCTGCAGCGGGATCCGCGTTTTCGCGCACAACTCCTCGATCAGTCCGTAGCGCACACCCTCCAGGATCAGGTTGTCCCTGGGCGGCGCAAACACCTGCCCGTTGCGCACCAGCCAGATATTGCTCGCCGAGCCCTCGGTGAGAAAGCCGTCGCGGAACATCACGCACTCGGCCGCGCCGCCCTGCACTGCAGCCTGGCGTGCCAGGACATTGCCCAGCAGGGAGGTGGACTTGATGTCGCAGTGCAGCCAGCGTTCGTCGGGCAGCGTGATGGCCTCGATGCCGTGCTCGAGTTGTGCCGGCGTGGGCAGTACCAGTTCGCTGGCCATGGCGAACACGGTCGGCGCAACGCCCTTGGGAAACGCGTGGTCGCGCCGGGCCACGCCGCGCGTGACCTGCATGTAGACGAACTGGTCAGGCCAGTCGTGCATGCTCATGATCTGCCCGACCAGTTCGGTCCAGCCCTGGTCGGTGAGCGGATTGTCGATCGCCACCGCTGCCAGGTTGCGTGCCAGCCGTGCCAGGTGCCGAGGCCAGCGAAAGCAGCGGCCGTCGTATGCGGGCACGACTTCATAGATTCCGTCACCGAAAATGAAGCCGCGATCGAGAACCGGCACGCGTGCCTCCTCGATGGGCATGAATTCGCCGTTCAGGTAGACCGTCTGCGTCATTCGCGTCTCGCTTGGGGTTGGCGTGCTGCGCGGACCGCGCGTCTATCTGGCGAACATCATGCGCAGGCCGTCCCAGGTGCGGCCGAACCATCCGGCCTGCTCCACCGCCGCCTGCGCGAGCAGCGCGCGCTCGGCAATCACCTGGTCGCCGAGTTTCACACGCAGCGTTCCGATCCGCTGGCCCTGCGCAATCGGTGCGACCAGGGGTTGCATGCGCTCGATCTCGGCCTTCACCTTGTCGCCCTGGCCGCGCGGCACGGTCACCACGACCTCGTGCTCGAAGCCCCCGGCGACCGTGTTGGCACGCCCCTTCCAGACCGCGTAGTCACCCGAAGACTGGCCCTTGGCATAGATGCGCACCGGGTCGAAATTCTGGAAGCCGAAATTGAGCAGTTTCTGGGACTCGATCGCACGCGCCGATTCCGAATTCGCGCCCATCACCACCGACACCAGGCGGCGGGCACCCTTGAAGCCCGGTTGCTCGCGATGAGCCGTGGCGATCAGGCAGTAGCCCGCCGCATCGGTATGGCCGGTCTTCATGCCGTCGACACTCGGGTCGATGGCCAGCAAGCGGTTGCGGTTGGGTTGACGGATGTTGTTGAAGGTGTAGTCGCGCCTGGAATAGAGCGGGAAATACTCGGGAAAGTCCTCGATCAGCCGCGCCGCGAGGATCGCCATGTCGTGTGCGGTGCTGTAGTGCTGCGGATCGGGCAGGCCGGTTGCATTGCGGAACTGCGAGTTGCGCATACCGAGGCGTTGCGCTTCCTGGTTCATCTGCTGTGCGAAGGTGTCCTCGCTGCCGGCGATCGCCTCGGCCAGCACGATCGACGCGTCGTTGCCCGACTGCACGATCATGCCGTTCATCAATTCTTCGACAGTGGCAGGCCTGGCCGGGTCGACGAACATGCGCGAACCGATCGCCTTGTGGGCACGGGGCGAGACGGCTGGACGTTGGTCGGCCGTGATGCGCTTGTCCTTCAGCGCCTCGAATACCAGGTAGGCCGTCAGTACCTTGGTGAGCGAAGCCGGCTCCACCTTGAGATCCGGATCATGCGCAGCCAGCACCTGGCCGCTGGTGGCATCGAGCAACAGCCATGAGCGGGCGGCAATGGTGGGCGGTGCGACCTGCGCGATCGCCGCGTTCAGCGACAGGAAAGTGCACAGGGAGGCGCAGGCAAGCAGGCTGCGCAATTTCATGTGGATCATCGGCGACCTCCTGGCGAGCGATGCAGCGGCGGGTGCGATCGCGAAGGGCAGGATTATAGGACCAGCCCCGATGCAAGCCCGCTCAGCCGGTCCTGCGCGAAGCCTCGAAGACGGGCCGCACCACCGCGACGATGCGGCGTGCCGCCGCCTCGCCGACGCGTGCGTGGGCGACGTCGACCGCCTCGCGCAGTATGCAACGCAGAACCTCCAGGCTGACGCTATCGGCCACGCGCGCGTCCCAGACATGCCCTGCGGCGCCGAGTTCCACCGCGAGCAGTCCGCGCAGCGCGCGCTTGGCTTCGTCCAGCCGCTCCTGCTCCGCCTGCATGTGCTGCAGTCGCTCGACTTCGGTGGCTTCGTCGGCCAGCCCGCCGACTTCGACCAGGCGCTGCGCCTCGAGCGCTGCGAGGATCGGCCCGATCTCCCCAGGGCGCGCGAAGCCGGCCAGGTCGCCGACGCGGCGCTGGCCGTCGATGAGGGCCAGCATGCGGCGCACCCGCGGCTCCAGCTTGCGCTGCGGTTCGGCGGCCTCGTCGTGTCCTTCGAGGGTGCGCACGTAGATCAGGCGCGGATCGGGCTCCGGCTGCATCCGACGCGTCAGGCCGTCGCCTGCGTGGCCGGCGCAGCGAACGCGGCCAGCACGACACGCTTGAGCAAGGTGAGCTTGCGATGGAAGAAATGATCCGCGCCCGGCAGGACGACGACCGCAAGATCCTGGTCGCGCGCCCACGCGAAGACGTCCTGCAGCGGCACCGTGTCGTCGATCTCACCGTGCACGACCAGCGTGTCGGACGGCACCGATGCGACGTCGAAGCGCGAGACCGCCGTGCCGACCAGCAGCAGTCGGGGCATCGGGCCGGCACCCTCGCGCCGGCGTGCCGCGACGCGCGTCTGCACGAAGCTGCCGAAGGAGAAGCCGGCCAGCACGAGGCGCGGCTGCACGAGGCCGTCCGCTGCCGCCTGCCCGAGCGCATGGTCGACCACCGCCAGCAAGTCCTCGGTTTCACCCCTGCCCTCGTCGTATTGGCCTGCCGAGCGACCGACACCGCGGAAATTGGGCCGCCAGCACAGGTAGCCGAGGTCACGCAATGCGCGCGCCAGCGTCTGCACGACCTTGTTGTCGCGCGTGCCGCCGAACAGCGGGTGCGGATGGGCGATCACCGCCACGCCAAGCGGGACGACGGCTGGCGTATCGAGCGCCACATCGATGGCGCCCGCAGGGCCGTCGATGAGCAGCGTGCGGATGGTGGTATTCATGAGGCCGGGTCAGATGCGCAGGCGATCCACCGGCTTGCCGTCGCGCAGATGGGACTCGACGATCTCGTCGACGTCTTCGCGATCGACCAGCGTGTACCAGACGCCTTCCGGATACACGACGACGACCGGCCCTTCGTCGCAACGATCGAGGCAGCCGGACTTGTTCACCCGGACCTTGCCGTGGCCGGACAGGCCAAGCGCCTTCACCCGCTCCTTGGCATGGGCGTGCAGCGCCTCGGACTGGTGCTCCGCGCAGCACGGCTTGCCGTCGTTGCGCCGGTTCACGCAGAAGAAGATGTGACGTTCGTAATAGCCGCTCATGGTGCGATCGATTATAGGCGCTGGTTGCGCGGCACGAGGCGAAGCCGCCACGCGCACCAGGTCAAGGCGGCAAATGGCCAGGCCAGCGTCAGGGCGAGCAGCAGCGCGTGGAAGTGCGTCGTCGCACCGCCGCTCCAGGCCGCGCGCATCGATTCGAAATAGGCATTGGGCGGCGCCAGGTTGAACAGCACGGTTGCCACGACGATGGCCGACATCGCCAGCCATAGCCGCGCCCGCGCTGCCAGCCAACCGAGCAGGAGCAGGGCCACCATGCCGGCCACCAGGCCACCCTGGGCACCGGCGGCCATCCAGCCGAACGCGTGCCCGGCGCCCAGGTATGCGGATGCGGCTGCTGCCTTGATGGCCACGGCCGCAATGATCGGCAACGCGATCGGCCAGGTGGCCGCCTGCTCGCGCAACAGGTCGCGCCCCAGCAGTCCGATTGCCAGTACGGTCATCGACACGCCGATGGCCTCGGCGAAGGGTTCCAGTTCGTGCGGAAGCCACCAGGCGCCCGAGCCGGGATCGTCCACCACAGCGAGCCAGGCTGCGCGCAGATCGCCGGTTGCGAACACCATTGCCTGCGGTTCGAGCTGGACCAGTAGCCAGGCGCACAGCAGCAACAAGCCGGGCGCCGCCTGCGGCGCCAGCGCGACCGCATCGTGCAGCGCCCTGGGCCAGCGCTCGATGCGTCGGCGCCCCAGCAGTACCGCCAGCAGCGCCCCGGCCGCAGCGCCACCGCCATTGGCGAGCACATCGAGGCGCGACGGTACGCGCTGGGGCAGCAGCGCCTGCAGGCACTCCAGTCCCAGCGACAGGGCGGTGGCGCCGGCAGCCGCAAGCAAGGCGGCGGGCAGCATGGCCCATGAAAGTCGGCGGGCCAGCCAGGCCGTCAGCAACAAGCCGATCGGCAGGTAACCCACCGCGTTGGTCACCACGTCGAAAGCGGTCCACCAGCGCGGCCATGGCTCGCTCAGGAAGTCGAACATCCAGCGACCCGGCGACCGCCAGCCCGACCACGGATAGAGGGTCGCGTAGACGACTGCAGTCACGTACACCGCCAGCCACAGGCCGGAACCCGGTCCGCGGGTCGCCGTTGGCGAAACGGGGCTGTGGGGACGACTCTGGAACACGCGCTTAGCTTAACCGCTGCGCCGCCCGCGCCGGGCTATGATCGAAGCCTCATGCATACGCTTGACGCCGAACGCATCCGCGAGGCCGCCGCCTGTGAAGGGCTGCGGGTCGACACGGTCGAGCGGATAGCGTCCACCAACGCGGCGCTGATCGAGGCCCCGTTCGCTGACTCGCCGGCGGCTCCGCGCCTGCTGGCTGCCGCACTGCAGTCTGCAGGCCGCGGCCGGCGTGGCCGGCGCTGGCTCGGCCGGCCGGGTCGCTCGGCGGCCTTTTCGATTGCGATCGAGCGCCTGGTCCGCTTCGAGCCGCCCCCGGCAGCGCTCTCGTTGGCGGTTGGCGTCGCCTGTGCCGGTGCCCTGGCGCGCTGGGCGCCCGATGTGCAACTGAAGTGGCCGAATGACCTGCTGCGCGCACGGCGCAAGTTCGGTGGCATCCTGGTCGAGTGCCGTCGCGGCACTGCCTGCACCGGGGCGGCCCCGGCCTCGATCGAACGCATCGTGGTGGGGATCGGCCTGAACCTGCTCGCTCCCGCCGATGAAGACGCGATTGGCCAATCCGCCTGCGGCCTGTTCGATCACGAGGCCTTGTCCGCACATGCCGCCGAATCGGTCATCGCAGCCGTCGCTGCAGCGGTGCTGCCGGCGATGGCACGCTTCCTGGCGGAGGGCCTGGCCCCGTTTGCCGACGACTGGCGCCGGCTCGATGCCCTGCAGGGCGAAATGGTGACCCTGCACGATGGCAGTGGCGCGCTGCGCCATGGACGTGCACTCGGACTCGACCCCGGCGGCGGTCTGCGCGTACAAACCGCCGAGGGCGTGCGCGTGCTCAACAGCGGCGAGGTGTCGGTGCGTCGGTCCGACGCCCTCATCTGATCGGGGGCTGCGATGCGCTGGCTGATCGTCGCGCTGGTCCTGGCCAACCTCGGCAGCTGGGGCTGGATGCGCGGCTGGCTGTCCCCATGGCTGCCTGCCGATCGGGAACCTCATCGACTGGTGCGCCAGGTCAACGCCGATCGCCTGCGCGTGGTGCCACTGGATCGCCTCGGTGAAGGAGGGCGCAACACGCCGGTGCCACCCCGCGCGGCACCGCGCGCGCCGATCGGTGTCGTTCCGGCATCGCCCGGTCCGGCATCGCCCACGCCGGCATCGCCCACGCCGGCATCGGTATCGTCGATGACCGAAGCGCGCATCATCGCTGCTGCCCCTGAACCGCCCTCGTGCCTGGCCTTCGCGCCGCTCGATGAAGTACGCGCACAGCATCTCCGGGCCGCGCTCGAGGCGGCGGGTGCGCAGGTTACCGTGCAGCGCAGCGAGCAGGGCGCCAGTTACCTGGTCTACCTGCCACCGCTGCCGACACCGGCCGATGCGCAGCGCCGATTGGCCGAACTGCGCCGGATCGGGCGCGACGATGCGTTCGTGATGACCGATGGCCTGTATCGCCAGGGGATATCGCTCGGCGTGTTCCGCTTCGAGGAAGCCGCTCGGGCGATGGTTGCGCGGCTGGCTGCTGCCGGCGAGAGGGATGCGCGGGTCGCGCCACGCGCGCCGATCGTGGTGCGGGTGCAGTTGCAGGCGCATTGGCGCGACGAGGCCGCAGCCGACAACGCCAGGCCGCTGGCAGCGCGGTTCGAAACCGCAACGCGCGCCTGCGGTTGAGCCGCGCCGGCGACGCGGGCTGCGCGCCGGCTTCAGGCCATGCCCGGCGCCGTCTCGCGGATGCGCATCACCAGGTCGGTGGTCGAGCGCTGGAAGCGAAACGGGATCGAGTGCACCGCGCCGCCCCAGCCGCGCACTTCGCCGGCCCCGACGATCTGCTCGATGGGCCAGTCGCCGCCCTTGACCAGCACATCGGGACGCAAGGCGATGATCAGTTCGATCGGCGTATCGCCCTCGAACCAGGTCACCAGGGTGGTCGACTCCAGTGCAGCCACCAATGCGAGGCGATCGGCGAGCGGATTGAGCGGGCGGTCGGCGCCCTTGCCCAGGCGCTTCACCGATCCGTCGCTGTTCAGGCCCACCACCAGCGAGGCGCCGAGTGCGCGCGCTTCGGCAAGATAGGTGACGTGGCCGCGATGCAGCAGGTCGAAGACACCATTGGTGAACACCATCGGGCGCGGCAATTGCGAGGCCTGCGCTGGCGCGTGCGCCGGATCGATGATCTTGTGCTCGAAGCCGACCAGTGCGTTGTTCACGTCCTCGCTGCCTCGTTGGGGGCGACGAACAATGTCAGCACCCCGGTGTATCCGTAGATTCGATCACGGGCGATCTCGCCGTTGGCGAAGAAACCGACCAGCGGCACATTGCCGAGGTTGTGCGCGATGATGCCCGTCTCGGCACCCGGCGCGCCGAACAGGTGCTCGCCGCGGGCGACGCACGACACGTAGTGCGCCCCGAGCACCCGCAGCGAGGCCGACTCGAGTTCTTCGCGCAACTCGGTGCAGATGCGGATCAGGTCGGCACGCGCCGCATGCCGGTCGCGGGTACAGAACACCGCACGGTCGCCGTGCTGCGGCGTTGCGGCCACCGCCAGCAACCGGTTCTGCGGATCGATGCCGAGCACGTTGCGTACGGTGTAGTCGCCGAAGCCGATGCCGCGTTCGGCATCGCCCGGCGCCAGGCCGATCAGCAGGCCGCGCGACAGCCGCTCGACCGGCAAGGCGCGCAGGATCTCGTCGCCGTCGCGCGATTCGCGCACTTCGGCGGCGACACCGAGATCCTCGAGCAATACATCGAGTGCCGGCTGGCCATCGAGTTGCCGGATGTAGTGCGAGGAGCACTCGGAGATCACGTGTTCCCGGGCCAGCGGCGTGCAGCCCTGGGTGACGCGCGAGAGCAGCCGTACCGGCTCGCCGAAGGCCACGCCGGAGATCCCACCGCTCACCAGCCTGCCCGCCAGCTGGGGTCCGTGGGGCTCATTGCCGCCCACCAGGCCGCCGAACAGGTAGCCGGTATCGCTGCGCGCCGCGAGTCTTGCCAGCAACTCCGCCAGTTGCGGCGTTGCCGGGTCGGCATGCACCAGCGCAGTCCAGGCCGGGTCGGAACCGGGCGCGCGGCCAGGCTGCGTCAACTGCTCCAGTTCCGCGAGCACCCGCCAGCTTCCGACCGGAAGCTCGCAGATCATGGCGACCAGCGCGGGTTCGTGACTGTATTCGACGCCGGGCCCGCACACCCCGTGGCTCGCCGCGCCAACCCACTGGACGCTGGGAAAGCGCTCGCGCAGCAGCGTGGCGATGTCGCCGAGGCGCTCGGCCAGCCGCTCGGTCACATATACGATGCCGAGCCGCGCGACTGCCGGCGCGTCGTCTTCGCCGACACCTTCTTCCAGCTGCAGCATCACCAGTTCACATGCGGTGCGCCAGTTTGGATGCGTTGCGTGGCCGTGTCGGAACATTTGCATGGCGCAATCCCATCACCTCGTCGATCAGTCGCCGCGCCGCTTCAGTCCTTGCGCGCACCGCGGCCAGTCGTCTTGCCGCGGCCGGCGGCGTGCTTGGTGCCCGGCGGGCGCCGTCCCTTGACGCGCGCCGGCGCGCCGGCCGGTTTTTTGGCGGCCGCTTCGGTGCGCGCGTCGACGGAGTGGATCTTCGGCAATCCGACCCCCGATAGCGCCGCCTCGGCAACACTGTTGAACTGGTTTTGCAGCAGGTTCCACCAGGCGCTCGGGCTCAGGCCTGGATCGAGGGCCGAGCCCTGCGTCGACGTGCCGGCGGGCGCCAGCTTGCGGGCGTCTGCCGCCCGGGTTGCCCTGGCGGCGCGCGGTTCTGCCGCGGCGACGCGCGCTGGCGCCGCCGCCAGTCCAGGGCTGCCGTCGGCGGACTGTCCGCCGGCGGTCGCCAGTGCGCTGGCCAGCGCCTGGGTCGCGATCGCCTGGGTGACCGGGCCAGCCGCCGTGACCGGCGTGCCGACCATCTCACCGAAGGTCTTGAGCGTCGCGATCGTGCCGCGCTGGATCTCGAGGGCCTGGATCGTGCCCTGAAGCATGTTCATGTTCACGATCAGCCATTGCTCGACCGCTTTCAGGTCGGTAATGCGCTTGTCGAGTTCGCCCAGATCGACCGTGGGTACGAAGTTGGACGGTACGCCGAACGAGGTCCAGGCTTTCTTGACGAACTCGACGGTGTCGAGCACGTTGCCCACGTTCAAGGGGCCGATGCCGACGTTGGCCAGGCCCATCGCCGCCAGGTCGCCGATCCCGAACTTGCCTGCCGCCATGTTCGCGTCTCCTGTTGCCGATGAACGACAATAGCAGGAAATCGCGTTCGCGGACGCGGCGCTGCGCCGCTATCGACCGTTGCTCGGCGAGGTGCGTGCCTGCCCCCGCTTGCCCCGCGCCCGACAGGGGACAAGGCGGCCGACCGACGGGTTGCGGCGACAATGGTGGTTGATGCCGGGTGCGACTGTGCGTGTCCGGCAAGGAGAAATCGATGGCTGCGGGAAAGAAGAAGGTACCGGTCTATTGTTATCAGTGCGTCGCGGGCCCGGACCTGATGAAGGTCGAGGTCGAGGACGGGGTCGCCACCCGGATCGAGTCGAACTACGACATCAGTGGCCAGCACCCCGGCGGTGGGCGTGTCTGTGTGAAGGCCTATGGGTTGGTGCAGAAGATGTACAACCCGAATCGCATCCGCCAGCCGATGAAGCGCACCAATCCGAAGAAGGGGCGCAACGAGGATCCCGGCTTCGTGCCGATCAGCTGGAACGAGGCACTGGACATCGTCGGCAACAAGCTGCGTGACATCCGTGCCAAGGGTTTGCTCAACGAGGAAGGTGTCCCACGGCTGGCAAGCACCACCGGCGGTGGTGGCACGCCGGTGCAGTACATGGGTACGTTCCCGGCCTTCATGGCAGCCTGGGGTGCGATCGACCAGGGTTACGGCGCCGGCCAGGGTGTCAAGTGCTATCACTCGGAGCACCTCTACGGCGAGCTCTGGCACCGGGCATTCATCGTCTCGCCCGACACGCCGTACGTGAACTTCATCATCAACTGCGGCAACAACGTCGAGGCCTCGGGCGGCGTGGTCGGCATCTGGCGCGAAGCCGATGCGCGCGTGCGCGGGGCCAAGCGCGTGCAGGTCGAGCCGCACCTGTCGATCACCGGCGCGCTGTCCGCGCAATGGGTGCCGATCCGCCCCAAGACCGATGCGGCGTTCCTGTTCGGGCTGATCAACCACATCGTGCACGAACGCGACTGGCGCGAGGTGTGCGACCTGCCGTACCTGAAGCACCGCACGGCTTCGCCGTACCTGGTCGGTCCCAACGGCTGGTACCTGCGCGAACCGGGCAGCGGCAAGCCGCTGATCTGGGACCTGTCCGACGGTCGCGCCAAGCCCCACGACGCGCCCGATCTGGTCGATCCGGCGCTCGACGGCGAATTCGAGCTGGCCGGCGAGGAGCATGGCCCCGACGACGAGCGCATCGTCCACGAGCGGGCGCGCGGGCAGCCGGCCTTTCGCGCCATGCTCGATCACATGCGGCGCTATACGCCCGAGTGGGCGGCAGCCGAGTGTGACGTGCCGGCGGCAACCATCCGCAGCATCGCCGACGAATACCTGGCGCACGCCTGTATCGGCCAGACCATCGAGATCGAAGGCAAGACGCTGCCGTTCCGGCCGGTGTCGGTGATGCTCGGCAAGACGGTCAACAACGGCTGGGGCGGATACCACTGTTGCTGGGCGCGCACCATGCTGGCGGTGCTGGTCGGGGCACTCGAGGTGCCCGGCGGCACGCTCGGCACCACGGTGAAGCTGGTGCGCCCGGCGATATCGCGGGTCGGGTCGGTGACTCCCGGCCCCGACGGGCTGATGGCCTACCAGTTCAACGAGACTTCGCGCGAAGGCTGGATGCGCACGCCGCACATCCGCAACGCCTACAAGACGCTGGTGCCACTGGTGTCCGATTCGCCCTGGTCGCCGGCGCTCGGACCGGCGCATCTGCCGTGGCTGTTCCAGAAGCAGGGGCCGAAGAACTGGCCACGCACGCGTGCGCCCGACATGTGGATCTGCTATCGCACCAATCCCGCGATCTCGTCCTGGAACGCCCCGGAGGTGGCCGAGCGGCTGGCCGAATTCCCGTTCATCGTTGCCTTTGCCTACACCGAGGACGAAACCAACCACTTCGCCGACATCCTGCTGCCGGAGGCGCTCGATCTCGAGAGCACGCAACTCATCCGCATCGGCAGCACCAAGTTCACCGAGCAGTTCTGGAAGCACGAGGGCTGGGCGATCCGCCAGCCGGCGATCGACTCGCCCTGCGACACGATGGACTTCTCCGACATCGCCACTGCGCTGGCCGAGCGCGCCGGCATCCTGGACCGCTACGTCGCGGCGATCAACCGCGGCGCGGCCGGCATGGCCTTGCGCGATCGCGGCGGACGCTACGACTATGCGCTCGACGAATCGAAGGCGCCGACCTGCGCCGAGATCTGGGACGCCAGCGCGCGCGCGGCCAGCCATGAGCTGACCGGCGGCGAGGAAGTGCGCGACCTGGCCTGGTTCAAGGAGCATGGCTTCCTGCTGCGGCCGTTCCCGCAACTCGACTGGTACATCTATCCGGCCATGGAGGCCCAGGGGCTGAGGTTCGAGTTGCCCTATCAGGAGCGAGTCGTGCGCCATGGCCGCCAGCTGGCCAACCGGCTGCACGAAATCGGCGTCGAATGGTGGGAGAAACAGCTCACCGAGTACGAGTTCATGCCGACCTACGAGCCGTTCCCCGAAATCTGGATCGAGTACGCGCGCGAATACGGGCGCGATCCGGCCGAGTTCCCGTTCTGGGCGCTCACCGCACGCTCGATGCAGTACAGCTGGGGCGCC
>CAZXLV010000075.1:0-11872 GCA_964641405.1 uncultured Limnobacter sp. | reverse complement strand
GCCACAGCAGGCCGCAGCCCAGCACCGCCACCAGGGCCGGCCACCAATGGTGCTGCGGCAACTCGGCCCAGTCTTCGCGTCGGCGCCAGATCATCCAGGCCGCGCAAGGCAGGGCAATGAAGCCGTGGGTGTAGGTTTCCGACTCCCACCAGACGCGCGCCATGCCGAACCAGGCATCGGGGAAGGCCGCCAGCGACAGCAGGCAGGCGAACACGAAGGCGCCGAAGACCGCGATCCAGCGCCGGGCGCGCGGTGTGCCGTCGATCAGCATCGACGCGGCCGGGGCGTCGTAGGGCAACTGGCTGGCCATTGCGTTTCGTCCCTCAACCCAGGCCGCGCACCAGCAGCGGCCCGATGCGGTTGACCAGCCAGCGCGGCAGTCGCTGCCAGGTGGCGATCATCAACTGGTACTTCGGGTTCAAGGGATTGTTCTGCGGGATCGCCTCACGCTTGAAGAGGCGGTATTCGTAGGTCAGTGGCGTCGGCTCGAAGCCCCAGTTCTTCTTGAAGTCGAACGGGCCGGTGCCGCGCTTGCTGCGGCCATAGTTGAACACGCGGTAGCCGCGCTCGACCGAGCGGCGCATCAGTTCCCAGTACTTGAAGTCGTTGGCGGCGAGATCGCGCGCGCGCAGGTCGTCGCCGGCGTGCATGGGCAGCACCTCGTCGCGGTGGTACAGGTTGAGCACGCCGCTCACCGGCACGCCCTGCGCATCGCGCACCACCAGGATGTCGGCCTGCTCGCCGAAGGCCGCCAGCGTGAGTTCGAAGAAGCGCCGGCTGTGTGCCGGCGTGCCGTGGCGATGCACGTTGTCGGCGAACAGGCGGAAGAAAGTGTCGACATCGCCCGCTTCGCTCGCCAGCCCGGCCTTGATGCCTTTGCGCACCATTGCACGCTGCTTGCGCGGAATGGCGTTCAGGTTCGCCTCGTGCCCGGCCTGCAGCGCCTTGCGAAACACCACGTACAGGTCTTGCGCAGGCCAGCCGCGGTGCGAGGCGCCCAGGCTGCGGTATTCCAGATGCTCGACGCCGAGTTCACGCGCCAGTGCCTCGGCGCGCTGATCGAGCGCATCGAGCGTTGCGCGGTCTTCGCCCAGCGGGCCGGCATAGGGGCAAAAGGGCAGGCTCACCAGCGAGTGGCCGAACAGCAGCGTCTTCACCTGCATCAGCGGCAACACGCCGACCACCCGCGCGCCGCGCCGCGCGATGAGGAAGTGCGGGCGATGGCCGAAGGACTGTGACAGTACCGCGCGCCAGGCCCAGGCGTGAAAGATGGTCGCCGACGGGTGCGCATCGACCCAGGCCTGCCAGTCGTGCGCATCGGTGTCATCGGCGGTCGTCACCCGCACCGGCGCGGTCCTGGCAAGCGCCTGCAGCGCAGGGGTGCTGTCCAGGGCATGATCTTCGGTGGCGGTGTTCATGTCGCGATCGAGCGCACCAGTTCGCCGGCCGGCCTCGGCGGCCGGTCTCGCTGCGCGAGTCGGTCGGCGAAGACCTGGTCGACACGCCCCCAGCGAAAGTCGGTGAGCAGGCGATCCAGGCGCGCGGCCATGCGGTGCAGGTTCACGTAGTGGCGGAACTTCGACTTGAGCCCGGCCTGCGTCACGCGCGGCTGCTGCGGGTCGACTTCCCAGGGATGGAAGTAGAAGATGCACGCCTCGCCGTCGCGACGGTTGATGCGCCGGATGCTCCAGCGCGACACCGGGTAGGGCAGCAGGCGGAAGTAGCCGCCACCGGAGGCCGGCAGGTTGCGTCCGAACAGCCGCAGCGAGCTGGGAGGGATCTCGATCAGGCCCGAGTCGGTACGCCAGGCAAAGCGTGGCGCCTGCGGCATGCCGTAGTGGTCGTGCGCGATCGGGTAGACGCTCGAACTGTAGCGGTGGCCCGTTTCGGCGATCACCTCGTGGGCCCACAGGTTGTCGGCGCCGATCGAGAAGCTGGGCGCCCGATAGCCCTTCACGGCTGCTCCGCCGAGGTCTTCGAGCAGGGCCTTGGCATGTGTCAGGTCGTCGCGAAACGACTCGCGGCTCTGCTCGCTGGCGCGCAGGTGTGCGTAGCCGTGGCTGGCCAGCTCGTGGCCGCGCCGCACGATTTCCTTCACCAGCGCAGGATGACGCTCGGCGATCCAGCCCAGCGTGAAGAAGGTGGCGCGGGTGTCGTGGCGCTCGAGCAGATCCAGGATGAGCGCCATGTTGCGCTCGACGCGGCAAGGGATGCTGTCCCAGCGGGTGCGCTCGATCCAGGGGGCGAACGCCGCGACCTGGAAGTAGTCTTCCACGTCGATCGACATGGCATTCAGGCCCGCATTCACGCGGAATCCCGGTCGGCAGGTTCGGATTCGGAAACGCGCACGCGCAACAGGCGCAGCACCTTCTTGAGCGCGCCGAAGATCATGCCGGTGCTCGATTCGAGCATCTCGATGCGCTCCTCGAGCGCCGTGAAGCGGGCCCGCGTGCCATCGCCCAGGCTGCTTGCGGCGCCCCGCCCGCGCACGCCGGCCAGCGCGATCGGGGCTCGCTGGCCGGCCACGGCGCCGTTCACCGCGCCGCTGGCCTGCCGATCGACCTCATCGAGCGCCTCGTCGACCGCTTCGATGGTTTCCTCGCCCGAGGCGGGTTCTTCGGCATTGCCGCTGCGCAAGTAACCGCGCCGCGGACCCAGTTCGAGGCGCAGTTCCTCGGCCACCTCGATCACGTCTGCTGCGCCGAGCTGGTGGCGCTCACCCAGGAAGGCACTGAGCAACAGTCGGTCGGCCAGCGTGTTGATGCGGCGCGGGATGCCGTGGGTGACGGCAAAGATGCGATCGAAGGCCGCCGGCTCGAATGCCGGATCGTTCTTCCAGCCCACATGCGCCAGCCGATGCTCGATGTACTGCTGCGTTTCGGCGCGATCGAGCGGCCCCAGGTGGTAGGCGGCGATGATGCGCTGCTTGAGCTGGCGCATCTCGGGCCGTTGCATCAGGTCGCGCAACTCGGGCTGGCCGAGCAGGAAGCTTTGCAGGATGGCGCGCGTGCCGACCTGGAAGTTCGACAGCATGCGCAATTCCTCGATGGCGCGTGCGCCCAGGTTCTGCGCTTCGTCGACGATGAGCAGCGCGCGCCGGCCTTCGGCCTGCAACTGGCGCAGGTACTGCTCCAGGCGAATCAGCAGGGTGGCCTTGTCCTCGGTGTCGTCGGTGGGCAGCCCGAACGAACTGGCCACGATGCGCACCAGGTCCTCGGCCTCGAGCTGGGTGGTGACGATCTGCACCGGCACCACCTTGTTTCCGGGCAGGCGGCGCAGCAACTGCTGCACCAGCGTGGTCTTGCCCGCGCCGACTTCGCCGGTGACCACGATGAAGCCCTCGGCCTGGTGCAGGCCGTACTCGAGGTAGGCCATGGCGCGCCGGTGGCCGCGGCTGCCGAAAAAGAATTCCGGATCGGGGCTGAGCTGGAACGGCTTGCCCGCAAGGCCGTAGTACGACTCGTACATCCTGGAAATCCTAGCGAAAGCGCATGTCGACGCCGCCGTAGACAACGTTCTCGTCGTAGCGCGCACCGCTCCCGCCCGAGCTCTGCTGGGTGCGGCGCAGGCCGCCGAAGACGCTGGTATCGCGGGTGAGCTCGGTGGTGTAGGCGCCCAGCAGCGTGGTGATGCGCGAGTCGCTCACTTGCGCCGTGGAGTCGACCGTGGAGCGATTCACCAGCGCATCGATGCGCGAGCGTGCATCGATGCGATGCTGGTAGCTGACTGCCACGCCGCGCTGGCGCAACTCGCCATCGAATACGCCGCTGGTGGTGATGCCGCCGCGGATGCCCGAGATGCCGGTGGTCGAGGAGAAGTCGACCGCCGACTGGCGGTTGGAGTAGTACGCCGACACGGTGAGCGAATTGGATGCGCCCTGCAGGCCGTAGAAGGCGGTCAGGCGCCGGTCGAACACCGCGGCATCGGTGACCAGGCCCTGGGTGAGCGCGCTGCCGGCCGGCAGCACGATGCCGGAGCTGATCAGGTTGGACATGACCGGATTGAAGCCGCTCAGTCCGCCCGAGGTGATCGAGGCCGGATCGAAGAACAGCAGCGAGGCGTCGGAACTGGTCAGCACCGAACGCGACCAGCTCAGGCCCATGGTGGAGCGCTGCGCGCTGTACGAGACCTGCGCGTTGCCGATGGTGCCGTAGTAGCGCTTCGATACCGACGCCGACAGGCTGGTGCGCTGGTTGGGCCGCCAGTCGAAGCCGGCGCCCGGCCCGTAGCCGAAGTCGTCGCCGTCGCTGTTGCGTACGCCATCGATCTGGTCGTAGTCGATGGTGCCGAAGACGCGCAAGTCCGGATTCACGCGGTAGTAGAGCACGAAGCCCGAGCCGCGCCGGTTGATGTTGAAGTCGTTGCTGTAGCGCAGTTGCTGGTACTCGCCGTGCCAGCCCCAGTTCCAGGGCGAGGAACCGTCGCCCAGCCCGTTGACCACGGCCGAGGCGCGCTGGTCCAGGTTGGCCACGCCGAGGCCGGTGCTGCCGCTGGTGTTCAGGGCCGTGTAGCGCAACTGGTAGCTGGCCAGGTTGCCGATCTGGTTGCGGTACCAGGGCGAGATGCTGAAGCTGCGGATGTTGGCGGTGTTGGTGAACGAGGAGCCCGGGTCGTAGGCGATCGGACCACCACTGGATGCGCTCACCGTGCCCATGTAGCCGGCCAGGTCGAGCCACAGATTGTCTTCGTACAGCGCAAACGAACCTCGCCCGTTCATGGCGTGGCGCATGAGATTGGTTTCCCCTTCGTCGACACGCCAGAAATTGCGCATCTGGTAGAAGAGGCTGTAGTTGGCGCGCGGCGCGTTCGATTGGGCCGTGATGTAGGGCGACACCTCGATGATCATGTCGCCCTTCTTGTTGCTGTCCGAGAGCAGCACGTTGTCGGAGTAGGCCGCCGATGCGCGAACCCCCGGCAGCAGCACCGGGGGCTGGATCGGGTAGGCAATGCCGGTGCCCTGGGCGCTGGCCGTGCCCAGCCACGCGGTGGCGAGCGCGCCCGGCAGGGCCACTGACAGCGTGGTCAGAAGCGTCGCCAGTGGCGCGCCCGGCGCGACCGCCCCGGCGAGGCGCCGCTCAGGCTGCGCCGTAGCCGTATCCCTGGTAATAGCCGCTGGTCTCAATCTTGTCCGCCTTGTTCAGGACGAGCCCGATGATTTCGTGGGAACCGATCGTCTCGAGCGCCTCCGAAACGGCGCTGCGTGGTGTCTTTCCCGCTTCGACGACCATCACGATCTGCCCCATGTACGACGCGAGAACGCGCGCCTCGGTGGTGACCAGCAGCGGCGGCGAATCGAAGATGAGAATGCAGTCCGGATAGCGCTGGCTCAGTTGTTCGAGCAGGCGTCCCATCGCCTCGCTCGCCAGCAACTCCGTCGCATGCTCGTTGGGCCGACCGGCTGGCAGCAGCGACAGTGTATCGATATTGGTAGAACGCACCAACCGCGAGATGTCCCGTGAGCCGTCGGTGAGCCAGTCCATCAACCCGATGTCGACCTCGACGCCGAGTTCCTGCGGAATCGACGGGCGAGCCACGTCGGCGTCGACCAGGATCACGCCGTGATCGCGCTCGGCGGCGATGCTCATGGCGAGGTTGATGGCGCAAAAGCTCTTGCCTTCGCCCGGAAAGGCGCTGGTGACCATGATCCGCTTGCCGTTGCGTGCCGGCGGCTGGCCGTTGCGCCCGAAGGCATTGGCCAGCAGCGGGCGCTTGATGATGCGGAATTCCTGCGAGGCCTGGGTGGGCGCTCCGGTGGGCATCACCATGCCGCGCGCACGCAGGCCTTCCAGGTGCAGGCGCAAGGTCTGGTCGCTGTCGACGGGCGGCACGCTCGGCCGGTGAGCCGGCGCCAGGGCCGCCGGAGCCGGGGCCGGAGCCGGAGCCGGAGCCGGGGCCAAGGCCGCCGGAGCATTGGCGCCCGGCGCAGTCCGTGACGGCGCCTCAACCGTCGCTGCGGCGGGTGAGGCGGTCTCGGCGGATTCGATGCGTTCGGCGAGTCGCTCGATGGTGGTGGTGCGTTCGGCGCGGGCGGCCGGCTCTTGCGGGGGGTCCGCGCGGTCGGCCGGGGTGTCGGTGTCGTCTTGCGTGAGGCGGGCGACTGCGCGTTCGATCAGGTTCATGGGCAGGCCTTAGCGCACGTGAGACTTCAGTGCGTAGTACGCGATGGCCGCGGCAAACAGCCCGAAGTACGCGAGAGTCGAAGCCGAGAACACCATCAGGCCGATGCGCCGCTGTGCACGTTCGGCCGCGCTGGTGATGTACGAGACTCCGCCGAGCAGCGGCAGGCCGGTGTCGCGCGCCAGCGTGCGCAACTCGAAGAAGGTGGGCTTGAGCTGGTCGCGCACGAAGGCCAGGCCGATGCCGGCCGCCAGCGAGGCGAGCAGTGCCAGCGCCAGCAGGCGCGCGCGGTTCGGCCCGACCGGATCCGGATCGACGCGTGGCGGGTCGATGACGCGGAATTCGCCGATACCGGCCGAAGCATCGACCTCGCCCGACATCTGTGCCGATTCGCGGCGCGCCAGCAGCTTGTCGTAGTTTTCCTTGTTGACGGCGTAGTCGCGGTTCAACTGCGAGTATTCGGCTTCCACGCGCGGCACCGCCTGCGCCATCTGTCGCGCCTCGGCGAGGCGGCTCTCGTAGTCGCTCACCTTGGCCCGTTGCGAGGCCACTTGCGCCTCGGCGTCGGCCAGCGCGATGCGCAACTCGCGAAACACCGGGTTGACCACCGTGCCGCCGCGCGCGCCGCCCCCGGCGGCCGCCGCTGCGGCCGCTGCCGCCGCCGCACGCGCCTTGCGGGCCTGGTCGCGCTGCGCTTCGAGTTCGGCGATCACCCGTTTGGTGGCGACCACATCCGGGTGCGCCGGCGTGTAGCGCAGTTGCATCTCGTCGAGCCGCTTGTGCTGGGCCTCGATGCGCGCATCGAACTCACCGGTTTCGACCGGGGCGGCGCCTGTTTCGGCGACAAGCGGCAGTTCCGGCGGGCCCGCCACCAGCGGGGCGTCGCCGGTGAGTTGGCGGCGCATCTCGTCGCGTGCGTTTTCGGCCTGGCGCAACTCGAGGCGCGCCTCGCGCAACTGGCTTTCCATTTCGCCCACTCGCGCGAGGTAGTCGCGCTCCAGGCCCGGCATCAGGCGCATGTTGCGGATCTTGAAATCCTTCAGCGCGTTTTCCGCCTCGACCAGTCTTTGTTCGTACACCTTGATCTGGTCGTCGATGAACTTCTGTGCCTGCGAGGTGTCGCGTCGCTTCGCCCCCAGGCTGGATTCGACGAAGATGTCCAGCAGCGACTGCACCACCTTGCGCGCGGTGGCCGGCTGGTCGCTCACGTAGCTGATGGTGAACAGGTTGGTGGCGCCCGGCACGGCCCCGAAACGGATGTCGCGCATCACGCGATCGACGAGCTCGTCGCGTTCAGCGGTGGTCCTGGTGCGCAGGTCCAGGTCGGAGGCGCGCACCACGCGTTCGGCGTTGGGGCGGTTGACCACGGTGCGCGCCACCATGCCGACCACTTCGTTGACGTTGGGCTCGACCGCCAGGCCGCTGAGCAGCGGCTTGAGGATCGACTGGGTGTCGACGAACACCCGCGTGGAGGCCTGGAACTGGTTGGGCAGGCGCCAGATCACGACCGCAGCGGCCACGCCGATTGCGACCGCCACCAGCAGCGCCATCCAGCGGTAGAACCAGACGCCGCGCAGGATCGCCTTGATTTGGGCAAGAGTCTCGAGCATGAAGGGGCGGCCGGCTTCAGAACCAGCTTTCGGGAATGATGATCACGTCGCCCGGCAGCACCTGGATATTGGCCGCCACGTCGCCGCGCTTGATGAGGTCGGCCAGGCGCACGTTGTAGCTCTTGTTGTGGTCGGCGCCGCGGATCAGCACCGCGCGGTTGCCGGCGGCGAAGTCGGTGAGGCCGCCCACCGCGATCATCACGTCGAGCAGCGTCATGTTCTGGCGGTAGGGCAAGGTGGCCGGCTTGACCGCCTGGCCAAGCACGCGCACCTGCTCGGAGTTGCCGCCGCCGAAGCTCTGCACCACCACCGTGACCACCGGATCCTGCAGGTACTTCTTGAGCGCGGTTTCGATTTCACGCGCCAGGTCGGTAGGGTTCTTGCCCTGGGCCACCAGGTCTTCGACCAGCGGGGTGGTGATGCGGCCGTCGGGACGCACCGGCACCGTGCTGGAGAGTTCCGGGTTGCGCCAGACGACGATGTTCAGCGAGTCGCCGGGGCCGATGATGTACTTGTAGTCGGCCTGGGCGGCATCCTTGGGCGCGGGCGGCAGGGTGGAGGCGCATCCGGCCACGAACAGGACTGCCAGCAGTGCGGCGAAAGTGCGAAACATCGAAGGGCTCCTCATGCCGAAGATTTCAGCTTATGCGCCTCGCGCGACCGCCTGCGAGGGCCGTCCGTCGGAGTCGCCGAATATGCAACGCGACGCCGTCGGGCGCGAGGCACTTTTTCACTTGGTGAAAGCAACCCGCAGCGGTATCCAGGAAGACGGCGCCGCAATGCGCGCATCGAATGCGTGTCGATCCAGAGGATACAGGGCGCGGATGCGTTGCACGTAGGCCAGCGTTTCCGGGTAGGGCGGCACGCCGCGCGCGCGATCGACGGCACCCTCGCCGGCATTGTAGGCCGCCAGCGTCAGCACGACGTCGCCGCGAAAGTAGGAGAGCAGCCAGCGCAGGTAGCTCATGCCGCCGCGCAGGTTTTCCACCGGGTCGAACAGATCGCGCACGGCAAAGCGCTCGGCGGTTTCGGGAATCAGCTGCATCAGGCCCTGGGCGTTCTTCAGCGAGCGCGCCAGCGGGTCGAAGCTGGACTCGGCGCGCATGATGGCGAACACCAGGCGGGGGTCGAGGCGGTATTCGCGCGCCATCCGCACGACCGTCTCGGCCAGCTTGCGGCGATCGAGCGACACCGGTGTCGAGCGGAACTCGGCCGGATCTTCGATCGTCGGCGTCGGGCTGGCGGAAGCCGGATCGGGAGTGGCCGCCGCCAGCGCCGGCTTGCGCAGGCAATCGGGTAGCGCCTCGCCTTCGCCGTGGATCATCCCCGCCAGGCGCGCGCCGGTCTCGCTGCCGAGTGCAGCGGCGCGACGAAACAGCGTGCCGGCGATGGTGTCGTTGCGTGGCAGGCCGCGGGCGTTGGCGTACATCCAGCCCATGCGCAGCAAGGCGTCGGCGTCATCGAGGCGCGCCGCCTCGCAGTACAGCGCGAGCGCCCGGTCATAGTCGCGGCTCAGGCCTTCGGCGTGCTCGTAGCGGATGCCGGTCTGCACCAGTTCGTGGACCTGCTGCGCGGAAGGCGCCGCCACGGCGTGCGCGGTCAACGACAGGGCGCTCGTGGCGAGTACGGCAATGAAGGTGCTTGCGCGTCGGTGCATGACGGACTCTGGGGCCAGCAGCACATTGTAAGATTACGCACCCGGCCAGCCATGAACAAGTTCCTGCCGTCCCGACTTGGGCCGGCGTAGGCTTCGGGATCCCCCACTTTCGTCGTTTCGGCGTTCAAACATGAGCATCGTTGCTGTTGTCGGCCTGGGATACGTGGGCCTGCCGCTGGCCGTGGAGTTCGGCAAGGTCTTCGAGACCGTCGGCTACGATCTTTCGGCGACCAAGATCGATCATTTCCGCCGCTACCAGGATCCCACCGGGGAAGTCTCGCGCGAACAGTTCGAGGCGGCCCGGAAACTGACCGTCACCAACGACCCGCAAGACCTGGCGCGCGCCGACTTCCTCATCGTGGCGGTACCGACGCCGGTCGACGTGGGCCACAATCCCGACTTTTCTCCTCTGGTATCGGCCAGCGAGATCGTCGGTCGCAACATGAAGCGCGGCGCCACCGTGGTCTACGAATCGACCGTCTACCCCGGCGCCACCGAGGAGGTGTGCATCCCGGTGCTCGAGCGTGTCTCGGGCCTGACGTGGCGCCGCGACTTTCACGTCGGTTACTCGCCCGAGCGCATCAATCCCGGCGACAAGGAGCACAC
This sequence comes from uncultured Limnobacter sp., assembly GCA_964641405.1. GTDB lineage: Bacteria > Pseudomonadota > Gammaproteobacteria > Burkholderiales > Burkholderiaceae_E > Zeimonas. The sequence continues at coordinate 1,882 of CAZXLV010000075.1, read as the reverse complement.
GCTCACGCGCATCGTGAAGGTGGTGTCGGGCGACGATGCCGCCTCGCTCGAGCGCATTGCGGCCCTGTACGCAGCCGTGGTCACCGCCGGCGTGCACCGGGCCAGCAGCATCAAGGTGGCCGAGGCCGCCAAGGTGATCGAGAACACCCAGCGCGACCTGAACATCGCACTGGTCAACGAACTGGCGCTGATCTTCGACCGGGTCGGCATCGATACCCAGGAGGTGCTGAAGGCGGCCGGCACCAAGTGGAACTTCCTGCCGTTTCGCCCGGGCCTGGTGGGTGGTCACTGCATCGGCGTCGATCCGTACTACCTCACCCACAAGGCCGAGATGCTCGGCTATCACCCGCAGGTGATCCTGGCCGGGCGGCGCATCAACGACGGCATGGGGGCGTTCATCGCGCAGCGCACGGTCAAGGAGATGATCGCAGCCGGCTTCGCGGTGAAGGACACGCCGGTGATCGTGCTCGGGCTCACCTTCAAGGAAGACGTGCCCGACCTGCGCAATTCGAAGGTCATCGACGTGGTGCGCGAGTTCGAGAGCTACGGTGCGAAGGTATACATCCACGATCCGATCGCCGACCCGGACGAGGCGCACCACGAGTACGGCGTGACGCTTACCGCATGGGAGGAACTGCCCGAGGCGGCGGCAATCGTCGCGGCAGTCTCGCACCGCCGGTACCGCGAGTTGGGACTGGACGCGATCGCCACCCGCGCCTCCACCGGTGCGGTGTTCGCCGACGTGAAGGCGGCCTTCGACCCGGCCGCGGTCAAGGCCGCCGGCTTGCGCCTGTGGCGGCTGTGAGCGGCATCAGGCTTGCCGGGCCGGCGCGCCGCTGGCTGGTGACCGGCGCCGCGGGCTTCATCGGGTCGAACCTGGTCGAGTCGCTGCTGCGTGCAGGCCAGCACGTGGTCGGGGTGGACAACTTCGCCACCGGTTTCCGTCGCAATCTCGATCAGGTGCGCGCGCTGGTGGGGGAGGGCGCCTGGGGCCGCTTTCGCTTCGTCGAGGGCGATTTGTGCGATGCGGCCGTGTGCCGTGATGCGCTGGCCGCGGTACCGCGTGGTGCCGGGGCTCCCGATGCCGGCGGTATCGATGCCCCCGGCGGCGCCGGCATCGACGTGGTCTTGCACCAGGCCGCGCTGGGCTCGGTGCCGCGCTCGATCGAACAACCGCTGCGCACCTGTGCGGCCAACGTGGACGGCTTCGTGAAGCTGCTCGAGAGTGCGCGCCAGGCCGGCGTTCGCCGCTTCGTGTACGCCTCATCCAGTTCGGTGTACGGCGATCACGAGGCGCTGCCGAAAGTGGAGGATCGGGTCGGGCGCGTGCTCTCGCCCTACGCGGCTACCAAGGCGGCCGACGAGTTGTTCGCCGACACCTGGGCGCGCGTGTACGGGATGGAATGTATCGGCCTGCGCTACTTCAACGTGTTCGGGCCGCGCCAGGATCCCGATGGTGCCTATGCCGCGGTGGTGCCGCGCTGGGTCGCCTCGCTGATCGCCGGCGAGCAGGTGTGGATCAACGGCGACGGGTTGACCAGCCGCGACTTCTGCCACGTGGCCAATGCGGTACAGGCGAACCTGCTGGCCGGCAGCGTGGCGGCGCTGCCGTCGCCGCATGAGGTGTTCAACGTGGCGGTGGGCGAGCGCACCACGCTGCTGGAGTTGTTCGAGGCGATCCGGCGCGCGCTGGCCGCACACGACGCGGCGCTTGCCGCGAAACTGGCCAGCGCCAGTCCGCGGTTCCGGGAATTTCGGGCCGGCGACGTGCGCCATTCACTGGCCGATATCGGCCGCGCACGGGCCGTGCTCGGCTATGCGCCCACGCACCGCATCGACGAGGGGCTGGCCGAGTCGATCGGCTGGTACCTGGGCGCCCGGA
>CAZXLV010000074.1:0-11877 GCA_964641405.1 uncultured Limnobacter sp. | reverse complement strand
CGCGTTCTATCGCGGCGATGAACTGGAAGCGGTGATCGCACACATGGCGCGTCGGGCGCAGGCGCTGGTGGCCGACCCGGCGACGCTGGTGGTGGTCGGAATCCTGCGGCGCGGTGCGCCGCTGGCCGACCGTTTGGGTGTGCACCTGGCGCGCCTGTGTGGGGTGGTGCGCATCGAGCGGATGGACCTGGACATCAAGCGCTATGCCGACGACCTGAGCCTGCTGTATCCGCAGACGCGCCTGCGCGAGACGGGTGATGTGCCCGTGGCGAACGTCAGTGGACGCAGCGTGTTGCTGGTCGACGACGTGCTGTACGAAGGTCACTCGATGCTGCGGGCGGTGCACTGGCTGGTGCAGCACGGCGCAGGGGTGGTGCGCACGGCAGTGCTGGTCGATCGCGCCTGCGCGCGCCTGCCGCTGGCGGCCGACATCGCGGGGATCACGCTCGAGGTGGCGCCGCGGCAGATCGTCGACGTGCACGTGCCGCCGTACGAGTCCGATTTCGGGATCTACATCAATCGACGAGGAGATGACGATGTTCAGGAACCGTGACGATGCCGCGCGGCGGCTCGTCGAGGCGCTCGCCGCATGGCGCGGCCAACATCCGCTGATCCTGGCGATTCCGCGCGGCGCGGTACCGATGGGGCGAGTGCTCGCCGATGCGCTGGAAGGCGAACTGGACGTCGTGCTGGTGCGCAAGATCGGCGCGCGCCATCACCCCGAGTTCGCGCTGGCCGCCATCGACGAAACCGGCGCGCTGCATTGGACGCCGGGCATCGATCCGGCCAGCGCCGACCCGATGTGGCTGGAGCATGAAAGACACACGCAACTCGAACTGCTGCACCGCCGGCGCGAGCGCTACCGGCGCGAGCGTGCGGCGATCGATCCGGCCGGGCGCATCGTGATCGTCGTCGATGACGGACTGGCCACCGGCTCGACCATGGTCGCCGCCTTGCATGCGATTCGCGCGCGCGGTCCGGCGCGCCTGCTCTGTGCCGTACCGGTGGCCTCGCCTTCCGCGCTCGAACGCGTGCGCCCGTTCGCCGACGAAGTGATCTGCCTGTCCGCGCCACCATCGTTCCAGGCGGTGTCACAGTTCTATGGCGAGTTTCCCCAGGTCGACGACGAGGAAGCCGAGCGGATCCTGGCTGGCCGGGCGCCCTGAGGCGCCGCCACGAGGCTGGCGCGCCGAGGCTGCGCCGATACCGCTTGACAGCAGGAGGAGCATACAGGAAGATAGTAATAAGTTACTCACTTCCAAAGGGTTCGGCTGATCGTGGATGCCCCGGTACGACACCTTCCGGCCGACGAGCGCCGCGCGATCACCATCGCCACGGTGATCGAACTGGCCGCCGAACAGAACCCGAGCGAGATCACCACGGCCACCATTGCCGCGCGCATGGGCCTGACCCAGGGTGCGCTGTTTCGGCACTTTCCCAGCAAGGATGCGCTCTGGCAGGCGGTGATGGAGTGGGCGGCCGAGCGCCTGATGGCCCGCATCGAGCGCGCTGCCGCGAAGGCGGCATCGCCGCTGGCGGCGCTCGAGGCGATGTTCATGGCGCACGCCAGCTTCATCGCCGATCATCCCGGCGTGCCGCGCATGCTGTTCGGCGAGTTGCAACGCGCCGATGGCACGCCGGCCAAGCGCATGGTGCGGGCGCTGCTGGCGCGCTACCGGGCCAGACTGGCCGGACTCATCGAAGAGGGCAAGGCGCAGGGTGAACTGGCCGCCGAGATCGACACCGGCCAGGCGGCGGCGCTGTTCGTGGGTGCGATCCAGGGCCTGGTGATGCAATCGATGCTGGCCGGCGATGTCAAGCTGGTGCGTCGCGATGCACCGGGCAGCTTTGCGCTGCTGCGCCGCGGCATCGGGAGCCGGCGATGAAGCGGCCGCTGGCAAGCCGCCGTGCGCTGGCACTGGGCGCCGTGCTGGGCGGCCTGGTGGTTCTCTTTGCCTGGGTGGTCATGCGCGCGGGTCCGCTCGCGGCGGTGCCGGTTACTGTGGCCACGGTCCGGAGTGCTGCCATCGCGCCCGCGGTGTTCGGCATCGGCACCGTGGAATCACGCTACACCTACCGCATCGGCCCGATCCAGTCCGGCCGCCTGATGCGCGTCGACGTGCAGGTCGGCGACCTGGTGCGCGCCGGGCAGCAAGTCGGTGAAATGGATCCGGTCGACCTGGACCAGCGCATCGTCGCCCAGCAGGCGGCCCTGGCGCGCGGGCGCGCGGGCGTGGCCGCGGCCGAGGCACAGGTGCAGGATCTCTCGGCGCGTCGCGCCTTCGCGCAAACGCAGGCGCTTCGCTACCAGCAATTGCTCGCTGCGCGTTCGGCGAGCGAGGAGGCGGCCGAGACGCGCCGCCAGGAATTCCAGTTGGCCGAAGCGGGGCTGCTGGCCGCGCGCGCCAACCTCGCTGCGGCGCGCGAGGAGCTGGCGCGCCTGGGCGCCGATCGCGAGGCGGCCGTGCGCCAGCGCGCCAACCTGCGCCTGCTTGCCCCGGTCGACGGACTGGTGACGGTGCGCGCAGCCGATCCCGGCTCGACGGTGGTGGCCGGGCAGGCGGTGGTCGAAGTGATCGATCCGGCGAACCTCTGGATCAACGTGCGCTTCGACCAGTTGCGCGCCTCCGGCCTGCGCGCCGGCCTGCCGGCGCGCATCGCGCTTCGCTCACGCAGCGGCGAGTCGCTGGTCGGCAAGGTGCTGCGCGTCGAGCCGATGGCCGACGCCGTCACCGAGGAGGCACTGGCCAAGCTGGCGTTCGATGCCCTGCCGCAACCGATGCCGCCGATCGGTGAACTGACCGAGGTAACGGTCGAATTGCCGGCGCTGCCCGCCGGTCCTTTCGTGCCGAATGCGAGCGTGCAACGCGTCGGCGGCAAGCTCGGCGTCTGGGTGCTCGATGGCGGCGCCTTGCGCTTTGCGCCGGTGCGCCTGGGTGCTTCCGACCTGGATGGGCGCATGCAGGTGCTCGAAGGGCTGAAGGAGGGCGAGCGCATCGTCGTGCACAGCCTGCGCGCGCTCGATGCGCGCAGCCGCATCGAGGTGGTCGAGCGCCTGCCGGGCGTGCCCTCATGATCAGCCTGGCCGGGCGCGACATCCTCCAGTCGTGGGGCAAGTTCGTATTCACCGGCGTTGGCCTCGGGCTGCTGATCGGCGCCACGCTCACCATGGCCGGCGTATACCGCGGCATGGTCGACGACGCGCGCGTGCTGCTCGAAAACAGCGGCGCCGACCTGTGGGTGGTGCAAAAGGACACGCTCGGGCCCTACGCCGAATCCTCGAGCCTGTACGACGACACCTGGCGGGGCATTCTCGCCATGCCCGGCGTTGCGCGCGCGGCCAACGTCACCTACCTCACCATGCAGGTGCGCCGCGGCGAGCGCGATGTCCGCGCGATGGTGGTCGGTGTCGTTCCGGGCGGTCCGGGCGAGCCGGGTCAACCTGGTCACCTGGTTGCCGGCCGGCAGATCACGCGCGGGCACTACGAGGCCGTGGCCGACCTGGCCACCGGCTTCGCGCTGGGCGACCACATCGGCATCCGGCGCAATACCTTTACCGTGGTCGGCCTGAGCCGGCGCATGGTGTCCTCGAGCGGCGATCCGATGGTGTTCATCCCCTTGAAGGATGCACAGGAAGCGCAGTTCCTGAAGGACAACGATGCGATCGTGCGCCAGCGCCGGCGCACGGCGGCCAATCCGGCTTTCGATCGCCCCGGCGTGCCGGGACTGCTCGATGCGGTGATCGCGTCCCAGAGCGTCAACCCGTATGTGAACGCGGTGCTGGTGCGCATTGCATCCGGCTATCGCGCCGAAGACGTCGCCGAGCCGATCCGGCGCTGGAAGCGCTTGCAGGTGTACTCGCGCGAGCAGATGGAGGACATCCTGATCGGCAAGCTGATCGCCACCTCGGCGCGCCAGATCGGGCTGTTCCTGGTGATCCTGGCCATCGTGAGCGCTGCCATCGTCGCTTTCATCATCTACACCATGACCCTGGGCAAGATCCGCGAGATCGCCGTGCTGAAGCTGATCGGCACGCGCAACCGCACCATTGCCACCATGATCCTGCAGCAGGCGGTGTTGCTCGGGGTGATCGGCTTCGTGGTCGGCAAGGTGGCCGCCACGCTGTGGGCGCCGGTCTTTCCACGCAACATCGTTCTCGAGGGCGGCGATGCTGCGCGTGCGCTCGCTGCGGTGCTGCTCATCTGCGTGCTGGCCAGCGTGGTGGCGATCCGGGCGGCACTGAAGGTCGATCCGGCGGAGGCGGTCGGTGGCTGAGTCGCGCACCCGCGGCATCCGCATCGAGGGCTTGTGCAAACGCTACGGCGAGGGCGAGACGGCCGTCGATGCGCTGAAGCATGTCGACATGGAGGTGGCGCCGGGCGAGGTGGTCGGCCTGATCGGGCCGTCCGGTTCCGGCAAGAGCACGCTGCTGAAGTGCCTGGGTGCGGTGATCGAACCCAGTGGCGGGCGCATGACGCTGGGCGATCGGGTCATCTACGACGACGGCTGGAAGATCCGCGACCTGCGCGAGTTGCGCCGCGACCAGATCGGCTTCGTGTTCCAGGCACCGTACCTGATTCCGTTCCTCGACGCGACCGACAACGTCGCCCTGCTGCCGATGCTGGCGGGGCGCCCGAACGCCGAGTCGCGCCAACGCGCGCTCGAGGTGCTCGCAGCGCTCGACGTGTCGCATCGCGCGCGCGCCATGCCTGCGCAACTGTCGGGCGGCGAGCAGCAGCGGGTGGCGATCGCGCGCGCACTGGTCAACCGGCCGCCGGTGATCCTGGCCGACGAACCGACCGCCCCGCTCGACAGCGAGCGCGCGCTGGCCGTGATCCGCATCCTCAACGAGATGGCGCGGCAGTACGAGACCGCCATCATCGTCGTGACGCACGACGAAAAGATCATTCCCACCTTCCGGCGCATCTATCAGATCCGCGATGGTCGTACCCACGAGCAGGCGGGTGAAGGGAGGCCGTTCGCATGAGAAGCCGGCGCGTGATTCGCGTTCCCCGCATCGCTGCACTCGGGCTGTCCGCTGCGCTGCTGGGCGCCTGCGCGGCGGGCCCGGACTTCAGGGCGCCGGATGCGCCAGCCGTCAGCCGATACCTGGCCACGCCGCTGGCGACCACCACCGCCTCGGCCGACAGCGCGCTGGGGGGCGCCCAGCAACTGATCGAGGGGGCGCCGGTCGCCGAACACTGGTGGCGCGAACTGCGCTCGCCGCGACTCGATGCGCTGATCGAGGCGGCGCTGCAGGCGAGCCCGACGCTGGAAGCGGCGCAGGCAACCCTGCGCCAGGCGCGCGAGACCCTCGAGGCGCGCGCCGGCGCCACCCGCTACCCGCAGGCGAGCGCCGTGGTGGGCGCGCAACGCCAGCACAACAACGGCGCAGCACTTGGACAGTCGGGCGTCGAGCGCAACTTCGAGCTGTACAACGCCTCGCTGGGCGTGGCCTATGACCTCGACCTGGCGGGCGGCAACCGGCGCGCACTCGAGGCGCTGGCTGCGCAGGTCGATCAGCGGCGCTTCCAGCTGGAGGCAGCGCGCCTGGCGCTGGCGGGCAACGTGGCGGGCACGGCGATCACCCAGGCGAGACTGGCGGCGCAACTGCAGGCTAGCGAAGCCATCGTCGCGATGCAGGCCGAGCAGGTGTCGATCACCCGCCAGCGGGTGGTGCTGGGGGCGGCTTCGCACGACGAGTTGCTGGCGCTGCAGGCGCAGTTGGAGCAGGCGCGCGCCAGCCTGCCGGCGCTGAAGAACCGGCTCGCGCAGGCCGATCATCTGTTGCTGGTGCTGGCCGGGCGTGCGCCCGGAGCGGGCGAAGCGCCGCGCTTTGCGCTGGCCGAGTTCGAGTTGCCGGCTGAGTTGCCCGTGCTGGTGCCCTCCGAACTCGCGCGCCGGCGCCCCGACATCCAGGTCTCGGAGGCGCTGCTGCACGCAGCCAGTGCCCAGCGTGGCGTAGCGATCGCCAGGCTCTACCCGCAGATCGTCCTGAGCGCATCGCTGGGTTCGCAGGCGCTTTCCGCCGCCAGCCTGTTCGGCGCCGGTTCACTGGTGTGGGGCGTGGCCGGGCAACTGGCGCAGCCGCTGTTTGCGCCCGGCCTGCGCGCCGAGGCGCGCGCCGCCGAGGCCGGCTTCGACGCGGCGGCAGCCAGCTACCGCGAGACTGTGTTGCAGGCCCTGCGCAGCGTCGCCGACGTGTTGCGTGCCCTCGAGTACGACGCGCAAGCGCTCGATGCGCAGGCCGCCGCCGATGCCGTGGCGCAGGCGTCGCTGCAATCGATGCGTCGACGCCACGCCTTGGGCGCGGCCAGTTACCTGCAACTGCTGGTGGCGCAGCAACAGGCGCAGCAGGCACGTCTCGACCTGATCGCGCTGCAGGCGCAGCGGCTGGCCGATGCGGTCGCGTTGTACCAGGCGATGGGCGGCGGCTGGCGCGACGGCTCGGGCTGAGCGCGACGGTGCCGCTCGCGCCGACAGCGTCCTGGAAATCAGGATGCGCCTGGCAGCGGCAGGCTGACTTCGACCTGCAAGCCGCCCAGCGCGGCGGAGCGTCCATAGCGAACCGAGCCGCCATACTGGCTCACGATGTCGGCGACGATGGACAGCCCGAGACCGTGACCCGGTTGGCGCTCATCGCCGCGCAAGCCGGCCGTGCCGAGTTGTCCGAGCAGCGCCTCGGGGGCGCCGGGGCCGTCGTCCTCGACCCTGAGCGTGACCGTGCCTGCGGCCTGAGCCTCGACGGGCATCGACACCCGCACGTGCGCGCGCGCCCATTTGCAGGCGTTGTCGAGCAGGTTGCCGAACAACTCGAGCATGTCCTCGCGATCGAACGGCAACGCCTGTGCCGGCACGTCGAGTTCGATGCGCAGGGCGCGCTCGCGATCGCGATACAGGCGGCGCATTGCTTCGGCCAGCGCCTCGAGTTGCACGCGCGCATCGAAGGGATCGCCGGCGGTCACGCCACCGGCCAGCCGCGCGCGCTGCAACTCGCGTTCGATCGTCTCGCGCATGCCGTCCAGTTGTGCGCGCAGGCGCGCCGCCAGCGGCGCTTCGCCGCGCGTGGCGAGTTCGTCGACGCCTTGCGCGAGTACCGCCAGGGGCGTCTTGAGGGCGTGCGAGAGGTTGCCGGCGGCGTGCCGGATGCGACCGAGGCGCTGTGCGTGATGCCGGGCGAGCCGCTCCAGTGCGTCGAGCATGGGCTGGACTTCAGCTGGCGCGGATCGTGCCGTGACGTCGCTGCGCGGTGCGACGATCTCGCCGCGTTCGATGCGGCGGCAGGCGCGTACCGCTTCGTCCAGTGGCGCCAGTCCGCGCACCAACAGGCGGCGTTGCAGGGCCAGCAGCGCCAGCAGGGCCAGTGCGACGCCGATCAGCAGGCGCTCGCGAAAACCTGCGATGGCCGCTTCCAGCGGAGCAATGTCCTCGGCGACCGTGACGACGGTGTCGCCGCCGGGCGTCGGGTATCGCTTGCCGAACACCAGCAGGGACTGGCCGGCCGGACCGGGGCGGCGCACCACGGTCTCGCGCTGCGCGCCGGGATCGGCGAGCGGCAAGTCGGCGTCCCACAAGGAGCGCGAGCGGATCAGTTCGCTGCCGTAGCGGATCACGAAGTAGTGGCCCGACAGCGGCAGCTGGTAAGTGCTGCCGGCCGCGCCTTGCGCGGCACTGGGCGGGTCGGGGTCCTCGAGCACGTGAACATAGAGCAGGTCGGCGTCCTGTGCGAGGCGCGCGAGCACGTAGTCCTGCACCAGGCGGCGCGGAAAGTCCTGCAGGCCGAAGGCCAGCAATGCGCCGGCCAGCAGCAGCACTACCGACAGCGACAGCGACAGGCGGTTGCGCAGCGAGTTCACGCCTGGCTCAGGAAGACATAGCCCTGGCCACGGCGCGTCTGGATGCGTTCGCTGCCGAGCAGGCTGCGCAAACGGCGCACGTAGACCTCGATCACGTTGCTGTCGCGCTCGGCGTCGTAATCGTAGACGTGCCCGGACAGGCGCGACTTGGACAACACCTGGTCGGGATGGCGCATGAAGTAGCGCAGCAGCCGGAATTCGGTGCCGGTGAGCGCCTGCTCGTGACCCGCGTCGCTCACCAGGCACTGGCGCGCCTCGTCGAGCCGCCAGGGGCCGGCGCGCAACTCGTGCGCCTGCATCGGGGCGGCGCGGCGCAGCAGCGCCTGCACCCGTGCCAGCAGTTCCTCGACGTGAAACGGCTTGCCCAGGTAATCGTCGGCGCCGGCCTGCAGGCCCTCGACGCGCTCGCTCCAGCCGTCGCGTGCGGTGAGGATCAGCACCGGCACGGCGTTGCCCGCGCGGCGCCAGTCGCCGAGCACCGACAGGCCCGGTTTGCCCGGCAGACCCAGGTCGAGGATCACCGCGTCATAAGGCTCGGTGGCCCCCAGATGGGCGCCGTCGATGCCGTTGGCGGCGAGGTCGACGGCGTAACCGGACGCGGCGAGCCGGGCGCGCAGCGACTCGCCCAGCGCCGCGTCGTCCTCGACGATCAGCAGGCGCATGCGCTCATCGCGACTTGCGCCGCAGCACTTCACCGCTGCCGGCATCGATCTCCAGCTTGTGCACGGTGTCGGCCTGGTCGATCAGCTTGACTTCGTAGACGTAGCGGTTGTTCTCGCGATCGAGTTCGACCTCGACGATCTGGCCGGGTTGGGCCGCACGCGCGCGCGCCAGCACGTCCTCGATGGGGAGGATCTTGCCGCTTTCACGCAATTGGCGCACCTCCTGCAGGCGCACCTTGCTGTCGGCGCTGGCCGGCGCACCGAGCAGCAGGGTGCCGGCCGACAGGACGGCGGCGGCGAGAATCCAGGGGCTCTTGCTCATCATTCGACTCCTTCGATGTCATCCCGTCGGTGACGGGCATGCAGCGCAGTGTCGCCGGGCAGTGCTGAAGCGAAGCTGAACGGTGCGGCGCCGCGGATTCCGTCGAGCAGCAACGGCCACAAGCGCTGCGCCGCCTCGAGCATGCCCCGCTCGTCACCGAACAATGACGATTGCACCACCAGCCCCTGTACCGTGCCGATGAACAGGACCGCGGCGGCCTCCTCGTCGAGGGCCTGCGGCAACTCGTCGAGCCGCCTGGCTTCGGCCATTGCCGCGCACAGGCGCTGGCGGTAGCCGCCGACCATGGCGCGCAGGCGCGCCTGCACCAGCGAGTCGCCGGGGCGCTGCAGTTCGTGGTACAGGATGCGGGTGACGCCCGGGTAGCGGGCGACGAAGCCGACATGGGCCAGAAAGACCTGCTCGAGCGTCTGCATCGGTTTGCCGCCGGCGGCAAACGCCTCGCCGATGATCTCGCCCAGGGTGCGGCGGACCCATTCGAAGACCGCTGACCAGATCGCGTTCTTGTCCGCAAAATGGCGAAACAGCGCACCGTGGGTCAGGCCGATGTGATCGGCGATGGCCTGCGTGGTGATGCCGTCCGGACTGGCATCGCGCGCCAGGGTCACCACCGCGAGCACGATCTCGCGCTGGCGTTCGGCGCTGCTCATGCGGCGGCGTACGGTCCGGATGCCGGTCGGCGTGGCGCCGATGCCCGCTTGGCGGCCCCGCTGTCCAGGCTGGGCGGCCTGGTGCGACGCGGGCTCGCGATCGGTCGGATACCCCTGTTGGCTTCGTGCCATGCTCGACAAGTAAGTAACGTGTTACTACTCTATGGACTTTTCCGCCCCGAGACAAGGTCAACCATGAGCGCCGCCGTCCAAGCCCTCGCCAGTCCGGCGTTTTTCGCCGACGCCCCCACCATCGTCATGCGCGATGCGCTGGCGGAGTTCCTCGGCGCCGTCGAGGGTGGTGTTTTCGAGTATCGCTACGCCGACGCGGTGCGCCTGGCCGGCCATTCGTGCCCGACCGTGGCGGGTGCCTGGTTGATGGCGCGCGCGGCACTGCACGCGCTGTACCCGGATGCGCAGGTCCTGCCCGAGCGGGGTGCGATCCGCATCGACTTCCGGGAGCGTCGCGACGCGGGAGTCACCGGCGTGGTGGCCGGGGTGCTCGGCCTGGTTACCGGGGCGGCCGGCGACGGCGGCTTTCCGGGGATCGGCGGGCGCTTCGTGAGGCGTGATCGCCTGTTTTTCGAGCAACCGGTTGCCGCCGAGGTGCGCTTCACGCGCCTGGACAACGATCGATCGGTCGAGGCCGAGACGCACCTGAACCGGGTCGGAGGCGATCCGCGTACGTCCTGGGCGATGTCGCGCAGCCTTGGCGGCGGCGCCGACGCGGAGGAAGCGGCGCTGTTTCGCGAGTTGTGGCAGGACCGGGTGCGGCGCATCCTGGTCGAACATGCCGACGACCCGGAATTGATCACGATCAAGCCGATCCGCTGAGGCGCGCAACGCGGTTCACGACCTTGTTGACAGAAACAGTACCAAAACGGTACTGTTTGTCGAAGGTGGCCTCGCGTGGCGCCGGAGACCGACAGGCATGCTTCGCATCAGCAGACTCGCCGACTACGGCACCATGATCATGAGCCAGATGGCCAGCTTCCCGGAGCGTTTGTTCAGCGCCGCCGATCTTGCTTCGGCGCTCGGGCTCGGGCGCGCAACGGTGAGCAAGGTGCTGAAGAACCTCGGCCGCCATGGCCTGGTCGACAGCGTGCGCGGCCTGCACGGCGGCTATTCCCTGAGCAGGCCGCCTCGCGAGATCACCGTCGCCGACATCGTCGATGCGCTCGAGGACCAGCCGTTCGGGCTCACCGAGTGCAGCGCCACCTCCGGTTTGTGCGACATCGAGACCAGCTGCCACGTGCGGAGCAACTGGCAGCAGATCAGCCTGATCGTGCGTCGGGCGCTCGAGGGCGTGACGCTGGCCGACATGGTCAAGCCGAAGCTGCAGGAACAACCGCTCGAGCTGCATCGCATGCGCCCACCGTCGGCATTGGCGAGCGGCCCGACCCAATGACAGGATGTGCATGAAATGACTGCCGCGACCACCAAGATCGATACCTTCCTCGACCGCGAATACGACGCCGGATTCGTTACCGAAATCGAGAGTGACACGATCCCCAAGGGCCTGTCGGAAGACACCATTCGCCTGATCTCGGCGCGCAAGGGCGAGCCCGAGTTCATGCTCGAGTGGCGCCTGAAGGCGTACCGCCACTGGCTCACCCTGACCACGCCGACCTGGGCGCAGGTCTGGTATCCCGAAGTCGACTTCCAGGACATCGTCTACTACTCGGCGCCCAAGCAGAAGAAGGACGGCCCCAAGAGCCTGGACGAAGTCGATCCGGAACTGCTGCGTACCTATGAAAAGCTCGGCGTGCCCCTGCACGAGCGCGCCAAGCTGGCCGGCGTCGCGGTCGACGCGGTGTTCGATTCGGTGTCGGTGGCGACCACCTTCCAGAAGCAACTGGGCGAGCACGGCATCATCTTCTGCTCGTTTTCCGAAGCAGTGAAGAACCATCCCGAGCTGGTGCGCAAGTACCTCGGCTCGGTGGTGCCGCAGGCCGACAACTTCTATGCCGCCCTGAACTCGGCGGTGTTCTCCGATGGTTCGTTCGTGTTCATTCCCAGGGGCGTCAAATGCCCGATGGAGCTGTCGACCTACTTCCGCATCAACGCCAAGGACAGCGGCCAGTTCGAGCGCACGCTGATCATCGCCGAGGAAGGCGCGTCGGTGAGCTACCTGGAAGGCTGCACTGCCCCGATGCGCGACGAGAACCAGTTGCATGCCGCGGTGGTCGAACTGGTGGCGCTCGATGACGCGCGCATCAAGTATTCCACGGTGCAGAACTGGTATCCGGGCGACAAGGACGGCAAGGGCGGCATCTACAACTTCGTGACCAAGCGCGGCGACTGCCGTGGCGCTCGCTCGCGCATCTCGTGGACGCAGGTCGAGACGGGTTCGGCGATCACCTGGAAGT
>CAZXLV010000073.1:0-11908 GCA_964641405.1 uncultured Limnobacter sp. | reverse complement strand
GGCGGCCCGGCAGGCCCCGGCGCGGGGACGATCGTAGTGTGAACAGGCCCTAGTCGGGCTTCCCGGCGCGCGGGCTTCGCGCGCAGCGCTCGATACAATGACGAGTTGCGCCCGCACGGCAGGCGCGTGTTCCGCATCGCCTGCTCATGCTCGTCGACTCCCACTGCCACCTCGATTTTCCCGAACTCGGCAACCGCCTCGATGAGGTGCTCGCCGCCATGGCGCTGCACGACATCGGCCATGCGCTGTGCGTGGGCGTCACGCTGTCCGGGTTCGAACGGGTGCTGGCAATCACGCAACGCGATGCGCGCCTGAGCGCCTCGGTCGGCGTGCATCCGGACCAGTCCGGCATCGAGGAGCCCGACGTCGATACGCTGGTGCGCCTGGCGACCCATCCGAAAGTGGTCGCCATCGGGGAGACCGGACTCGACTATTACCGCACCGAAGGCGACACCGAGTGGCAGCGCGAGCGCTTCCGGATTCACATCCGCGCCGCGCGGCGGGCGGGCAAGCCACTCATCGTGCACACGCGCGCTGCCGCGGCCGATACCATCCGCCTGATGCGCGAAGAGGGCGCCGATGCCGCAGGCGGAGTGATGCACTGCTTCACCGAAGACTGGGCCACCGCGCGTGCGGCACTCGACCTGGGTTTCTACATCTCGTTTTCGGGGATCCTCACCTTCAGGAATGCCGGCGCGCTGCGTGAAGTGGCCGTGGCCGTGCCGGCGGACCGACTGCTGATCGAGACCGATGCCCCCTACCTGGCCCCGGTACCCTATCGCGGCAAGACCAACGAGCCTGCCCTGGTGCGCTATGTCGCCGCCTGCCTGGCGGAAATTCGCGGCCAGCCAGCAAGCCGAATCGCAGAGGCGACCACAGATAATTATTTCAATCTTTTCAATTGTTCACAACGTACTTCTCAAGCGATGCATGATATCAAGTAAATCGCGTCGCCAACTGTTCCGGGGCGCGCTGGCATCGGGCCTGACCATCGGCCTGGCGCTCGCGGGCAGTGACCCGGCGCGTGCGGCACAAGCCACATCAGCACGAGGCGCACAAGCCTCCGCCGAGTTCTGGGAAGCACTGAAGCGTGACGATGTCGATGCGGTGCAGACCGGTCTATTGCGCGGCATCGACACCAATGTGCGCCATCCCGAATTCGGACCCGCCATCGTCATGGCGGCACGTGAGGGCGCCTGGAAGACGCTCACGTTGCTGGCGAAGTTGACCGGCACCCGCATCGACGCGACCAACAAGCTGAACGAGACGGCGCTGATGCTGGCCGCCATCCGCGGCAACCCGGACAGCGTGAAATTGCTGCTGGCGCGCGGCGCGCAGGTGAACCGGCCCGGCTGGACTCCGCTGCACTACGCTGCCACCGGCGGCAATCTCGAAGTGCTGCGCCTGCTCCTCGATCACGACGCCTACATCGATGCCCAGTCGCCCAACCGGACCACGCCGCTGATGATGGCGGCGCGGCACGATCGTCCCGATGCCGTGCGCCTGCTGGTGGAGGGCGGCGCCGATCCGAGCGCGCGCAACGAAGCCGGCATGGACGCCGCCGATTACATGCAGCGCAACGGCAAGCCGGAACTGGCCGCCTGGCTGCGCGAGCGCAGCGCCGACTATGTCCGCCGCTATGGCACCCTGGAGCGTCCGCGCACGATCGAGGCAATCGAAGAGGAAAAGCGGCGCGCGCAGCGCCAGGCGGCGCCGCGACTGCCGGGGGCGCGCGACTGATCGATCGCGCGCAGCGGCGCGTCAGCCGAGCGCCACGTCGAGCACGAACATCAGGCCGAATCCCACGAACAGCGCCGCGGTTGCCGTGTCGCCAAAGCCGGCGCGGTGGGTCTCGGGGATCACCTCGTCACTGATGACGAACAGCATCGTGCCGGCGGCAAATGCCAGCGCTGCGGGCAGCATGGCCTGCGAGATCTCCAGCAGGCCGGCTCCCGCCAATCCGCCGACCAGCTCCACCGCACCGGTAAGCGCAGCAACCCCGAACGCCTGCAAGCGACCGTAGCCCAAGCCGGACAGGGCCATCGCAACGGCGAGCCCCTCGGGGATGTTCTGCATCCCGATTCCCAGCGTGACACCGAGCCCGATGGCAAGGTCGCCGCTGGCGGCGCCCACGCCGATCGAGAGGCCTTCGGGAAAGTTGTGTACCGTGATCGCCAGTACGAACAACCAGACTCGCGACAGTCGCTCGCGCCCCGGACCCTCGGGGCCCTTTTCGAAGTGCTCGTGCGGGATGAAACGATGGATCAACGCCATCAGCAGGCCGCCGGCTGCCATTGCCAGCACCACGCCGATTGCGGCGGGCAGTCGTCCGCCAAGCATCGGCTGGGCCAGCGCGAACCCCGGCAGCAACAGCGAAAACACCGTCGCCGCCAGCATCACGCCGGCGGCAAAGGCGAGCATGGCATTGTTCGCGCGCAGCGAAAGATCGCGCATGGCGAGCACCGGCAGCGCACCCAGGGCGGTCGCCAGAAAGCCACCGGTGAGGCTGGCCAGCACCGCGAGCATGAACGGGGAACTGTCCGACAGCGAGGCGAGGAAGGACATCGGGGCTCGGGCTGGGAGAAAAGGGCTCGGGCTCACCGCGGCAAACGTAGTGACGCGCCGCCGGCGACTCATCGCGAAGTTCCGCTTGACAGCCAAGCGGCCGCCGGCGGAGATTATCAAGAATCAAACGAGGGTCCGACATGAACGCACTGGAAAGGTACTTGCCGCTCCTGGGACGCCTGGGGATTGCCTGGTTGTTCGTTCCGGCCGGAATCGGCAAGCTGCTCGGTTTCCAGGGAACGGTCGGCTACATCGCTTCCAAGGGCCTGCCGATGCCCTCCGTGCTCGCAGCGATCGCCCTGCTGATCGAGATCTTCGGCGGACTGGCGGTGCTGGTTGGCTACAAGACCCGCTGGGCGGCCGGCGCGCTGGTCCTCTTCACCGTCTGTGCCGCGCTGTTCTTCCACAACTACTGGGCTGTACCGGCCGAGCAAACGATGATGCAGCAGATCAATTTCAACAAGAACATCGGCATCGCCGGCGGCCTGCTGTTCCTCATCGCCTGGGGAGCCGGCAGGTTCAGCGTGGACAGGCGCGCGCGTACCTGAAGCGCGCGACTTTCCGGCCTGGCGTTTCGTCCAGCGCCAACCTGGCGCCGGGGAGGGCGGGCAGGCGCGCAATCCCGCGTTTTCGCTCGCCCGCACCACAGTGCGGCTATCGCATTGCCCTTCCGCGCCCAGTCCTACAATCGTTCGTGGGCGCGCGAATCAGGGAGGCCATCATGTCCAGGATCTCGGTCAGGCGGGTTTACGAAGCAGCGGCCCCGGGTGACGGATTCCGTATCCTGGTGGATCGACTGTGGCCACGAGGCCTGACCCACGAAGAGGCGCATGTCGACCTGTGGCTCAAGGACCTGGCCCCATCGAACGAATTACGCCACGCCTTCGGCCACGATCCCGCCCGCTGGGAGGCATTCAGGAAGGGCTACTTTGAAGAACTGGAAGCCAATGAGCCTGCCGTGGCACCGCTACGTGCGGCATTGAAGGCGCACCCCGTGGTGACGCTGGTGTTCGGCGCCAAGGAGGAGCGCTTCAACAACGCCGTGGCGCTGGAAGAGTTCATCAAACACAAGAAAATGCATTAAGTTGAATACGCAACATACTGTTGTATAAGTAGTTCGTCATGTACCAGGCTAGGCGACGGGCTCTGGCCAGGTCTCGACTGCCCAATGGCAGGCCGGGGTAATGCGGGATCGCCGATCCGGAACTGCGGCGGTTTTTGCACGTGCCATCGGCTATGTCATAATGCGCATAATGTATATTATGTAAAACTGCTTACTGGTGAGCCAGTGTTTGGCTGAAGCAACGGCTTGGCTTGCGCCCAAGATCAGGACCTCGCGCCGATCTTGACATTCCCATGATGGTAAGGTTTACGCTTTCCCCCATGTTGCACCTGGACAATGGGAAGCTAACCATGAGCATGCCGAGTACAAGCGATGCGCCTGTCGCAGCAACCATCACCCTGCCCATCGAGGGCATGACCTGTGCGAGTTGTGTCGGCCGGGTCGAAGCCGCACTGGCCAGGGTCGAGGGCGTGGGCAGCGTCTCCGTGAACCTTGCCAGCGAACGCGCGCACATCCGTCCGGCGGGCCCCGTCGATCGCCTGGCGCTGGTCCGGGCAATCGGGAAAGCGGGTTACGAGGTGCCGGCCAGCACGGTCGAACTGGCGGTCGAGGGCATGACCTGCGCATCTTGCGTGGGTCGTGTCGAGAAGGCGCTCGCGGCGGTGCCCGGCGTCACTCGAGCGGTGGTCAACCTGGCAACCGAGCGTGCCACCGTGCGCGGCGTGGTTGCGGTCCAGGATCTGGTGGCGGCTATCGCGAAGGCCGGCTACGAGGCGCGCCCGGTCGATGCCGGCGCCCGGGCCGATGACGAGGCTGCCGAAAGGAAGGACGCCGAGCAGGCCGAGCTCAGGCGCGACCTGGCCCTCGCGGTCGTGCTGGCGCTGCCGGTGTTCGTGCTCGAGATGGGTTCGCACCTGGTCCCCGCCATGCACCAGTGGGTGATGAACACCATCGGCATGCAGGCAAGCTGGTACCTGCAGTTCGTGCTGACCGCGCTGGTGCTGGCCATTCCAGGCCGGCGCTTCTACGCGAAGGGCTTCCCTGCCCTGGCGCGCCTGGCGCCGGACATGAACTCGCTGGTCGCTGTCGGCACGGCCGCCGCGTTCGGCTATTCGGTGGTTGCCACCTTCGCACCCGGCCTGCTGCCTGCCGGCACGGTGAATGTCTATTACGAAGCGGCTGCTGTCATCGTGGCGCTGATCCTGCTGGGGCGCTTCCTCGAAGCACGCGCCAAGGGCCGCACCTCCGAAGCCATCAAGCGCCTGGTCGGCCTGCAGGCGAAGGTGGCGCATGTCGTGCGCAATGGCCAGATGGTGGATATCCCGATCGACGTCGTAGCGCTGGGCGATATCGTCGAAGTGCGCCCCGGTGAACGAGTGCCGGTCGATGGCCAGGTGACCGAAGGCCGCAGCTTCGTCGACGAGTCGATGATCACCGGCGAGCCGATTCCGGTCGAGAAGACAGCGGGCAGCACGGTAGTCGGCGGCACCGTCAACCAGAAGGGAGCACTGACGCTGCGCGCCACCGCCGTCGGCGCGCAGACCATGCTCGCGCAGATCATCCGCATGGTCGAGCAGGCGCAGGGCTCCAAGCTGCCGATCCAGGCCGTGGTGGACAAGGTCACGCTGTGGTTCGTGCCGGCGGTCATGCTGGCCGCCTTGCTGACCTTCCTGGCCTGGATGATCTTCGGGCCGTCGCCGGCCTTGACCTTCGCGCTGGTCAACGCCGTGGCCGTGCTGATCATCGCCTGCCCTTGCGCCATGGGGCTGGCCACTCCGACCTCGATCATGGTCGGTACCGGCCGCGGCGCCGAGACGGGCGTGCTGTTCCGCAAGGGTGAAGCGCTGCAGTTGCTCAAGGACGCCCGGGTCGTGGCCGTGGACAAGACCGGCACACTGACCGAGGGCCGCCCGGTGCTGACCGATCTTGAGGTCGCCGGCGGCTTCGAGCGCAATCAGGTGCTGGCGAAGGTCGCCGCGGTGGAATCGCGCTCGGAGCACCCGATCGCCCGCGCCATCGTCGAGTCCGCCGTGGAGGCAGGCCTCGAGTTGCCCACCATGATCGATTTCGAATCGGTCACCGGGATGGGCGTGCGTGCCACTGTGGACGGCACCCGGGTGGAGGTGGGCGCCGACCGCTTCATGCGAGCGCTGGGGCTGGAGGTCGCGACCTTCGCCGGCACGGCCGAACGCCTCGGCAACGAAGGCAAGTCGCCGCTGTATGCCGCAGTAGATGGCCGGCTGGCCGCCATCATCGCGGTCGCCGATCCGATCAAGGCCAGCACGCCCGCCGCCATCACGGCGCTGCACCAACTCGGCCTGAAGGTGGCGATGATCACCGGCGACAACGCGCGCACCGCACAGGCCATTGCCAGGCAACTGGGCATCGACGAGGTGATCGCCGAAGTACTGCCCGAGGGCAAGGTGGACGCGGTACGTCGCCTGAAGGCAAGCTACGGCCAGATCGCCTTCGTGGGCGACGGCATCAACGACGCACCGGCGCTGGCCGAGGCCGACGTGGGCCTGGCGATCGGCACCGGCACCGACGTGGCGGTGGAGTCCGCCGACGTGGTGCTGATGTCCGGCAATCTGCAGGGCGTGCCCAATGCCATCGCCTTGTCCAAGGCCACCATCGGCAATATCCGCCAGAACCTGTTCTGGGCCTTCGGCTACAACACGGCGCTGATTCCGTTGGCTGCGGGCGTGCTGTATCCCGCCTACGGCCTGCTGCTGTCGCCGATCTTCGCAGCCGGCGCGATGGCCATGTCCAGCGTGTTCGTGCTCGGCAACGCATTGCGCCTGCGCCGCTTCCAGCCGCCCCTGGCAACGGCTGCCGGGCCTGTTCATTGAGCAGGGAATCGGCCATGAACATCGGCGCAGCAGCCAGGGCCTCGCGGGTCTCGGCCAAGATGATCCGCTACTACGAGCAGATCGGCCTGATCCCGCCGGCGAACCGTACCGACTCAGGCTACCGCGCCTACACCCAGGATGATGTCCACCGCCTGCACTTCATCCGCCGCGCCCGGGACCTGGGCTTTTCGGTGGCCGAGATCACGGATCTGCTGGGCCTGTGGAGCGACAAGTCGCGCCAGAGCGCCGACGTCAAGCGCCTGGCCGAGCAACACATCGCCGAGCTCGAGCGGCGCATGGAAAACATCCGGCAGATGGCCGAAACGCTGAAAATGCTGGTCAGTTGCTGCGCTGGCGATGAACGACCGGACTGCCCGATCCTGGAAGGACTGCAGCAGCCCGACGATGGCCGGGCAGACGCCGGGCAGTGCAGTGGCACGCTGGTTCGTCGCGCGCGCCACTGAACGTCAGCGCCCTGCCCGGCGCGCATCCACCGCGCCGGGTATGCCGGATTCATACGCGGCGACGCCGCCCATTCGCAGCCAGACCAAGAAGCGCGATGCCGATCAGCGCAAGCGAGCCCGGTTCGGGCACCGCAGCGTTCTGCAGAATCTCGAGCGAGACGTTATCGAACGCCAGCGAGGTGCCCAGCATGTTGTAGTCGAACCAGCCGTAGCGGTTGCCACCCGTTGTCGTGATCGCGTCGCCTGCGTTGCTCAGCATCCAGCTGCCCAGCACGGAATTGCCTGCGTCCAGGATTTGCATGGTCACGCCAAGCACACCTGCGTTATCGAAGAACGTGTGCTGGAAGGTGTACCAACCCGTCGTGTCGATCACGATCGGCGAGCGAGCCGGATTCTTCGCGTACGCGCTACCCGGTTGCGAATTGTTGGACGCGCTGATCACGAAGCGATCGGTGCCGGCACCGGGCCCCTTCGCATCGTTATAGAAGCCGGCATTGAAGATGAAGTCGCGCTGGAACGTGCCGCCGGAGTTGTTGATTGCCGACGAGAAGTCGAGGCGTGTGTCGTTGGCCAGTCCGGCACTGACATCGAGGTAAATGTCGATGCTGGTGCGATACGACTGGAAACCTGTCGGCACCGCGTTACCGGCACCGAAGTTGTATCCCCCGAAGTCCGTGTAGACGGAACCCGAGGCAGCCGCATTGGCGTGAAAGCCGCCGGTCGCGGAGGTAACTCCAGCCGTGCCGGAGGCGACACGATCGGCGTTGGACCACCCCGCCGTATCAGTCTCGAAACCGTTGAAGTACAGCGCGGCGGCCTGCGCGGAACTGACCGCGACGGCGAAGGTGGCGGCGGCGATGATGATCTGTCCGATTCGCATCATGAATTCTCCCTGTCGTTTCTGCTGGAACTGTCGCCCTGGACAGACGCGACTCGCCGGGAAACCTGGGCGGCGAACGCGTGGCCGGACGCCCTCTTTCGGAAGCAAGTTTCGCGCCCTGAAGTTGCCGATTGCAAACATTCCTTGAAATCAATAGCTTGGCACTCGAGGTCCAGAACCCGGCCGGCGGACTGTAAAATTGACCGACATCTCCCATCGCATTTGATCTCGATCAGCCAGGCCCACCTCCGGGCGCCACAGAATCGCTGCCAGGCGGATTTCGAGAACCGGATCACTCGCCGATGAATCGCTCTCCTGATGAGCCCGGCAAGTTCCCACCCGACCATCTGAATCTGGTGCGGCACGCGACGCTCGCCGCATCGAGCCACAACACCCAACCGTGGAAGTTCCGGCGCGAGCACAGTGCCATCACCATCCTCCCCGATTGGTCACGCCGTTGCCCGGTCGTCGATCCGGATGATCACCACCTCTATGCCAGTCTGGGCTGCGCCGCCGAGAACCTGCTCCTGGCCGCGCAGGCAACCGGGCTGAAGGGTCACCTTTCCTGGGACGCCGTCGAATCAGGCATACGCGTCGACTTCGAAGGGATGAAGCCGTCGCCCTCCGGACTGTCCGATGCCATCCCCAGGCGCCAGTGCAGTCGGACTGAATACGACGGCACGCCGTTGGACGCGGGGCAACTCCGACTTCTCGAGGCGGCGGGTCACGGCAACGAGGCCTGCGTCAGGCTGCTGACCGACCGGAGTCAAATCGGACAGGTTGCCGAATACGTTGCCGCCGGCAACATTGCCCAGTTCGCGGATCACGCATGGACTGAGGAACTGAAGTCCTGGATTCGCTTCAACGCCCGCGAGGCAGCACGCACCGGTGACGGCCTGTACGGCCCGGTGATGGGCAGCCCAAGCGTTCCACGATGGCTGGGCACCCTTTTCATGCGCCTGGCCGCCACCGCGAAAAGCCAGAATCGGAAGGATCTTCGCTATATCGAAAGTTCCGCCGCCGTGGCAGTGGTGTACTCCGAAGCCGACGACGTACCGCACTGGATCGAGGCCGGTCGCTGCTACGAGCGCCTTGCCTTGCAGGCTACTGCGCTGGGCTTGCGCACCGCCTTCATCAATCAGCCGGTGGAGGTGCGAGCGCTGAGAGCCCAGTTCGCCGGCTTTCTCGGCCTGGACCATCGGCGCCCCGACCTGGTCGTCCGGATCGGTCGCGGTCCCGAGATGCCACGCTCCCGGCGCAGGCCCGTCGAGAGCGTGCTTGCCTGAGCGAAATGAACGCCATCGACGAGTTGTTTGCGCGTGACTTCCTGCAACGCCTGCACGCGGCCGTGAATGCCCACGATCCCCAGGCGCTGGCAGCGCTGTGCTGCGAAGACATCCGCTGGGAGGATCCCGCGGCACCCACCACCCTGCACGGCCGCGATGCGGTGCTGCGCTTTCATCGCGACATCATGTTTCCGGCACTGCCTGACGTGCACGCAGAGTTGATCGACGGGCCCTACCTGTCGCTCGACCGCACGGGCGTGGCGGCACGGCTGCGCATCCGGGGCACGATGACTGGCGCGCTGACGCCGCCCGGCTTTGCGCCCACCGGCGGCATGATCGCGTTCGAGACAGCGGAATTTTCGCGCTTCAGAGGCGGCCTGCTCGCGCATCACGTGGTGGTGTTGAACATGCTGGACCTGGCGCGGCAGATCGGCGCCGTGCCGCCGGCCGGTACGCTGGCTGCGAGCATTGGTTTGTGGATGCAGCACCTCTCCGCCTTCTGGGCACGTGCACGGAGGGAATGAGCGTCCCGCCCGGGATGGGGCACCTTGCCCCGTGCTCGTGAGCAGCCGGTCAGGCCTTCTGTACCCGTGCCTGCTCGAGCAGGTTCAAGGCCCTTGCACCGAAGTAGCCGCTGAGCAGGCCATACACCGAGGACAGGGCAACGACGAACAAGGGGGTAGAGATGACGCCGGCATCGAAGGCACGCATGACGGCGTAAACGTACTTTGCAAAAAATATCGCCATGATTACGGCGAGCGAGAGCGCAATCATGCCGGCGGGAAGCAGCAGCGCGGGAATCCTTCGTACCTTGCGTGTTCGTGTCTGCATGAGGCCGAACACGAGCAATACGAAGAACAGCACGAACACCCAGGCGGGCGTATGGGAAAGGATTTGAACGATCACCGAGAGCCTCCCGAAGCGCCGAAGCTTCGACTTGTCGATCTTCGTGGGAAGGCAGCCTGCCGTGGGAAGAGACGACGCAGACACCGATTCGGCGGGCCGCAGTGGCCACTGTCGCCGACCATGCTAATCCCATCATCCGGGAATGTCCGGATTTTTGTGAATCAGGCGCCCGGAGACCTGTCTGCGGCGGTGGGCGTTGCTCGCAGCAACTGAAAATCCGGCTCGATTCAACGCCGCGACTTCAAGTGCGTTGGTAACGTTTTACGGCAAGTCGCTGTTCTCGACCGACCGCTTGCAGCCCAAGGCACGCCGGTCCCGATGTGTGTGCCGCCCACCTGATCCGGTTCAGATCGACCTGCCGATCAGCCCTGTTCCATCGACGACATCTCGCATCGCGCACTGCGGCGATTACGAATTGACAAACGACGATCCGGCTCGTAGGTTCGCACGGTAGTCAACCGAACCACTTCCGCCGGCATTCGCACGGCAGCCGATTCCTGCCACGATGACCCGACGGGCACACACCCCGGAAGGAGGGCGAAATGCGAACACCAGATGAGGATCCGAGCGCGGACACGACCGGACGTCGGCGATTCCTGGGCAGGTCCGTGGCGGCCGGGCTCGTGGCGACTGCGCCCACGGTGTTCGTGCGGCAGGCCGGGGCGGCCGAGCGCGTGCTGAAGTTGGTCCACTGGAAGCACTTCGTCCCGGACTACGACAAGTACTTCGAAGCCTTCGCAAAAGACTTCGGTGCGAAGCACAACTGCCGCGTCGAGGTCGATTTCGTCGCCACGCCCGATCTGCCCACTGCGATCGCGGCCGACATCTCGCGCCAGGGCGGGCACGACATCTTCATGCTGAACGGCACTGGAGCCTGGCTCTACGACCAGGTCCTGGTCGACGTCACCGACGTCTCCAACCGACTCGGCAAGGAGTTCGGCGGCTGGATTCCCGAGGCGGCGAGCGTGGCGACCGTGCACGACAAATGGTTGTGCATCCCGCACTGGTACATGAGCTTCCCCTGGATCATCAACCAGCAGTACTTCGAGCAGGTCGGCGAACAATACAACGACAAGACGACCTGGGAGGACATCCGGCGCATCGGCGCCAAACTCAAGAAGATCGGGCACCCGATCGGCATCGGGTACTCGCAAACGCCGGACGCCGACGACGCCCTCTTCCCGCTCATGCTGAGCTACAAGGCGTACTTGTTCGACAAGACCGGAGCAATCGACTTCAAGAAGCGGGAGGTGGTCGAGGTCCTGCGCTTCGGGGGAGCGCTGTTCAAGGACGCCATGACCGATGAGGTGCTGAGTTGGGACGACACCTCCAACAACCGCTTCATCGCCTCCGGCAAGGGCTCGATGATCTCCAACCCGATCAGCGCCTACCGGACGGCCGCGAAGGACCAGCCCGACGTGTACAAGAACCTCGCCATCGTCAAGCCGCCGATCGGTGTCGATGGCATCCGTGTGGGCGGCGCTCGCACCATGTCGTACGGCATCTTCAAGTTTTCCAGGGAGCAGGACCTGGCCAAGGAGTTCCTCTACGCGATGAACAAGGAAGCGTTGCAGGGGATGGAGGCCTCGACCGGCTACAACCACCCGTTTCTCAAGGCCTTCTTCAAGAAGCCGATGCCGGTCATCGGCCACGAGCCCAAGTTGATGCTGCTTCAGGATTACCAGGACTATGTCAAGTTCATTGGCTTTCCGGGTCCGATGACGCGTACGGCGACGACGATGTACGCGAAGTTCGTCGTGCCGACCATGTTCGCCGAGGTCGCGACCGGCAAATCGCCGCGGGAGGCCATGGTGGAAGCCGAGAAGAAGCTGCGCGCCGTCTAGGAGGCTGTCGGGCTTTGGGAAGGGGTCGCGCGATGCACGCCAGGGATGCAG
>CAZXLV010000072.1:0-12039 GCA_964641405.1 uncultured Limnobacter sp. | reverse complement strand
CCATCAAGACCCGTTCAGAACGAGAACGAAACGCTGCCGTACAGCATGTCCCGGTCGTTCAGCGTGTTGTTGCCGCCGCCGCCGAAGAAGCTGGTGTAGCCGAGGTTGGCGCGCCACTTGTTGTGCCGGTCGAAGTTCAGCGACAGCGTCAGCGCCTTGCGGCCCTCGACGAACGGGATGGTGTTCGGGCTGGTGCCGTGCACGTCGTGCGCGAAGTCGACCTGCGGCGACATGTTCCAGCCGCTTTGCATCACGTTCGGGTAGGTGATCCCGGTCGAGATCACGTAGCCCCACGAGGTGCGCGTCGGCAGGTCGTAGTTCGGCAGCACGTAGGGGATGGCGCCCGAGCGGTCCAGCTTCGGGTAGTACGCCACCGCAGCCTCGGCCAGGATGTAGCCCTCGGAGGCCCCCAGCCCCTTGATCACCGAACCCAGCGCGGTGCTGGGCGCCGGCAGGTAGAAGGCCGTCAGGTGCGCCTGCCACTTGCGCTCGTCGACGAAGCCGCGCACCGCATCGCCCAGCGGTTGCGAGAGCACGGAATACTTGCCGCTCGCCGGCACGGTGGGGTCGATGCCGACGCTGTCCTTGGGCCGGTAGGACAGTTCGGCACCCACGGCGACATCGCCCACCCGGGTGTTCAGCGACGCACCGTAGACGTTGCGATCGGTGCCGTAGTCTTCGAAGAAGGTCACGCCGAGCAGGTTCGAGGGCGAACCGGAATTGCGAAAGCTGATGAACGGAATCTTGTCGTGGTAGCGGATCCAGTAGAAGCCGAGGTCGCTGTTGATCGCATCGGCGGTATAGCGCGCCGCCAGGCCGAACTGCCCACCATCTTTCGGCTGATGGGTCGGTTCGGCGAAGGCAACCGATCCCGAGAAGGGTGAAAACGCCGCGTTGGTGGCCGGATCAGCCAGTTGCGCGATGGTGAGGCCGGTGCCGCCCGGATCGCCGACCGTGCCATAGGGCAGGCCCGCACCCAGGAACGCATTCGCGATCGAGGTCGGCACGAAGGCCGGGCCGGCACCACGCCCGACGATGTCGGCGTTGGAGAAGTAGGTGCCGACCGGATCGAACTGGAAGCCGTTCCACTTCCACTGGTAGTAGCCTTCCAGGCTCAGCTTGTCGGTGACACCGGCGTTGAAGGAGATCATCTGCGCCGGGCGAAACACCTCCTTGAGCTGGGTGCCGGGCGTGTGGAACTTGCGCAGGTCGATCGCGTTGGTGACGTTGATGCCACCGTAGATGAAGATGTCCTCGCCCCAGGAGATCACCTGGTTGCCGATCTTGACCTTGGCCGGGCGATCGCCGATGTAGAACTCCTTGGCGATGTAGGCATCGAGCCAGGTGAAGTTGTGCACGGCCAGGTCCCGCGCATCCGCGGACAAGGGCGTGCGGCGGGTATCGTCGGCCTTGAAGTCGTGCGACCAGGTGGCGCGCAGCAGCGACGACCAGCCACCCGGGTACTTCAGGAACAATTCATGGGTGCCCTTGAGCACCGCCGAGGGGAAGTCGCCCTTCTTGTAGTTCAGGTTGCCGTCGTCGGACTGGAGGTAGTTGAAGTCGGGATTCGAGTTGTTCGGATCGTTGCCCGGGGCAATCGCCCCGAGCTTGCCCGTGACCGGCACGCAGCCGCCATTGTCGTTGCTGATGATATGGCAGTCGGTGCCCTGCATCCTGCGCTGGAAGCCGAACGACACGGTCGAGTCGAAGCTTCCGGTTATCGACCCGGTCTCGATCTGGAACGCGAGCGCCGGGGGCGCGAGCAACGCTGCGGCAAAGCCGAGCGTGAGCGACTGCGCAATGACGCTGCGGCGCGCCACGCGCGCAGGCACCTTGTGGTCCGTACTCATCGGTCTCTCCTCCTGGTTCGTTTCTGCCCGACCGCACGCTCGTGCCTGCGGCCGGATTCGGGGTCAACGGTCGCCGGCGCGCCGCAGTTCGTCGGGATTGAACTTCCTCGGGTCGATGCGCCCTTCACGCCCGGCCAGCCAGTCGGTCTCCTCCTGCTCCTGGGTGGCGTTCTCGGCGATGTAGCGTCCCACCGCGAGGTCATAGGAGACGTTCTCCTGGCTCACGCAGGCCGGAATCTCGGGCGCCGGGAACACGCTGCTCTCCTGCACGCGCCAGATCTTTCCCTGTGCGTCGTAGTTGTCGACCGCCATCACCCCCCAGTTGTCCTCGTCGAGGAAGAACACGCGGCGCGGGATGATGTGCCGCATGCCTTCCTTGAGCGTCGCCTCGACCTTCCAGACGCGATGACGCTCGTAGCGCACCAGGTCGCGATTGACGTACTCGGGACCGTAGATGTCCTTGTACTTGCGGCTCTTGTCGATCAGCTTGAAGCTGTTGTAGGGGATGTACATCTCCTGCTTGCCGACCAGTTTCCAGTCATAGCGGTCCATCGCCCCGGCGTACATCGGGTAGGCGTCGACCGTCTCCAGGTTCTCGTAGCCGGGTACCGGATTGTCATAGGCGAAGGTCGGTGCACGGCGCACGCGGCGCTGGCCGGGGAAGTAGAGCCAGGCATCGGTCGGTTCGTTCATGAACCAGTGCGCGAGGATCATTTCACCGGCGCGCGCGGCAGGCGAGACCACCGCGTTGAGCAACTTCATCTCCACGCCCTTCACTTCGGCCACGCCGGTGTTGTTCTGGTTCTGGAACGGGATGGTCACCCACTGATCCTGCACCAGCGGCGTGAAGGAACTGTTCGGGGCGGAGAAAATGGTCGCGTAGTGCTCGATGCGACCCTCGCCGACGAAGCGCAGCTTGTGGTTCCACATCGCCTGCGCGCCGTTGGCGGGAAGCGGAAACAGCACCGCAGCGCCGATCGCCTTTTCCAGCCCCCATCCGTTGGACGAAAGCTTCGCGTCGCGCGCGTTGATCTTGCTGCGCTCGTAGACGAAATCGGGAAAGCCGCAACTGCGCCGGGTGGGGTAGACGTCCATCCGGTAACCCTTCAGGGTCCTGAGCAGCGCGACCTGGCCCTCGGAGAGCCGGTCCTTGTACTGCTCGACGTTGCTCGCATCGATCGAGAACAGCGGCTTGTCGGCCGCGAACGGATCGATGCGCTTCTGGCCGACCTTCCAGCCCGCCGGTGCGCTCATCGCGCCGCCGGTCCAGGCCGGAATGCTGCCATCCTTGTTGCCGGCCTTCTCCGCGCCCACCGGCGTCAGGTCCTTGCCCAACCTGGCGATGTCGGCGTCACTGGCGGCACCACTGGCGCCGCTGAAGGCCAGCGCCCCGAACGCGGCGAGCGCAAGCGCTGCCCTGCTTCCCTTTCGCATGACTTCCCCTCCTCGATTTCGTTGTCACAGCACCAGAGTGATGACTTTTTCCTCGGTCACGGCCTCGATGCCGCTCCAGCCGAGTTCGCGTCCCATGCCACTCATCTTTTGTCCGCCCCACGGCAGGCGTGGATCGATGGTTGCCCAGCCATTGACGGAAACCGCCCCCACGCGCAACTTCGCAGCGATCAGGTGAGCGTTGCTCACATCGCGGGTCCAGATCGTCGCCGCCAGCCCGTAGCGGCTGTCGTTGGCGATGCGGATGGCATCGTCGACCTCGTCGAAGGCCATGACGGCGCCCACCGGCCCGAAGATCTCCTCCTGGGAGATGCGCATGTCGTTGCTGGCATCGGCGAAAATGGTGGGCATGAAGAAGAATCCCGGGCGATCGAGCCGCTCGCCGCCGGCCACCACTCGTGCGCCTTCCTTGATGCCGGCCTTCACGTAGCCGCTGACCCGCTCGAGTTGCGCCTTGTTGACCAGCGAACCCATGTTGGTCTGCGGATCGAGCGGATCGCCGAGCTTGATGGCGCGCGCCGCCTGCGTCAGGCCTTCGAGCACCTGTTCGTACTTCGAGCGGTGCACCAGCACCCGCGTGCCGGCCGCGCACACCTGCCCCTGATTGAAGAACAGCCCCATCGCCGCGCCACCCACGGCGGCTTCGACGTTGGCGTCGGACAGCACGATCTGCGGCGACTTGCCGCCCAGTTCGAGCGCCACCCGCTTGAAGCCGTCGGCCGCGGCGCGCATGATCTCGCGCCCGACCTCGGGGCTGCCGGTGAAACTGATCTTGTCGATCCCGGAGTGACGTGCCAGCGCGGCGCCGGCCACTTCACCCAGCCCCGGCACCACGTTGAAGACGCCTGGCGGGAAGCCCGCTTCCTCGATCAGGCGCGCCAGGTAAAGGGTGGTGAGGGGTGCGTCTTCCGAGGGCTTCATCACCATCGTGCAACCGGCCGCCAGCGCCGGCGCCAACTTCCAGCATGCGATCATCGCCGGCGTGTTCCAGGGCGTGATCGCGCCCACCACGCCGATCGGCTCGCGCACCGTATACGAGTGCGTCGGCATGCCGAAGTAGCCCGCAGTCGGAATCGTCCGGCCTTCGATCTTGTCGGCCCAGCCGGCGAAATAGCGCACCGTGCCGATCGCCATTGGCAGGTCGAGGACGGTCGGCTCCATCAATGGACGCCCGAGGTTGAGCGTCTCGAGCATCGCGAGATAGTCCTTGTCGCGCTCCATCAAGTCGGCCAGGCGGTACAACAGGCGGCCGCGCTCGGCGCCGTGCATCCGGGACCACTCGCCGCCGTCGAACTGGGCACGTGCCGCGCGCACCGCAGCGTCGATGTCATCGGGCTTGGCCGCGGCGACATCGGCCAGCAGTTCCTCCCTGGCCGGGTTCAGTACCTGGAAGGTCCCGCCGTCGGACGCCGCGCTCCACCTGCCGCCGATGAAGAGCTGCGTCTCGGACGGTCGGCCCGCCATGCTGGCCGGCCGAGCTGCCTCCGTGCTCATCTGCCTGCCTCCCTGTATTTGTGATCGATCACTGAAGATTCGACAGGTTCCAGGTCGACCCGCGCAGCAGGACCGGGCAGGCCCGCTTCCAGTTATCGACCTCGTGCATCAGCCGTGCGCGCTGCGCCGGCGTCATCGCCTGGCTGGTCGGCGGCATGCGCATGAAGAACTGCCGCCCCGCCGGCGTCTGGGCGAACTCGCCCTCCACGAAGCGGCTGTAGCGGCTGTTCTCGGTGCCGCCCAGGGGTGCGGGATGGCAGCCCAGGCAGTTCAGCGCGTAGAGCACGCGCGGATCGGCGGCACGGTGGTCCGCGCGCGCCGGCGTCGCCGCGTCGGCACGCACCAGCGCGCCAGGCGCCAGCGCCAACGCGCCGGCGGTCGCGAGCAGGGCCCACCCCAGGCGTACGATCATCGCGACTTGCCCGCGGCTTCGAGTTTCCCGACCAGCGCCTGGCGCGCTGCGTGCACCTGGGCAGGAGTGGCCTTGCGGGCGCGATACTGTCGCATCTCGTCGGCGGTGAACGGTTCGAACCCCGCCGGCAGGCTGTCGCGGTTGTATTCGCGCAGCACGTAGTTGACGACTTCGGCGGCTTCGGCGTCGCCGAGCGGATGCACCAATGACATGGCGCCCATGTAGCGACGTCCGCCAACGCTGATCGGGCCGCTCATCCCCCAGCTCACGATCGCAGCCAGCACGGCACGGCCGTCGGGCGAGGCAGCGAAGTTCCCGAGCGTGCCGGTGAGCGGCGGAACGAAGCCCGGCGAGCCCTTCAGGTCGGGCAGGTGGCACACGGCGCAGTGCGCGGCATAGACTTGCGCGCCATCGCCGTCACCATCGGCTGCCCGGGCCATGCCCATTGCACCGAGCAGGGCCAGCACGGCGAGCCAGTGGCCTGCACGCGTCATTGACGCGCCACTCCCAGCACCACCGAGGTGGTGCAGTGGTAATGCGCGCTGGTCGTGCCGAGGCACCAGTTGATGTCGTTGTTCGACTGCGGACGGTACACCGGCGTGTCGGCCTCGCTGCGCACGCAGGCGCAGCGTCCGCAACTGCCCTTGCCGCAGCAGTCGTTGTACGAAATGATGTAGTCGGTGTTGTCGAGCGGATTGCGGCAGGTGCCGACCCAGGTGATCGCGCCCACCTCGGTGCCCGGCGGGCACGAACTCACGGAGCCCCCGCAGCAGGAACACAGCCATCCATCGACCCCGCAATGGCGCCAGTAGTCGCACGATTGCGGATCCGACGCCGGCGCCGCATGTGCGCTCGACGTCATGCGATCGATCGGCAGCAGCGGCAACAGCGCCGCGCCGAACAGTACGCGCCCGAGTTGCGCCACCGCGCTGCGTCGGGAGGTGCGCTGCGCCAGGCGCCGCGAGGAGCGCTCGGCAAGATCATCGAACCATTTCATTGCCGGCCTCCTTTCATCCTTCGGCGAGTTGCTTGCCGAGGTACTCCTGCAGCGAGCCGACGCCGGTCTCCTGCGCCTCGAAAAGGCTCTCGAAATGCTCACGCGTATTGACCAGCCCCTTGGCACGGATCACGCCCTCGGCGTCGGTCAGCACCGCGTAGGGCAGCTTGCCGATCTGGTAGGCCATGCCGAGTTCGCGCGAGAGCACGAACGGAATGCCGTCGAGCCGTTCGCGTGCCACGAAGCGGCGCTGCTCGCCATCGTCGCCATCGCTGGCCAGGACCAGTTCGACAGCCGCTTCGCCACCCATCATCGAACGCGCGATGGGCAGCAGCTTCTTGCACATCGGGCAGGTCGGCGAGACGAACAGCAGCACGGTGCGCTTGCCCCCCGCATGAATGCCGCCGAGCTTGAGCGCCCGGCCGGCCAGGTCGCGCAGCTCGAACACCGGCGCCCGCTCGCCCACGCGCGGACCCTTGTCGATCATCAGGGCGCCGGCCGGGGCGACACGCTCGTAGAGCACGCCGATCTGGCGCGTCAGCGCAAGCACCACGATACCGAGCAGGATCACCAGCACCCACAGCACCAGGTTGGAAACGACGAGCGCTTCGGTCATCGGAGTTCCTCGGGATGATGGCGCAAGTCCGCGATCGCGGGCGCTTGCGCGACGAGACGGTTGATCGCGCTGAACAGGAACAGCAGCGTGAGCGTGCCCAGTCCGACCGTCAGGAAGTCGATCCAGACGATTTCGCGGACCAGAACCGGGGCCAGCGGCACGGCGGCCAACGCCAGCAGCGCCAGGTTGCGCACGATCAGCCAGGCCGACAGGGCGCTGCGTTGCGCGGCCGGCCCAAGGCAACCGCAGTCGATGTCGCGCCGCCCGCGCGCGAGGTTCGAGCCGATGGCCAGCGAGAACCCCGCCAGCAGCACGATCAGTACGGCTGCCGACAGCGCGCTGAGCGCAGCAGCAAGCAGCCCCAGCGCAGCGAATATCTCGGCGGCCGGGATCGCCACGGCGAGTGGCCACACGAGGGATGCAGGCACGATGCCGTAATCGTGCAGGACACCGGCAAACCAGCGCAGGTTGCGCGCCTTGCCGAAGCCGCTGGCCAGGAAGATGAGCGCCAGCGTGGCGCGCGCCATGCCGGCGATGGCCGGGTCGATCATGGATTCACCATCACCATGGCGGTTTCTGCCACGCCTGCGACCGAACCCTTGTAGGTACCGCGACGCGCATCGTAGATCTGCAGGCCGCCATCGGCGCCCAGGGCGTACAGAAGGGGCGCATCGTCGCGGCTGGTGAGCACGCTCACCACCGGCGATTTCGCGCGAATGCGCTGGATGCGCGCTCGTGTCTTCACGTCATAGACCCAGATCTCGCTACCCGGATCCTTGTGGCTGCCATTGCGCCCCTTGGCGTGCATCACGACGTAGAGGCGACCGAGCCTTTCGTTGGCAGTGACGTACTGCCAGCCGCCGGGGCGCCACCCTCCCTTGCGATCGGCCGCGCGCAGCAGCGCCCAGGTGGGTGCAGCCGTGGGCGTCTCGCGCGAAGTATCCAGCGGGTGCACCATGCCCAGGAACGAGACGAAATAGAGTGTGTCGGCGATGCGTGCCGGCGCCACGTTGAGCGACTCCTTGTCAGGGTCGAAGAAGCGCTCCTCGCCCATGCGTTGCGAGGCGAGCTTGCCCTGTTCGTCGAGCGTGACGGTGAGCAACTTGCCGTCGCTGCAGATCATCGAGTAGCTGCGGTCACCGGCGGCGGGATAGATCAGGGTGCAACCCGGCGCCTGGATCTCACCCACGAACTGCCGGCTCTTCAGGTCGACCACGCTCACCGAGGTGGCGGGCGTGAAGTTGAATTGCAGCAGGAAGCGCCCGTCGCGGGTCACCACCGTGCCATAGGGCATGGTCAGCGCGATGAAGCGCTTGGGCGGAATCACCACCTCCCCCACCGGTGCGAGTTTGCTCGGGTCGTAGATGGTCATCACGTCGGTGCGTTCGCCGCGCACGCCGCGCGAGTAGAACGTTTCGGTGATGTACAACTCCTTGCCGTCGGGCGCAGGCGCCAGGCCGGCCAGGAAGCCGGTACTGATCATCCCGAGGACCTCGCGGCGGTCGGCATCGACCAGCACGATCTTGCCCTCGGACATGTGCGCAAAGACCACGTCCATCACGTAGACCCAGTGCTTGCCGGGCGGACTCGGCAGCGTCTCGACCTTCAGGGTGTCGGCCGGCACCTCGGCCAGGCCGGCGCCAGACACTACTGCGAGCAGCATGGCCGCGACGGCATTCCGGATGAATCGCATGTCCTCGCACCTCGACGTCGGCAAATCGCGCTGGAGGGAATCTCATGCAAGGTACGTGCCAGCGTTGCGATGCTGCCGCGCACAAATCGCCAGCGCTTGCGGCAGATCAAGTGTTCGGGGAGCATGCAAGGCCATGCGCGCAAACGCCAATAGCCGTGGGCGCGCCTCGCGTCCCAGAATGAGAAGCGCACTGTACGAATCCGGCACACCCGGGAACAACTCGGCCGGGATCGCGTAAAACGAACGACGAGGAGGCCGATCACGTGTCCACCGTAGCGCTGCCGTCCGGGGCCGATGAGCGAACGCGCCTGGCGCGCAGCCACTTCTTCAATGGCAAGGTGGTCCCCAACGGACTGGTCGCCGAGGCGGTCACGCGCTCCTGGGAACGTTGCGCCGTTCAGGGCATGGACGCCTCGCTGCGCACCACGCTTCCCATGACGACGGCAAGCGATTTGCGCACGCGCCGCGAGCGAAGCCGCCAGCTGCTCGAAGTTGCCCAGCCCGAACTGGAGAACCTCTATCAGCAGGTGGCCAACACGCGCAGCGTGGTCATCCTCACCGATTCCGACGCCACGGTTCTGAGCTCGATCTCGCTCGATGGCCCATTGATGCGCACTGGCGGACGTCCAGGCGCCTGCTGGGCGGAAGATCACATGGGAACCAACGCAATCGGCACCGTCGTGATCGACCGGTCTGCGATGACGGTGCTGGGCGACGAGCACTACAAGGAGCAGATGGGCAGTTACTTCTGCGCCGCCACGCCGCTGTTCGATCCGTTCGGCGGACTGGTCGGCGTGCTCGACATATCGGGCGATCATCACGTGCGCCAGCGGCACGTGCAGACCCTGGTCGGCATGTCGGCGCGAGTGATCGAGAGCCGGCTGTTCTTCGCGCAACTCGGGCGCCATGCCATCGTGCGATTTCACAGCCGGCCCGAATTCCTGGGCACCTTGTGGGAGGGCCTGGCCGTGTTCGATCGTTCCGGCATGCTGCTGGCGGCCAACCGCACGGCCCTGCAGGTGCTGCAGATCGCGCACGGCGCCATCGGGTGCGAGCACTCCACCGCACTGTTCGATCTCGATCCGGCGCGCCTGCACGATGGCGTTCCGGCCTCGGGGACGGCGCCGTTTCTGATGCACCTGCACACTGGCGTGCGCGTGTATGCCAACGTCTGCATGCCCGGCCAGCCTTCACGTGCCCACCCGGTCACGGCACGCAGCGACGCTGCCGCCGGTGCGGCAATTGGGCCCGGCACCGCCGCGGGCGCAACGCGTCGCAGCGCGCAGCGCGGCGAGCTTGGCCTGTCCGAAATCGTGCTGGGCGACACCGCCATGCACGCCCTGATCGAGAAGGCACGTCGCGCGTTCTGCGCCGGCATCCCGGTGCTGCTGGAAGGCGAGACCGGTACCGGCAAGGAAGTGCTGGCGCGCGCGCTGCACCGGGAATCGACGCGCGCAGCCGGCCCGTTCGTGGCGATCAATTGCGCTTCGATTCCGGAATCGCTGATCGAGGCGGAGTTGTTCGGTTACCGCGACGGTGCGTTCACCGGCGCGCGGCGAGGTGGCGCCATCGGCCAGTTGCAGCAGGCCGACCGGGGCACGCTGCTGCTCGACGAGATCGGCGACATGCCGCTCGCGATGCAGGCACGCCTGCTGCGCGCCTTGCAGGAACGCTGCGTGGTGCCGCTGGGGTCGGACAAGCCGGTGCCGATCGACATTGCGGTGATCTGCGCGACCCACATGAACCTGAAGGCGCGGGTGGCCGCAGGGCAGTTCCGCGAAGACCTCTACTATCGGCTCAACGGCCTGCGTGTGGTCTTGCCGCCATTGCGTGCGCGCGAGAACCTGCGCCAGGTCGCCACCGACATGGTGCGCAACCAGGCCAGCGGCGAGGTGGCGATCCGGTTGTCGGAAGAGGTGCTCGAAGTCTTTTCGGATCACCCCTGGCCCGGCAACCTGCGCCAGCTTGCCAGCATCGTCGCCACCGCCATCGCACTGCTCGGCGAAGACCGCTGCATCGAACTGCAGCATCTCACCGATGATTTCCTGATGGAGCGGATCGAGCGGCCTACCCTGCCCACCGAGCAAGCCACCAGCGCGCGCGGGACGCTGGCTGCGCTGGAGGCGCAGGCGGTGCGGCGGGCACTCGAGCGCCACGGCGGCAACATTTCTGCAGCCGCCGCTTCGCTCGGCATCGGCCGGGCAACCCTGTATCGCAAGATGAAGCTGTATCGCGACGGACCGTAGTCCGCCAGCCTCCGGCATGAACTGCAAGTGCATGAGGCTGGAGGCGATCGGGGCGCCGTTGCGATTGCGCGAGTGCTCCGACCTGCAACCGGGACCGGGCGAGATTCTGGTGCGCGTGCTGGCCTGCGGGGTATGCCGCACCGACCTGCACATCGTCGATGGTGAATTGCCCCCCGTGCGTGCCAGCGTGGTGCCGGGACACGAGATCGTCGGGCGGATCGAGGCCCTGGGACCATCCGGGGAGCAGGCAGGCGATGTTGCCGCGCTGTCGATTGGCCAGCGCGTCGGCATTCCCTGGCTGGGTCGCACCTGCGGACACTGCGCCTACTGCGTCGCGGGCCGTGAAAACCTGTGCGACGCGCCGCAGTTCACCGGCTACCACCGCGACGGCGGCTTCGCCACCCACGTCGTGGCCGATGCGCGCTATTGCTTCCCGCTCGACGGCATCGCCCTGCCCGACACCGAGGCGGCGCCGCTCATGTGCGCCGGCCTGATCGGCTGGCGCTCGCTCGGAATGGCCGGCGAAGCGCGCACGCTCGGGCTGTACGGCTTCGGCGCGGCCGCGCACCTGCTGGTGCAGGTGGCGCGCGCGCAAGGTCGCACCGTGTTCGCCTTCACGCGCCCCGGTGACGCCGCCGCGCAGGCGCACGCGCGCGCGCTCGGCGCAAGCTGGGCCGGAGGCTCGGACGAGGCCCCTGCGCAGCCGCTCGATGCGGCGATCCTGTTCGCGCCGGTGGGCTCGCTGGTGCCGACCGCCCTGCAGGCCGTGCGCAAGGGCGGACGCGTGGTGTGCGCCGGCATCCACATGAGCGACATCCCCTCGTTTCCATACCGGCTGCTGTGGAACGAGCGACAACTGCTCTCGGTGGCCAACCTCGCACGCCGCGACGGCGACGAATACCTGTCCTGGGTGCGCGCACATCCGCCGCGGGTCGACACGACGGTCTACCGGCTCGAACAGGCCAACCAGGCGCTCGCGGACCTTCGCAGCGGCGCGATCCAGGGCGCCGCGGTGCTGGTCCCGGGCGCCATCGACGGCTACACGCCAAGATAGCGCTGGAGAATCTCCGGCTGCGCCTTGAGCTCCGATGCGGGACCTTCGTAGGCGATGTGGCCGTTGTTGATGATGTAGACACGGCTGGCCAGCGCCAGCGTTGCAGCGAGGTTCTGCTCGACCAGCACGATGGTCTGGCCGGACTGGGCCAGATCGCGGCAGGCGCGCACCAGATCCTGCACGATGACCGGCGCGAGTCCCTCGAACGGCTCGTCGAGCAGGACG
>CAZXLV010000071.1:0-12056 GCA_964641405.1 uncultured Limnobacter sp. | reverse complement strand
CGCATGAGCCAGGAAGACTTCTGCGGCATCGAGGAGCATGCGATCCCGGGCACCGGTTCCTGCGGCGGCATGTACACCGCGAACACCATGTCCTCGTCGTTCGAGGCGCTGGGCATGAGCCTGCTGGGTTCCTCCACCATGGCCAACCCCGATGAGGAAAAGGCGCTCTCCACTGCCGAGTCGGCGCGGGTGCTGATCCGTGCCGTCCAGAACGACCTCAAGCCGCGCGACATCGTGACGCGCAAGTCGATCGAGAACGCGGTTGCACTGATCATGGCGGTGGGCGGGTCGACCAACGCGGTGTTGCACTACCTGGCGATCGCGCATGCCGGCGAAATCGAGTGGACCATCGACGATTTCGAGCGCGTACGCAAGCGCGTGCCGGTGCTGTGCGACCTGAAGCCATCGGGTCGCTACCTGGCCACCGACCTGCACCGCGCCGGCGGCATCCCGCAGGTGCTGAAGATGCTGCTCGTGGCCGGCCTGATCCACGGCGAGTGCATGACGATCACCGGGCGCACGCTGGCCGAGGAACTCGCCGACGTGCCGGCCACACCGAGGGAAGACCAGGACGTCATCCGGCCGATCGACAAGCCGATGTACCGCGAAGGACACCTGGCGATCCTCAAGGGCAACCTGTCACCCGAAGGCTGCGTGGCAAAGATCACCGGGCTGAAGAATCCCGTCATCACCGGTCCGGCGCGCGTATTCGACGATGAGCAAAGCGCGCTGCAGGCGATCCTGGACGGCAGGATCGTTGCCGGCGACGTGATGGTGCTGCGCTATCTCGGTCCGCGCGGTGCGCCCGGCATGCCCGAGATGCTGGCACCGACCTCGGCGATCATCGGCGCGGGGCTGGGCGAATCGGTCGGACTGGTCACCGACGGGCGGTTCTCGGGTGGCACCTGGGGCATGGTCGTGGGCCACGTGGCGCCCGAAGCCGCGGTGGGTGGCCCGCTCGCCTTCGTGCACGAGGGCGATTCGATCACCATCGATGCACACGCACTGGTGCTGCAGTTGAACATCGACGACGCCGAACTGGCGCGACGCAAGGCCAACTGGAAGGCGCCGGCGCCGCGCTATCGGCGCGGCGTGCTGGCAAAGTTCTACCGACTCGCCAACAGCGCCAGCCGCGGCGCGGTACTCGACGACTTCTGAGCAAGCCTCAGGACTTTGCGCCCGACTTCGCCGCCGGCTTGCCACCGGCGGTCCGGAAGCGCGCATCGACGCGCTCCTTGCGCATCTTCGCGTAGTTGTCCTCGATGTTCTTGCGACGATCGAAGCCGAACAGCGGTTCGAGGAGTTCGAACCATGCGAAGGCCAGCGCAAGCGGCAGCAGGATCCACCACCATGACCATTGAGCCAGCGGACCGACCTCCAGCCATTTGAGGGCAATCAGCAAGGCACCAATCCAGACCAGCGGCATGGGGTGAATCGACTCCGGTGTGAGGCCTGAATTTGCAGCAAGCCGACCCGCGGCGTCAGTGCCGGGCGGCCGAACGGCCCTGCGCGCGGTGTCAACGGCACGTCGGCGATAACGTTGAACCTTCGAGCGAGCCGATCCGGCCACGGTTTTTCCCCATCTCCTGGAGTACGCATGAAATCGATTTCCGCCCTTTGCCTGGCAATCGCGCTCGGTAGCGCATCGGGGACTGCCCTGGCCAATGCAGATCTGGCCAAGGCGAAGAACTGCACGGCCTGTCACGCGGTCGACAAGAAGCTCATCGGCCCTGCCTACAAGGCAGTCGCCGCCAAGTACGCCAACGACAAGAACGCGCTGGCCAAGCTCACCCGCAAGGTGCGCGAAGGCGGGGTCGGCGTCTGGGGTCAGATCCCGATGCCGGCCAACCCCCAGGTCAGCGCCGAGGAAGCCGAGACCCTGGTCAAGTGGGTGCTGTCGCAGAAGTGAGCGACACCGGCATCACCGCAAAAGGGGCGTCGCAGGCGCCCCTTTTTCATGCCCGCTCGTCAGGCCGACAGGGCCGTCGATCACGGCTGGCGCGCAAGCGCCGCGCCGCGCCGCTACAGTGCCTGTGCGAAGCGTCAGCGCTTCGCTTCAGGCCTCCTCCGCCAGCCGCATGAAAGATTTTTTCCTCCCTGGCTGGTTTGCCCCGGTTCCTCCCGGGGCATTTTTTTGCAGGCATGGGAGAGTGCCGGCCGACAGCACGCGCGGCTCGCTATGACTCCGGCACGTGCTCCAGGCTCGTTGCAACCAGGTCAGCGGCACTGGTGAAGGCGTCGGCATGGAACTCCGCACCTGGCAGGCCACACTGCGCGATGAAGTCGCGCCGCGCCGAAGCGACCATGATCGGCGCACCGCAGGCGTAGACCTGATGGGCCGACAGATCGGGAAAGTCGGCCATTACCGCTCGATGCACGAAGCCGGTGCGACCCTGCCAGCCGTCTTCGGGCAGAGCGTCGGAGATGACCGGCACGTAGCGAAAGCCGGGCATGTCGCGCACCCATTGCTCGCACAAGCCGTTCATGTACAGATCGTGCGGCCGTCGGCCTCCCCAGTACAGCGTCATCTCGCGCTCGCTGGCCTCGAAGCGGGCATGCTCGATGATCGCCTTGATCGGCGCGAAGCCCGTGCCGCTGGCCAGCAGGATGATCGGCCGGACACTGTCTTCGCGCAGGAAGAAAGTGCCGAGCGGGCCTTCGAAACGCAGGATGTCACGCTCCTTCACAACCGGTTGCGCCTGACCGAACAGGCAG
Organism: uncultured Limnobacter sp.; assembly: GCA_964641405.1. Taxonomy (GTDB): domain Bacteria; phylum Pseudomonadota; class Gammaproteobacteria; order Burkholderiales; family Burkholderiaceae_E; genus Zeimonas. The sequence goes on along the minus strand of CAZXLV010000071.1, from coordinate 9,341 downwards.
TCGGTGAACCGACCCCCCGGCATGTGCCGCACGTGCAGCTCGAGCGCATCTGCCTGGTCCGGCGCACCGGCCAGGGAATAGGCGCGGCGCGCGCCGTCCTTGAGCAACAACTCGACGAACTGTCCCGGCAGGTACTGCAAGCGCTCGTTGGCCGGCAACTGCAGGCGCAGCACGGCGACATCGGGCGCCGGACGCTCGATGGCGGCGATGCGGCACGGCATCTTGCGCACCGGGATGTCACCGACGCCGGAAACCACGCGGCACTCGATCACCAGGTCACCGAGCGCCCGCGCGCAGCAAAACAGCGCGCCGCCGCGCGCCGCCTCGTCCGCGCTGAGCGCGCTGGCCGAATGCGCCCGCTGCTCGATGCGGCCCTCGAGCACCCTGCCCTTGCACGAACCGCACGCCCCGTCCTTGCATCCGTAGGGCAGCACGACTCCGTGGCGCAGGGCCGCATCGAGGACGTATTCGTCGCGCTCGACGCTGAACTGCTTGCCGCTGGGCGAAACGGTGACGGTAAAGCTCATGGTCGGGAGCGCAGGCAAGGCCGAAGCCGCTATTATGGCCTGCGCCACGATACGCTCGATGGCGCTGCGCCTTCGTCATGAGACACCGTCCACAGCCCGCGCGCCTGCGGCGCGCACTGCCGCGTCGCTTCCGGCGTGCGCGCTTGCTCATCGTCGGATGCGGCGACGTGGGCATGCGCCTGCTGGCGCAACTGGCACCGCGCATGCCGCAGTCGCTCGATGCGCTGGCCCTGTCGCGAAACCCCGCACAGCGGGCCAGCGCGCGGGCGCTGGGCGCGCGCGCCCTGACGGCCGACCTCGACCAGCGACGCTCGCTGCGTCGGCTGGCTGCCTTCTCGGACTCGCTGATCTATCTCGCTCCACCGCCAGCGCAGGGCTGCGACGATCCGCGCATCGCGCGCCTGATCGCGGCGTGCCGCGCCCACTTGTGGCGTCGCGCGCGCAGCGGTGCGCCATTGGCACGCTGGACCTACGTCAGTACCAGCGGCGTCTACGGCAACTGCGACGGTGCGCTGGTGGAGGAATCGCGTCCGGTGGCCCCGGCCAGCGAGCGTGCCAGGCGGCGCGTGGCTGCCGAACGGCGGGTGCGCACGCTCTCGCGCAGCGGCCTCGCACGCGTGGCGATCCTGCGCGCGCCCGGCATCTACGCGCACGACCGACTGCCCTTGCAGCGCCTGCGCGCAGGCACGCCGGTGCTGAGTGCGCAGGATGACGTCTACACCAATCACGTGCACGCCGAAGACCTCGCACGCGTAGCCTGGCTCGCTCTGGCGCGCGGACGCCCCGGCCGCGTCTACCACGCCGTCGACAACAGCATGCTGAAGATGGGCGAGTACTTCGAGCTGCTCGCGCGCACCTTGGACCTGCCCGCGCCGCCGCGCGTCGCTCGCGCTGCCATCGGCGACCAGGTCAGCCCGGCGATGCTGTCCTTCATGATCGAATCGCGCCGGCTGGACAATCGGCGGTTGTTGCGCGAACTGCGCTATCGGCTGCGCTGGCCCAGCGTAGCCGACAGCCTGTCCCGGCTCGCGGCGGACCGCGTACCGGGCGCGGCAGACCGCGCACCGGGTGCGGCGCCGCCGGCAGGGCTGGCCGCAGCGGCGGCGAGCCCGAATGAGCCGGAAACGCTCTGATATAATTTTTGGTTCCTTCGCCAGCGGCATCCTGCCGCCAGGCACGCGCACCGTGCTGGTGTAGCTCAGTTGGTAGAGCAACTGATTCGTAATCAGTAGGTCGGGTGTTCGAGTCACCCCACCAGCACCATTCACAAGCTCCCGGCCGGTGGTCGCGGATCGTTGCGGAGGTGAATGCAGCCATGCTCGTCTACGATGCCGAGAGCCCCGCTCCGCGCTGCCTGCGCATGTTCCTGCTGGAGAAGGCACTGGTGTTGCCGGCGGTCACGGTCGACGTGTTCGCCGGCGAAAACCGGCGCGCGCCATTTCTCGCCATCAACCCGGCCGGGCAGACCCCGGCATTGCGCTGCGACGACGGGACCACGCTTGGCGAGGCGGTTGCGATCGCCGAGTACCTGGAGGAGTTGCACCCATTGCCGGCGCTGATCGGCAGCAGCGCGCTGGAGCGCGCGCTGACGCGGCAATGGTGGCGCCGGGTCGAACTCAACATCACCGAGTTTATCCACAACGCCTACCACTACGCCGAAGGCCTGCCACGATTCGAGTCGCGAATTCCGGTCTTGCCCGAGGCGGCGGCGGGGCTGAAATCGGCCGCCCGGGACCGCCTGCGCTGGCTCGACGGCCTGCTCGGCAGCGGCCCCTGGCTGTGTGGCGAGCGCTTCAGCGCAGCCGACATCTGGCTGTATGTCTGGCTGGATTTCGCGCGGTCGGTCAACCAGCCGTTCGAGGACGGCCTGGCGCGGATCGGACCCTGGTTCGAGCGCGTGGCGGCCCGGCCCAGCGCGGCGCGCAGCCGGCAACTTCTCGATCCCGGGGCACACGCCGAGGTGAACTGAACGCGCGCGACAGTGCGCTGTCACGGCGTGCGAGGCGAAGATCCGGCCTGCAAGCCGTGATTCAATCGGGCGTGCCCGGAAGGTTCGCCGATCGATTCGCAGCTCGGTCTTCCGTCTTCGGGCGCGCAAGCCCCTTGGGCAGCGGGAAGGTCATCGACTCGCGCACCCCTGCCAGGGTCTCGATGGATCCGACGCCGAGTTCCTTCAGGCGCCGCAGCAGATCCTGCACCAGCCGCTCCGGCGCAGAGGCGCCCGCGGTGACGCCGATGCGCGTCTTGCCGGCAAGCCATGCAGGGTCGAGTTCGGCGGCCGAGCCGATCATGCGGGCCTCGCAACCCATCTTCTGCGCCACTTCGCGCAGCCGGTTGCTGTTGGAACTGGTCGGCGAGCCGATCACCAGCACCAGGTCGCACTGCGGCGCCATCGCCTTGACGGCATCCTGGCGATTCTGCGTTGCGTAGCAGATGTCCTGTTTCTTCGGCCCGGCGATCAGCGGGAAACGATCCCGCAGCGCCGCAATGATCTCGCGGCAATCATCGACCGAGAGCGTGGTCTGCGTCACGTATGCCAGGTGCTCGGGGTCGCGCACGACCAGCCTGGCGACGTCTTCGGTGGACTCGACCAGGTAGATGCCCTCGTCGGCCTGCCCCATCGTGCCCTCGACCTCGGGGTGGCCGGCGTGCCCGATCATGATCAGCTCGCGGCCGTCGCGGTTCATCTTCTCCACTTCGAGGTGCACCTTGGTGACCAGCGGACAAGTGGCGTCGAACACGCGCAGGCCGCGCCGGTCGGCCTCGTCGCGCACGGCACGCGAGACCCCGTGTGCCGAGAAGATCACCACTGCGCCATCGGGCACCTGGTGCAGTTCATCGACGAACAGCGCACCCTTCCTGCGCAACTCGCCGACGACATGTTCGTTATGCACGATCTCGTGGCGGACGTAGATCGGACGGCCGAATACTTCGAGCGCGCGTTCGACGATCTCGATGGCACGATCGACACCTGCGCAAAAGCCGCGCGGCTGGGCAACCAGGGCATCCATCTAGAGAATTCCGAGGATTTCGACTTCGAAACGAAACGACTGGCCGGCCAGCGGGTGGTTGAAGTCGATCTGCGCCTGGCGCTCGTCGAGTTCCTGCAGCACGCCCGCGAAGCGGCCACCGTGGGGTGCCGGAAACTCGAGCACGTCGCCCGGCTGGTAGTCGCTGCCACCGCCAGTGCCGCTGTCGAATGCCGAGCGCGCCAGCTTGCGGACCAGTGCCGGATTGCGCGCACCGAAGGCCTGGTCGGGCGCCAGGTCGAAGCAGGCGCGCGCGCCTTCGGGCAGGCCGATCAGGCATCGTTCCAGCGGCTCGGCCAACTGGCCGAAGCCGACCTGCAAGGTCGCCGGCCGACCGCCGAAAGTGCTAATGACGTCTTCGCCGGAGTCGGCGAGACTGATCCGGTAATGCAGGGTCAGGTGCGAATCGGCGGCCACCGTGGGAATTGCGGCCGCTGAGGAAGGACTGGTCATGCCCGCCATTCTAGTCTTGCCTGCATGCAGGCCGGGGATACACCTTGAGAATCCGTGATTGGCCTGTCGAACAACGCCCGCGCGAACGCCTGCTCGCCGACGGCGCGGCCGGGCTTTCCGACGCCGAACTGCTGGCCGTCCTGCTGCGCACCGGTACGCCGGGCAAGCATGCGGTCGAACTGGCCCGCGAGCTGCTGGCCGAGTCGGGCAGCCTGCGCGCGCTGATCGACGCGCAAGGCGCCACGCATGGCGCCTGCCTCGGGCCAGCCAAGCGCGCGCAACTGCAGGCGGCGGTGGAGCTGGCGCGGCGCAGCCTGCGCGAGGAACTGCGCTGCCGCGACACCCTCGCCTCACCGGCCGCGGTGCGCGAATTCCTCGCACTGTGGCTGCGCGATCGTCGGCATGAGGTCTTCGCCGCGCTGTTTCTCGATGCGCAAAACCGGCTGATCGCGGCGGAGGAATTGTTTCGCGGCACCCTGACGCAGACTGCGGTGTATCCGCGCGAAGTCGCGCGGCGTGCCCTCCAACTGAACAGTGCGGCGCTGATCCTCGCCCACAACCATCCCTCCGGCGTGGCTGAACCCAGCGCGGCCGATCGCTTGCTCACCCAGGCCCTGAAGGGCGCCTTGTCGCAACTCGACATGCCGGTGCTCGATCACCTGATCGTGGCCGGCAACCATTGCTTCTCCTTCGCCGAAGCGGGGCTGCTGTAGTCCACGGCACGCTGGCACCACGCGCCGCACCCGCAGCGCGTTTGCCGAATACCCGCAAATGGCACTATAATTCAGGGCTTTGCTGCAATTCCGGGTCGTCGAAAGCGCCCGGGCAACCCCCAGGAAATCGTCATGGCCCGAGTCTGCCAAGTCACCGGAAAAGCGCCGATGGTCGGCAACAACGTCTCGCACGCGAACAACAAGACCAAGCGTCGCTTCCTGCCCAACCTCCAGTATCGCCGCTTCTGGATCGAGAGCGAGAACCGCTGGATCCGCATGCGCGTCACCAACGCCGCCCTGCGCCTGATCGACAAGAAGGGCATCGAGGTGGTCCTGGCCGAACTGCGCGCCCGCGACGTGGCGGCCTGAACGTCCCGAATACGCAAGGAGTCCGATCATGCGCGACAAGATCAAGCTCGAGTCCACCGCCGGCACCGGCCACTTCTACACCACCACCAAGAACAAGCGGAACATGCCCGAGAAGATGGAGATCAGGAAGTTCGATCCCGTCGCCCGCAAGCATGTCGCCTACAAGGAAACCAAGATCAAGTAGGTGCAGCGGGGGCCCGCTCGCAGCGGCGGTTCGCTGATCGAAGGGCCCGCCGATCAGCGCGCGCGAATATCGTCGATTTCGCGCACTCCGAAGTCCTCGCTGGCTAGAAGCGCCAGGATGCGTCCGGCAACCTCTCCCGGAGTGGCCAGCGCACCCTTCGCCTTCAGCTCGAGAAAGCGCGGCTGCGCCGGAAAGCCCGCCGGATCGGCACTGCGAATGACGGACTGCATGTCGGTATCGAGCACCCCCGGGGCAAGCGAACACACCCGTACCGGGTTGGCTCGGCCCGCCTGCTCGGCGCCGATGCAGCGGCTGAACATGTCGAGCGCCGCCTTGGCGCTGCAATAGACCGCCCAGCCCGCCACCGGATGGCGCGCCGCCCCCGACGAGATGTTGAGGATGCGTCGATCGGCCAGCAGCGACTCGGTGGCGGCAAGAAAGCTTGCGCTCAGCAACATCGCTGCGGCCAGGTTGACCTGCAAGGCCGCCGCCAGCGGACCCGGCGCAATCGCTTCGATCCGGCCGATCGGTTCAACCGTACCGGCGTTATTGATCAGGACGTAGCGCGCGCACGCGTGCTGTTCGCGCAGGGCCTCGCCCAGTGCCTCGGCCAGACGGGCACTGGCCTGCGGGTCGGACAGGTCGCAGCGGCGGTAATCCAGCGGCGCACCGATGACGCGGGCACGCTCGGCCAGTTCCGGATTGGGTGAGCGCGCCACGCAGATCAGTCGCCGCGAGGGTGACAGCAGGCGCGCAGCCAACGCCGCCCCAAGGCCCCGCGAGGCGCCACTGAGCACGACCACTTCGTCGATCGCTGCATTCATGGGCAATCGCTCCGCTGTGAACCGTCCGGCCTCGGTCGCCTGCCGGGCACGGATCAATACGCGTGCCCGGCGCCCGGAAAGGTGCGTGCCTTGACCGCGTCACGATAGGCTTCGATCGCCGCGCGCACGCTTCCTGCACCTTCCATGAAATTGCGCACGAAGCGCGGCTTGCGCCCGGGAAAGACGTCGAGCATGTCGTGCAGCACCAGTACCTGGCCGGAGCAGGCCGAGCCGGCGCCGATGCCGATGGTGGGAATCGCCAGGCGCGCGGTGAGCGCCGCGGCCAGCGCTGCCGGCACCATCTCCAGGACCAGCATGGTGGCGCCGGCCTCCTGCAGGGCCAGCGCATCGGCCATCAGCCGTTCGGCTGCCTCGGGCGTGCGGCCCTGCAGGCGATAGCCGCCCAGCGCATGCACCGACTGCGGCGTGAGCCCGAGGTGCGCACACACCGGAATTCCAGCACGCGTGAACATCCGCACCGTGGGCGCGAGCCACTCTCCGCCTTCCAGCTTGACCATGTGCGCACCGGCCTGCATCAGTCGCACCGCGTTGCCGAGCGCGGCATCGACATCGGCCTGGTAGGTGCCGAACGGCATGTCGGCGATGATCCAGGCATAGCGACTGCCACGCGCCACGCAGCCGACGTGGTAGGCGACCTCCTCGAGCGTGACCGGCAGGGTGGAATCGCGGCCCTGCACCACCATGCCGAGCGAGTCGCCGATCAGCAGGCACTCGATACCCACGGCGTCGAGCAGGGCCGCGTAGCTCGCGTCGTAGCAAGTCAGCACGGTGATCGGCTCGCCGCTGCCGTGCAATTCGGCCAGGCGCACCTGGGTGACCGGCTTGCGCGGGCTGTCGCTCGCGGCGGAATCGACGGGATGAACGCTCAATGCGGGCCTCCGGCAGGTTCAGGCAACATAGGAGCGCACGCGCAGCGACATTTCCTGCAGCGCGCGGATGCCGCTCGATTCGGCTCGGTGGCACCAGTGCTGAAGGTGTGCCACGAGTTGCTCGCCGCTCAGGTTGGAGCGTCCCCAGGTGGCGGCCAGTTCACGGCGCATCTCGACCAGCCGCCGCACCGCGTCGCTGGCGGCAAAGATCTCGCCCAGGCGCGCCCTTTGCTGTTCGCTCCAGCGTGCGGCATCGCGCGGCAGCCAGCGGCGCGCCGATGCGAGCAGGCGACCTTCGGATCGATGCGTGCGGCGCAAGCGGCGCGCCTCCTCGCGACAGACCCGCTCGAGCGTGCGCGCGTAGCGCGCCATCACGTCGTAACGATGCGCAATGACCGCCTGCAGCGTCTGCAGGTCGACGGACTTGCCGGCCGGTGCGAAGCTGGGCCTGGGCGCCACCCGTCGTACCGTGGCCAGCCTCAGCATCGACAGCAGGCGGATGTACGCCCAGCCGATATCGAACTCGAACCACTTCACCGACAATCTTGCCGAACTGGCGAAGGTGTGGTGGTTGTTGTGCAGTTCCTCGCCGCCGATCAGGAGGCCCCAGGGAACGATATTGGTGCTCGCGTCGGGGCAATCGAAATTGCGATAGCCGCGCGCGTGGCCCAGCCCGTTGATGACGCCGGCCGCGAACACCGGGATCCACAGCATCTGCACCGCGAACACGGTGAGGCCGATGGCGCCGAACAGCGCCACGTCGATGGCCAGGGTGGTGTACACCCCCGCGCTGGTGAAGCGCGCGTACAGGTGGCGCTCGATCCAGTCGTCGGGCGCACCATGGCCGTACTTGCGCACCGTCTCGTGGTTGGCCGCTTCGGCCCGATACAGTTCGCTGCCGCGCAGCAGCACGGTGCGCAGTCCCCAGCGTAGCGGGCTGTGCGGGTCATCATCGGTTTCGCATCGGGCATGGTGCTTGCGGTGCACCGCAACCCACTGGCGCGTGACCATGCCGGTGGTCAGCCACATCCAGAAGCGGAACAGATGCGCGACGGCCGGGTGCAGGTCGAGCGCACGGTGCGCCTGGCAGCGATGCAGGTAGACCGTGACGCCGACGATGGTGAGGTGCGTCACGAACAGCGTGTAGGCCGCGATCTGCCACCCGCTGGCCGCGAGCAGTCCGCGGTCGAGGAAGACGAGCATGGCGTCGATCAAGTGGCAACCCTCCTGGTTTCGATTCTACCCGGCGGCGTGCGCACCGCTTGCGCGCTCCCAGCGCACCGCGAAAAAACCGTCGCAGCCGTCGCGATGCGGCAGCAGTCGCAGCATGCCATCGGCCACGGCCGGCGCCGGCACTTGTCCACCCTGAGCGGCCAGCACCTCGCCGGCCGGCCGGCGGCGCCAGTTGCGATACGTGGACTCGAACCACGCCACCTGCTCGTCATTTTCGGCCGCCAGCAGGCTGCAGGTGGCATAGACCAGGCAACCGCCGGGGCGTACCAACTCGGCCGCGGCCGCAACGATCGAGCGCTGCGTGGCAACCAGTCGCACCACCTCGGGCGCTCCGCTGCGCCACTTCAGGTCGGGATTGCGCCGCAGCGTGCCGCTGCCGCTGCACGGTGCGTCGACCAGCACCGCATCGGCGCGCGCGCGCAGGCGCTGCAGACGCGCATCGTGTTCGTCGTTCAAGGCCATCGGCTGCACGTTGCTGGCGCCACAGCGCTCCAGCCGACGTCGCATGCGCAGCAAGCGCGGCGCCGACACGTCACAGGCATACACCTGTCCGCTCGAGCGCATCGCTGCGGCCAGCGCCAGCGTCTTGCCGCCGGCGCCGGCGCACAGGTCGATCACCGTCTGGCCGCGCCGGGGCGCCACCAGCAGCGCGATCAACTGGCTGCCGACGTCCTGCACCTCGCACCAACCGGCCGCGAACGCGGCGCTGCGCTCGAGCGCAGGCTTGCCGGCCACGCGCAAGGCATGCGGCGCCAGCGCCAGAGCCAGCGCTTCGATGCCGGCCTCGGCCAGCGAGGCGCGCACCTGTTCCCGATCGGCCTTCAGTGTGTTGACGCGCAGATCGAGTGGCGCCGGCGCGAGCAGCGCGCCGGCGAGGAGTTCGGCCTGCTGCACGCCATACTGGTCCAGCAGCGCTGCGGCCAGCCAGTCGGGCAGGCTCGCGCGCACGGCAAACGGCAGGCTCGCCGGTACCTCGAGTTGCCCGGCACGACGCGCGCGCGACAAGGCGAGCAGGCGCGCCTCGAGCGGTCCGCCGGCACCTTGAGCCAGGTGGGCATAGAGACGGCGATGGCGCAGCACGTCGAACACCGCCTCGGCGATGTCGCCACGATCGCGGCG
>CAZXLV010000070.1:9753-12148 GCA_964641405.1 uncultured Limnobacter sp. | reverse complement strand
CTCAAAGCCTCCGCAATAATCCTTGTAGCTGCCACCACTTCCATGCCGGGTGATCGCGGCTTGGGCAGGGGAGGGGCATCCGCTTGCGGGCGTATCCCCGTCGGGCCGGATCGTGATCCATGCCGTGTCGGGCAACGCACCGCTGTTGTCGTTCAGCACCAGCATCAACGTACTGTCCTTCCCCGTGCAGATCAGGTGCGGACCCTTGCCTTGCAAGCTGGTTCCCGGCCAGGTGTAGCTGAAGTGGCCGTCGCCGCCGAAGCCCAGGCCTTCCACGGCCACGCCGCGTGCCCCCGCCACTTCCGGCGTGGCAATTTCCGCCTGCAGGCCCCACTGGGCGAACCGTTGGATGTGCGCAATGTCCACATACACCACCTGATGGTCCACTTTTTCCAGGCCGGTTTCATAGATGCCCGTCAAGCGGTACTTGCGCGGCCGGATATCCTCCCGGCCCTTGATCAAGTACACCGTCAGCTCATCGCCCACCTGCTTCACCAGCCGCCGCGCCAGCCATTGGCTGATGATCACCTGCGGCCGCACACTGTCACCGATGGCCAGCACGGTGCCGGCCACCAAATGGCTGCGCAGGAAGTCCCAGTCGTGGTCCGCGCCCACGCCCTTCACCACCACGCCCTGGATGTCGCGGTCGGTTTCCACAATGCCAGGTTGCAGGGCAAACACCTGGATGTGCTTCACCCCCGGCACGGTGTCCAACCAGGGATAAAAAGATTGGGCGATCGGCACCCGCGAAGAAGCGTTGGCGTCGGCTTGGGCCAGTGGCACGATCTCGATGTGTGCCCCGGCCCCCGTTACTTTGGCCCGAACTTCGCCTTGGAAGCCCGTGCTGATGCCCACGGTGAGGATCATCACCGCCATGCCGATGACAATACCGAGCACCGCAATGACCACGATGGGCCGCGAAAGCCGGTCCTGGCGTTCACTGTCGCTGAGGATGCGGCGCGCAATGAAGTGTGCGAAACCCATGGAGGTCGCGGCGAAGATAGCCGTGGTGCTGGCCCTCACCGGTTGTAATGGAACGGTGCCGGCGCAGGTGCAACACCCCCCGGTGCAGGAAATGGAAGGTTACGCGAATGCCGCGGTCCAAACGGGCGCACAGCGCACCGGGCTCTACCTGCCATTGCTGGCCGGGAAGAAGGTGGCGGTGGTCACCAACCAGACCGGCATGATCGAAGGGGTGCACTTGGTGGATTCCCTGTTGGCCTCAGGGGTGAACGTGGCCAAGGTCTTCGCCCCCGAGCACGGCTTCCGCGGCGAGGCCAGCGCAGGTGAGCACGTGGCCGATGAACGCGACAAGCGGACCGGCCTACCGTTGGTATCCCTCTATGGCAAGAACAAGAAACCCACCCCGGCACAACTCGCCAATGTGGATATCCTGCTCTTCGACATCCAGGACGTGGGCGTGCGCTTCTATACCTACATCAGCACCCTGCACTATGTGATGGAGGCTGCGGCCGAACAAGGCAAGCAAGTGATCGTGCTGGACCGCCCCAACCCCAACGGCTTCTATGTGGACGGCCCCGTGCTGGACACCGCCTTCCGCTCCTTCGTGGGCATGCACCCCGTACCCCTGGTGCACGGCCTGACCATCGGCGAGTATGCACAAATGATCAATGGACAGGGCTGGCTGAAGGGCGGCGCGCAATGTGATCTAACGGTGATCCCCTGCACGGGATATGACCATGCCACCTTCTATGCGCTTCCGGTAAGGCCCTCACCGAACCTGCCCAACATGGCCGCAGTGTACTTGTATCCCTCGCTGGGCCTGTTCGAGGGCACCATCGTCAGCGTAGGCCGCGGTACCGGCAAGCCGTTCCAGTGCATCGGCTTCCCCGGTTGCACCCTCGGCGATTTCACCTTCACCCCGCGCACCATGGCCGGAGCGGCGAAGCCGCCCTATGAGGGACAGTCTTGCACCGGCCTCGATCTCAGTTCCTACGGCGATTTCTACTCCCGCCTGGACCCCGGCCTCAAACTGGAATGGCTCATCGGCATGTACAATGCCAGCCCGGACAAGGCCAAATTCTTCAACCCCTTCTTCGACAAACTCGCTGGCAATACCTCGTTGCGCAAAGCGGTGCAAGCAGGAAAATCTGAAGATGCCATCCGTGCAGGTTGGAAAAAGGACATCGAAGCATTCAAGCTTCGCAGCAAGCCGTACCTGCTCTATCCCGTGCCACCGGCTTCCAGCCGGTGAACATCAAGCGGTGTCACCGGCTTCCAGCCGGTGAGTCCCTTGCCCCTCGCCTACTAAAAATTTCCAAAATTTGGATTCTTTAAGTTTTTACATACATTTGGCTCCCCACTCTCCAAAACCATAGCATCCCATGAAGTCTCTCCAAACTTCAACCAAGGGTGCCGGTGCGAGGCTCTCAGC
>CAZXLV010000070.1:0-9653 GCA_964641405.1 uncultured Limnobacter sp. | reverse complement strand
TCTCGGCTCTCGGCTCTCGGCTCTCGGCTCTCGGCTCTCGGCTCTCGGCTCTCGGCTCTCGGGAAAGAATCGACTAAGCTACCAAAAACAGGCAGGGCATCAATTTCTCAGCCTGTTTGGGCCACGGGTTGGCGCCCGTCAGATCATGGCCACATTTGTGCTTGCTACCGGCGTTTGGGCTTCAGTAAAAGGTCAAAGTGTACCCCCGGACACCACCCATCAAGCCATGGTGCTGGATTCGTATGGCAACAGAGCGCCATTAAGCAGTATCTCTGTTCAGAAAGGGTTGGAGCGCGGTGGTGGCAGTGAATGCACGTCAGGCTTTTTCCACTTAGTCTTTGTTGATCCTCCTGGCTCTGGCTTCAATCATGCCGATCCAGTCATCGGCGCGGAGTTGCGGGCTGTAGCATGCCAAGTGTTCTCCGATTTATCTGTATTGATCCAACCGGCAAGCAGCCCTTACGCGAATTACCCGGCCACGCCGGTGGTGAACATTAGCGTTTCAAGTGCACCTGCCGGGCCAAACCATTTTGGCACGGGTGGCCAATACGTCAGTCTGGCCCGCGCCTATCTTGGGCAGCCGACGCAAGGGGTTTTTGATGGGCAGGTTTGGCGTACCATCAACGGGGGCATTGATGCGTGGTGGGCGGAACAGATAGTTCTGGCTGGGAGTGGAGGTAATTATTACCCACCAAGTCAACTACCGGATACTTATTTCCATGGGTCTGTATCTGTGGATCTATCGGCAATCCCATTGTCAGGTCCTGGCCAACATTGGTACTGGGGACAAGGCACTCCTCCGCCATCCCCTGTGGTTGACCTGTATGCAGCTCTTTCCCATGCTGCTTTGCACGCATTGGGCGTACAGTCGATGGTTAGGCCCAACGGTGAAGGACCTGTTGCTCTTCCAGCTCTCTATACACGGTTTGATGCACACTTGAGCACACTTGGAATGCCCTTCATGGCAACTCCTTGGGCATGTGGTTCCGTTTCGCCAAATTTATCTGCGGACCTGGTCACGCCTTGTGGTGGTCAGCCTCCCTTCCCGGTTTCTTTCTCCGGCACGAGTGCGGGCAACATTCCGCTCTTCTCACATGATCCCGGTGGAAACGGTTTTATCATTGGGTTGGATCATCTTGACCAATCATGTTCCGGCCATCCTGAGTGGCTCATGGCAAGTGGGCTGCCCCAAGCTCCTCTCGTCAAGAATCGGATTCCATCACTTGACGAAGCTAAAATGCTGTGTGACCTTGGATATCACACCACAGGTTCTTATGGCACGAACCCAGCATGGATTGGAACTGTGAGTTCCACTTTAGCGGCGTGTGGAGTACGGCTGGCCGGGGTGGATGACATATTCATGCAGGGAACCACTGATTTTTACACATGCCAACAAAACCTTCCAATTCAAATAAGCGACTTCCTGCTGAATGATGAGGACCAGTCATCAGGGGTGCCGAGTGGATTTACTTGTCCTGAAATAATTTTCCCATCCGGAGCACAGAGCGGAACACTTGTTTCGGTGAATACTACCACGCTCCAATACCAACCGGCGGCAGACTATGTCGGTTGGGCAGTTCTCCGTTACTTCCCGTTCAGCCACGGCATCCGGGGAGGGGAAGCGCACATCTACATCAAGGTGGAAGGGGGTATGAGCGGATGCATGAATCCTGTCCCAGTTTGTAATATTTTAAGCGCTGGTGATTTCGAGGGATTGTCAATTGAACAGGGTCCAGTTTTTGGACAGTTTTCCCTTTTAAGTGAAACCTTCCCGTATTCTGATTTTGTTCTGCCCGTTGATCCAATTTACACGCAAGTGCCAGAATGGGGGAATGCCAATACACCGGATGTAGGAGGATGGAACGGTACAAGCTGGATTGGATTTCCTTATGTAGGCGCGCCGGACCAGATAAGTTGCTTTTACCCGGATGGTACAACTTCGATGGTCCAGCGACCGCCCAGCCACAACGGATTGCCAAATGCGCGATATGTGGGAATAGGTGCTTCTCGTGTGGTCGCGCCACCGATGTTGGATAACCAAGAGGGGCTCATGTTCCAACTCTGCCGGGATTTGGTGCCGGGCCAGCAATATGAATTGAGCTATTGGGCCATGGACCCATGCCAAGTGGGTGTGCAATTGGAGTTCCACATGTTACCCCATCGGCCATGCAGTCCGTATGAAGGCACTACCGACATCACTGGAGGAGTGAACAACTGCGGCGGTGCCACATTCTCCAACCAAATGACCTTGGTCCAGCAACTGGGCGGAAATGGATGGGTGCAGTATGTAACTACGTTTACTTTCCCGATTGGGGCGGTTGCATCCAACTGGCTGGTGGCTACCATTTTGCCGCCTCCGGTTGGGACCGGCCCCATGGAGCATTATGCACTTTTGGACGATATGGAGGTGCATCCCATTGTTTCCGCCACGGCGTCCGTTACGGATGCATGCAATGGACCCTTGAGCGGCGCGATCAGCCTCAACGTCAACTACTACCCAGGGAGCTACTCCATTTCGTGGAGCAACGGGTCCACTTCCGCCAGCATATCCAGCCTGATGATGGGTGATTACACGGTGACCATCACGGATACGCAAATGGGTTGCCCGGCCTTTACGGCCACCTACCACGTGGATGGTTGCTGTTCTGCTTCGTTGGTCATTCCGGACGGAACGCTCAGTAGTTCATTGCCTGGCACGCTGATGGGCACGGTGAACATTGAAGGGCAATTGATCGTGGACCAGCCCCTGACGTTCAGCAATGCCGTTGTGTACATGGATCCCGGAGCAGAGATTTCGGTGCAGAATAATCAGAGCTTGAATGTGTTTGCAAGCACGATCACGAGTTGTAACGGTGTGATGTGGAAGAGCATCACCCTTCAGTACGGGGCGATGCTCAAGATTGAGCAAAGCACGGTGAATGATGGTGAAGCCGCTATTTTGGCTTTGGACGGATCCTTCGTGAAGTTGAAGGACAATGTCTTCCACAACAACCGGGTGGCCCTGCAAGTGCCCATGGTATCCGGAGTCAGCACCAATAATGTGGTCATTTCCAGTGTGAACAATACGTTTAACAGCAGCAGCCCTATGCCGATCTCCTATCCAGGGCAGACCACCACGGTGGGCAACCGGGGGTATGCGGGCATGGAGATCTGGAAGGTGCCCTTGGTGGAATTGAACCAGGGCTGGAACATGTTCAACGAACTGGGCAATGGCATCATTTTAAGGCATGGGGACATGGTGGTGGAGAAGTGCAGCTTTCATAAGATCCAGCCAGATCCCATGTATGCGTCATTGCAGGGCAATGGTGCTGGGGTCAATGCAGCTGCCAAGGGATACCATACATTGAAGCAGATCGGGTCACTGGTCAATGGGCTACTACCGTTCGAAAATTGCCGTTGGGGCATCTACGCCTCACGCATGAACGTTTACAGCAATGCGAATACCATGCTACAGGTAGGAACCGCCTATTACGTGGAGAAGAGCAACAGCCGGGTGATCCATCTGTATGACAATGTCCTCGACACTCGGCAGGATGCCATCCAGTTGTTCTTCAATGACGGGGCCGATAAACTGATTGTGGAGAACAACGTGATCACGTTCGCCAACGAATTGCCTCCTGACCAGTACACCAAGGGCTTTGCTGCCATCAGAGTTTCCGAAAACAATGGGTGGAACCCCTATTCCGTGATCCGAAATAACGAAGTTACCTATCGCGCGGGCATGACCATGGCAAAGTGGGGGGCCTATCTGATTTCGGCACGGAACTACCAGGTGACGGGCAATGGGTTTACCATGACCAGCAACAGCTACAACGATGCGGGCATCACGCTCACCGGATGCATGATCGGTAATGTGAGCTGCAACAACATCAAGGGGGCTGCAAATAGCTATCCCGTGTTGCGCCAGGCCGCCATCCGCGTGGTGAAGAGCCAACGCATTTTGGTGAGCTGCAATGAAATGGACCTCACCACCAACGGCATGCTCTTCAGTGGGGAGTGTTACGGCAATGAGGTGCGCGGCAATAACATCCGCCACCACAAATGGGGGCTGCACCTGGATGGCACCGCCATCATCGGTATGCAGGACCACAAAGGAAACCTTTGGTATGAAGCACCTCAGGCTGGTGGCGAAGGGGCGTGGTATGAAAATACCAACAATGCAGGGGCATATCCCTTTTTCTACACCCCCCAACTGATTTCAGGGGGCAGTACGCAACCGCCGTCATGGGTTCCCATCAACTGGTTCCAACCGCCAGATGGCCCGAATTATGACTGTTCGAACGATGACGGCATGGAATATTGCAGCACGATAAAGCGGTGGGGGGCAGACACTACGCTGTTGGAAGGTCTGGACTCCAAAATAGTGGGCGACAGCTTGGAGAATGACCCCTACACGCAGCAAACGCAATGGACGCTGAGGGGGGACCTGTACAAGAAATTGGCGGGCGCACCGGCACTGCGGGACAGCCTTGCCATGCTGGAGGATTTTTACTTGACACTGCAGGACCAGGCCACCGGGCAGTTGAAGGCCGTGGAAGCGGATCGTGGGGCGCTGAGCCTTGTGGACAGCACGGTAGCGACGCAGTTGCAAGGGAACCAACAGCAGATCGGTTACAATTTGGAATTGGTGAAATTGGCCATGTCCCAATTGGAGGCCGATACGCTTTCTGCGGTTGAGCGCCAAAACCTGCTCAACGAGGTCACGGGCTATCAAGCTGCCATTCAGGCGTTGGTGGATTACAACACCAACATCATGGATCTGGCGCGTACTTCAAAAGTGCTTTCGGCGGAAAGTGTGAAAGCCGCCAATACAAGCGTTGCCACCGCCGAGTTGATGGACCTGAACACCAAGCAGGTGAACGAGATCTACTTGTCCACCATTGGCTCGGAAGTGGATACGTTTACCACGGCACAGGTCAACGCGCTGTACAGCATCGCGGACCAGTGCCCCATGGTGGGCGGCGAGGCGGTCTTCCGGGCAAGGGCATTGTACGCCTTAGTGAATAATGAACAGGACTTTGATGATGCACTGCTCTGTCTCCAGCAGGGAATCATTGTGAAGAGTGTACAGCAGCAAGCTCCCAGAGTTGAGCAAGCGGTGGTGGTGCCCAACCCGGCCATGGATGCTGCAACCTTGGTGTTGCATGAAAAATTGGACGGCCCCGCTGTGTTCGTTGTCTTCAATACCTTGGGAAGCGAAGTGATGAGGGTGGAACTTTCTGCTGAAACGCTTCGCTTGAGCTTCAGCACCGAAAGGCTGGCACCGGCACTTTACCACTACCAAGTGCGCGGTCCAGCGGAACTGATCGGGGAAGGAAAGCTCTCTATCATAAGATAGATCAAGGGCGCGATGAAGAGGTTGATCAATACAGTAAGGGCCGCCTGTGCGGCCTTTACTGTGGTTTCCCTTTCCCATAGTGCAGTAGTTGCTCAGGGCGGGCTAAACAATTTGTGGATGGGTGGGTACGTGTATGCGGGAATAGACACGATATTAGGAGGCATTGACCTTAATTACATCACTGGCAACAGGGTGATCTCCACTGTGAACCGGGACATTGATTTCTTCAGGACAAGCGCGAACATTACCAATGCATCGGGAGAATTGCTATTCAGCACCAATGGGGTGCATGTGGCCAATGCGACCGGTGATACCATGCTCAACGGCGCGGGCCTGAACCCCAGTTGGTACACCTCTGAGCTTTCCGGGCCACCTGGTGGTTTGCTCCTGACGCAATCCGATCTGATCCTGCCCAAGCCAGAGGCGCCCAACATGTACTACCTCTTCCACGGAACGTATGACGACCCGCCTTGGGTGTTGGCGAGGTACCTGTACCTCACCACGATAGATATGAGCTTGGAAGGCGGGATGGGTGCGGTGGTGAGCAAGAACCAAGTGCTATTGGAAGATTCCTTGCAATTGGGCAAGATCACCGCAGTGAGGCATGCAAATGGACGGGATTGGTGGGTGTTCTGCCACAAGGCCAATTCCAACCTGTTCTATCGGTTCCTGGTAACCCCTTCCGGGGTGGCCTTGGACGGTACGCAGGCCATTGGCACCGTTCGCGTGCCGGACGTAGGCCAGGTCTGTTTTTCACCCGATGGAACCCGCTTTGCCTATTATTCAGCGGTTGAGGGGGACTTGGACCTCTATGCGTTTGATCGTTGTACGGGCTTGCTCTCCGATCACCGGCACGCCCAAGAAATTGGTGTGTGCAGCAGCGCAGGGGTTGCCTTCTCACCCAATAGCCAGTTGCTGTACGTATCCTCGTGTCTCAATTTGTACCAGTTTGACACGGAGGCGGAAGACTTGGCCGCGTCCATGGTAACCATTGCCCATTGGGACAGCACCTATTCCCCAAGCCCGCCCTTTGCCGCGCTTTTTGACCTTGCCCAACTGGCTCCGGACGGTAAGGTGTATATCTCCACCGGCAATGGTACCATGGTCCTCCATGTGGTCAATGATCCGGATTCGGCGGGCATGGCCTGCAATTTTGAGCAGCATGGGGTGGCGCTGCCGCGGGTGTTCTCCAACTCCCTTCCAAACCACCCCAACTACCATTTGGGTCCGGTGGATGGAAGCGTTTGCGACAGTTTGGGGCTCAACGCGGGTCTCCCCCCTCTCCTTGGGAGAGGGGAAGGGGGTGAGGGCAAGGGTCTGAGGGCTTCCCCCAATCCCACCCATGGCCAATTCATGCTGAGCTACCCGGCTAACCCAGGCGTGGGCTGGTTGGAGGTGCGCAACCTTGTCGGGCAATTGGTCCTGCGCGAACGCATCCCGCAATGGAGCACCGTGCATGCCGTGGAGCTGCAAGGGCAGCCTGCCGGCATGTACCAGTGCAACTTGCGGTGGGGGTTGGCGGGGCTTTCCACCCGGGTAATTCTTGCAGAACGATGAAGTACCGAAAACTTGCTTTATTGCTGGTGTTGGTGCCGGGGTTGGTGTTGGCGCAGATGCAGGATGCACAGGGTCCGCTGCGCGAAAAACAATCTGAGACCTCCCCTCTCCTTGGGAGAGGGGCCGGGGGTGAGGGCCAAAAGGGGCCGGGGGTGAGGGCGAATGCCACCACCCTCACGGTCCTTCTCGCCAATTGCCCCAAGTCCATGTCCGCCACGGAGTGGCTGCGTATGATGGAGGTCCCCGCCAACCGGGCGCTCTTTCCCTTGCGAATCACCCAGGGCATGTTGGATACCTTGCCGGTGAAGGAACTGGATCTGCGCTTTCAGTACGTCTTTGCTCCCAACACTCCCCAACGCCATGAAATCCGCCAACATTGAACTGCCAACAGGGCTTTCCCCATCGACATGGAGCGGAGTTCTCGGTGCAGTAACGCTTGGTTTCGCATTGCTCTGTTCACCCGCCCAGGCCCAGCTTATCCTGGACCAGGCCCAAACACCGGACAACTTGGTGCGGTACACCTTGGCCGGTCCCGGCGTTTCGGTGGCCAATGTGGTATTCAATGGCGATACGGTCAATGTGGACAACGTCTGGCAGGGTCAGGCGGGCGCTTTCAATGGCATCAATACATGCCTCGGCATGGACGGGGGCATCTTCCTCTGTCCTGGAAATGCGCAGGTGGTGCTGCCCGGCCCAAACAATTCCTTGATGTTGCAAACAGGTCTTGCTGGTGGTGGTGGTGGGCTGGTCCCTTCCCCGGACATTGATCTCAGCCACCTAACCGGATGGAGCCAGTGGCAATCCAGTTCAGGGAGTAACATCTTCGGAAAGTCGGTGCTGGAATTTGATTTCATCCCCGACCATGACATGGTGAGCTTCCGTTACGTGTTCAGTTCCGAGGAGTATGAGCGCATGGTGTGCAGCGAGTACCCCGATGTGTTCGGCTTCTTCATCAGCGGGCCGGGCATCTCGGGCCCGTTCACCAACAATGCCATCAACATCGCGTTGATCCCAGGTTCCCTGACCCCGGTGGGCATCAATACGGTGAACAGCGGACGATTGAATGTTGCCAACGCGAATGGCCCCATCTGGAATGAGTTCGGCCCCTGCCAAAATGCGAACCCCAACTGGCAGGCGGATTCCATCTACTACCGCTACAACGGGGGGCTTTGGTCCACCCCGCAGCCCCAAACTTCCACGCCCCAATTGGAAGCTCCCTACAACACCGATCCGTACTACATCCAGCACAATGGCCTTACCGTGGTGCTCACCGCCAGCGTGGCCGTGCAGTGCGGCGAAACCTACCACGCCAAGCTGGGTGTTGGGAACGTAATTTGGTCCTATGCCTCGGCGCTATGGCTGGAACAAGGCTCCTTCACCAGCACCAACCGCTTCAGCCTCTCGGTGGATCCCGGTCCCAACGTGGACCTTTCCGGCACGGAACCCGTACTGTATGGAAGCAGCACCGATACGGTTTTCCTGCATTTCAACCGCCATGGTGCCTTTTACCAGGACGAATACCTGCACCTGTCCGTGGCTGGTGATGCCATTGCCGGCGTGGACTACCTGCCCGCCCTTCCGGACAGCATCCACTTCTACCCGCTGGATTCAGCCGTGGTGATCCCCTTGGCCGTTCCGGCACAAAGCAGTGGACAGCATAACTTGGCGGTCAACATCATCACCTGTGGAGGCGATCAAGTGGTTACGCAAAACTTGCACATTGACAATGACCATGCAGGCGTGGGCAATCAGGTTGGCCAAGGCAACTCGTTGGTGCTCTTTCCCAACCCTGTAAAGGATCATCTGTATGTGGCACATACAAAAGGTTCCATCGGCGCAGCCGAACTGCAGATGATGGACCTGACCGGTCGCGTGTTGTTCAGCCGGTCCATGCCCCCACAGGGCGTTACATTGGATGTGGCGCACCTGCCCAATGGGTTGTACCTGTTGAAGGCAGTGGCAGTTGGCCAAACAACCACCGCCAAGGTCCAGGTCCAGCACTGATCCGTATGTGAGCGATTTCCTTGGGAATCGAAGTTCTGTTTGATGCAACGAAACAGCGCTTCCAGCGCATTTCTTCGTGCCCTTTGTATTCTTTGTGCCCTTCGTGTCCTTTGCGTACTTCGTGTTCTGTGCGGTCCTCTTGGATTTCCGTAAGCCACTGACCCATCCTTCTCTTTTACCCCACAGCCTGTGGTCCGCGCAGGGGCGGTCGGTAGCCCTTTCAATGGTTCCGGCCAGCACGTACCTCCCCGCTATTCCGTTCCTTTGCACTCCATAATGGCAACACAGACCAAGCCCGCCCCCGCATCCACGGAAACCCAGCCCGCTTCCTTGGAAACCGCGAAGAAGCTCGGCCTCCGCGAGGAGGAGTACGAGCGCATCAAGGAAATCCTGGGGCGCGTGCCCAACTTCAACGAAGTGGCCATCTACAGCGCCATGTGGAGCGAGCACTGCTCCTACAAGAATTCCATCTCCTTGCTGAAGACCTTGCCGCGCAAGGGCCCGCGCATCCTCGCCGAAGCAGGGCAGGAGAACGCCGGCCTCATCGACATCGGCGATGGCTGGGCCTGTGCCTTCAAGATCGAGAGCCACAACCACCCCAGCGCCATCGAGCCCTACCAAGGCGCGGCAACCGGCGTGGGCGGCATCAACCGCGACATCTTCACCATGGGCGCCAGGCCCATTGCCCAGCTCAATTCCCTCCGCTTCGGCGACATCGCCAACACCGCCAGCAGCCGCTGGCACATGCGCGGCG
>CAZXLV010000069.1:0-12320 GCA_964641405.1 uncultured Limnobacter sp. | reverse complement strand
GCCCGATCAAGTGGACCGCCGAGCGCAGCGAGTCGTTCCTCGCCGATGCGCACGGCCGCGATCACGTCACCAGCGCCGAGATGGCCATGGACGCGCAGGGCAACTTCCTGGCGATGCGCGTGCACACCACCGCCAACCTCGGCGCCTACCTGTCGACCTTCGGCTCCGCGGTGCCGACCATCCTCTACGGAACCCTGCTCGCCGGCCAGTACCACACGCCGGCCATCTACTGCGAGGTCAAGGCTGTCTTCACCAACACGTCGCCGGTCGATGCCTATCGCGGAGCGGGCCGCCCCGAGGCGGCCTACGTGGTCGAGCGGCTGGTCGAGCAGTGCGCGCGCGACCTGAAGCAGGATCCGGCGGAGATCCGGCGGCGCAATTTCATCACCAGGTTCCCCTATGCCACGCCGGTCGGGCTCACCTACGACACGGGTGACTTCGGCGCCTCGCTCGACAAGGCGCTGAAGATGGCCGACGTGGCGGGCTTTCCGGCGCGCAGGCAGGAAGCGGCCAGGCGCGGCCGGCTGCGCGGGCTGGGCTACTCGTGCTACATCGAGGCTTGCGGCCTGGCGCCTTCGAACATCGCCGGGGCACTGGGCGCGCGTGCCGGCCTGTTCGAGGCGGGCGAGGTGCGGGTGCATCCCACCGGTACCGTGACCGTGTTCACCGGTTCGCACAGCCACGGCCAGGGCCATGAGACGACCTTCGCCCAGGTGGTGGCCGGCAAGCTCGGCATACCGGTCGAGAACGTCGAGATCGTGCACGGCGACACCGGACGCGTGCCCTTCGGCATGGGAACCTACGGCAGCCGCTCGCTGGCGGTCGGGGGCACCGCGATCGTGATGGCAGTCGACAAGGTGATCGCCAAGGGCAAGAAGATCGCTGCCCACCTGCTCGAGGCGGCCGACACCGACATCGAGTTCGACAACGGCGAGTTCAAGGTGGCCGGCACCGACCGCAAGGTGCCGTTTGCGCAGGTATCGCTGGCGGCCTACGTGCCGCACAACTATCCGCTGGACAAGCTCGAACCGGGGTTGAACGAAAACGCGTTCTACGATCCGACCAACTTCACCTACCCGGCCGGCTCGCACATCTGCGAGGTCGAGGTCGACCCCGAGACCGGCAGGACCCGGGTGATCCAGTTCGTGGCGGTCGACGACTTCGGCAACGTGGTCAACCCGATGGTGGTCGAAGGCCAGGTGCACGGCGGCGTGGCTCAAGGGCTCGGGCAGGCGATGCTCGAGGCTTGCCATTACGACCCCGAGTCGGGCCAGTTGCTCACCGGTTCGTACATGGACTACACGATGCCGCGCGCCGACGACCTGCCGAAGTTCACGGTCGGCACCACCGTGAGCCCGTGCACCCATAACCCGCTCGGGGTCAAGGGTTGCGGCGAGGCCGGCGCCATCGGGTCGCCGCCGGCCTTCATCAACGCGCTGACCGACGCGCTCGGGGTGAAGGACGTGCCGATGCCCGCCACGGCGGAACGTGTCTGGCGCATCGCGAACAAGATCGCCTGATCGAGGAGGCCACAACATGTACGCATTCGAATACCAGCACCCGGAAAGCGTCGCCAAGGCGGTGGCAGCGGCCACCGGCGATGCGCGCTACCTGGCCGGCGGCCAGAGCCTGGTGCAGTCGATGAAGCTGCGCCTGTCGTCGGCCAGTACCCTGGTCGACCTGGCAGGCATCGAAGGCCTGCGCGGCATCTCGCGCGACGGTGCAGCAGTGAAGATCGGCGCCATGACGCGCCATTCCGAAGTGGCCCGCTCGGGCGAGGTGCGCGCCGCGATTCCCGCGCTGGCAGATCTCGCCAGCGGCATCGGCGACCAGATGGTGCGCAACATGGGCACCCTGGGCGGCTCGATCGCCAATGCCGATCCGGCATCCGATTATCCGGCAGCCGTGCTCGGCCTGGGCGCCACGGTGCAGACCGACCGCCGCTCGATCCCCGGCGACAGCTTCTTCAAGGACCTCTTCACCACCGCGCTCGAGCCGGGCGAACTGATCGTTTCGGTGAGCTTCCCGGTGCCGCAGCGTGCCGCCTACGTCAAGTACCGGCAACCCGCTTCGCGCTTCGCGCTGGTCGGGGTGATGGTGAGCCAGGGCGCGGGCGGCGTGCGCGTCGCCGTCACCGGTGCGCGCACGCACGTCTACCGGGTGCCTGAAATCGAGCAGGCGCTGGCGCGCGACTTCCGACCGGAAGCGATCACTGCCATCCGTCTCGACCCGCGCGGCTACAACAGCGACCTGCACGGCTCGGCCGAGTATCGCGCTGCGATGGTGACCGTCATGGCGCGGCGCGCGGTCGAGAAGGCGCTGGCCGGCTGAGGCCGCGATGAGTGTTTGCACATGACCGTGCCCGGCAGTGTCGATGAGACAGTCGCGATGCTGGCCCGCGAGGATTACCTCGCGGGCCGTCCGCTGGCGACCGCGGTCTACCTTGCGCTGAAGCTGGCGCGGCCGCTGTTTCTCGAAGGCGAGGCCGGCGTCGGCAAGACCGAACTGGCCAAGGTGCTTGCCCGGGCGCTCGACACCCCGCTGATCCGGCTGCAGTGCTACGAGGGGCTCGATATTTCCTCGGCCGCCTACGAATGGAACGTGGCGCGCCAGATGCTCGAAATCCGTATCGCCGAAGCGGGGCACGAGGCGAGCCGTGAACGATTGCTCGCAGGCCTGTACTCGCGCGAAATGCTGGTCGCCCGGCCCCTGCTGCAGGCGCTCACGCAAGCGAAGGCACCGGTCCTGCTGATCGACGAACTCGACCGCGCCGACGAGCCGTTCGAGGCATTCCTGCTCGAAGTACTCGCCGAATCACAATTGTCGGTGCCCGAACTCGGCACCATCCGCGCCGAGCACCCGCCGATCGTGATCATCACCTCCAACCGTACGCGCGAAATCCACGACGCGCTGAAGCGGCGCTGCCTGTACGCCTGGGTCGACTATCCCGACGCCACGCGCGAACTCGACATCATCCGGCGCAAGGCACCGCAGGCCAGCGAGCGCCTGGCCGCGCAGGTGGTCGGCTTCGTGCAGCGCGCGCGCGCCCTCGATCTGTTCAAGGCCCCGGGGGTGGCGGAGACCATCGACTGGACCAATGCGCTGGTGGCGCTGGACGCCATGTCGCTCGATCCGCAATCGGTGTCCGACACCCTGGGCGTGCTGCTGAAGTACCAGGACGACATCGCCCGCTTCGAAGGTGGCGCCGCGGCCGCGATCCTCGACGAACTGCGCGCCGAGGGCATCCTGCAGCAAGCGGCGTCGTGAGCGGACGCTTTGCCGACAACATCGTGCACTTCGCACGGGTGCTGCGCGCGGCCGGCCTGCCGGTCGGCTCCGATCGCATCCTCGCGGCCATCGCCGCGCTCGAACTGGTCGGACTGGAGCGCCGCGATGACGTTCACGCTGCCCTGTCGGCGGTGATGCTGGCGGGCCACGAGCAGCAGGCGGTGTTCGATGCGGCATTCGCCGCATTCTGGCGCGACCCCAGGCTGCTCGAGCGCTTGATGTACATGTTGCTGCCACGGGTGGTCGGGCGCCCCGGCGCGGTCACGCCGCCGCAACGCCCGCGGCGGGTCGAGGAGGCGCTGTCGCCGCCGGCCGGGGCAACGCCGCCGGCCTCGCCACCGCGCGAGGAAGACCAGCGCACCATCGACGCCGTGGTCAGCTTCTCGGAGCGCGAACGGCTGCAGCGCGCCGACTTCGAGGGCATGTCGGCCCGCGAATTCGCCATCGCCCGGCGCCTGGCCGAGTCGGTTCCGCTGCCGGTGCGACCCTTGCGCACCCGCCGCCTGGCGCCCTCGCCGCGCGGGCGCATCGACGTACGGCGTGCGCTGCGCGGCCTGGCACGCGCTCCCGACACGATCGAGTTGCCGCGTTCGGCGTCGCGGCGGCGGGCGCCGCCGCTGGTGATCCTGATCGACATCTCCGGATCGATGGATCGCTACGCGCGGGCGTTCCTGCACTACGCCTACGGACTCACGCAGCGCCACCATCGCGTGCACACGCTGGTCTTCGGCACGCGCCTGACCGACATCACACGCTGCCTGCGCCATCGCGACCCCGACGTGGCGATCGCGCGTGCCGACGCCATGGTGCAGGATTGGCGCGGCGGCACGCGCATCGCCTCCAGCCTTGCAAGCTTCAACCGGCGCTTTGCGCGCCGTGTGCTCACCGGCAACGCCGCGCTGCTGCTGGTCAGCGATGGCCTCGATCGCGACGAGAACGGTTCCCTGTCGGCGGAAGCAGCGCGCCTGGCGCGCTTTTCACACCAACTGGTCTGGCTCAATCCGCTGCTGCGCTACGAGGGCTTTGCCCCGCGCGCAGCAGGCGTGCGCGCCCTGCTGCCGCACGTCGATCGGATGCTGCCGGTGCACAACCTGGCCAGCCTGGCGGACCTGGAACACGCCTTGCGTGCACCGCTCGCGCGCTCGCAGCGGGCGCTCGAACACCCGCCGCGCCCCGTGCGCCCATCCTCCGCCACCCGGACCGGAAGCCCGCCATGAACCTGCAAGGTGAACGACTGATTGCCGCCACACCCGAAGCGACCTGGGCCGCCCTGAACGATCCCGAGGTGCTCAAGTCCTGCATCAGCGGATGCGAGTCGCTGGAGCGCACCAGCGACAACGAGTTCCTGGCCGTCACCGCGCTGCGTATCGGCCCGGTGAACGCTCGCTTCAAGGGCCGCCTCAGGATCGAGAACGTGGTGCCGATCAGCTCCTACACCATCGCCTTCGACGGCCAGGGCGGCGTGGCCGGTTTCGGAAAGGGCTCGGCCGACGTCAAACTCACACCCGAAGCGGGGGCAACCCGACTCGCCTACACTGCAAAGGCGCAGATCGGCGGCAAACTTGCCCAGGTGGGTGCGCGCCTGATCGACGGCGCCGCGGCAAAGATCACCGATGATTTCTTTACCGCGTTCGAGGCGCGGCTGGCACCGGCGGCAGCGCCCGGCGCCGAGGTGCCGGCCGCTGCGCGGGCGCCCGCGGCAACGGGCGCCGGGAGCCGTCGCACGACGTGGATCATCGTGGCGGCGGTGGTGGTTCTGGTCCTCGTCTGGCTTGCCATGCGGTGAATGCGCTCCGGGGGCACCGGCATCGCCACCGCACCGCGCCGGGCCGGCGATCGACATTCTCCCAGGGGAGCGAACGTCATGGACAGTCTGGATCGTGAAGTCCTCGAACATGCCAGGGACTGGTTCGCCGAGGGGCGCGGCGTCTGGCTGGTCACCGTGGTCGAGACCTGGGGCTCCTCGCCGCGCCCGGTGGGTGCACTGCTGGCGCTTCGCGATGACGGCCTGGTGATCGGATCGGTGTCCGGCGGTTGCGTCGAAGACGACCTGATCGAACGCGTGCGCACGGGTGAACGGGTCGCCCGGCCCTCGATGATCCTGTACGGCGTGAGCAAGGATGAAGCGGCCCGCTTCGGACTGCCCTGCGGCGGCACCCTGCGCCTGCTCCAGGAACCGCTGTCCGACGCCGCCTGGATCGACGAGGTGCTCGAGCGCACCGCGCACCATGAACTGGTGGCGCGCACCCTCGACCTCGAAACCGGGCGTGCCACGCTCGCACCGGCACAGCGCGGCGACGCATTCGAGTTCGATGGCAAGACGGCACGCGCCGTGTTCGGGCCTCGCTATCGCCTGCTGATGATCGGCGCCGGACAGTTGTCGCGCGTGCTCGCCGAGATGGCCAAGGCGCTCGACTTCCAGGTGTTCGTCTGCGACCCGCGCGAGGAGTACTACACGACGCTGGAACTGCCGCAGGTCACCTGGCTGCCCGGCATGCCCGACGACGTGGTGGCGCAGTTCAAGCCGGACGTGCACACCGCGATCGTGGCACTCACGCACGACCCCAAGCTCGATGACCTGGCGCTGCTCGAAGCGCTCAAGTCGCCCGCCTTCTACATCGGCGCGCTGGGCTCGCGCAGCAACACGCTGCGTCGACGTGGCCGGCTGGCGCTGTTCGACCTGACACCGGTGCAAATTGCGCGCCTGCACGGCCCCATCGGGCTGAACATCGGCAGCCGCACTCCCTCCGAGATCGCCGTGGCGATCCTGGCCGAGATCGTGGCGGTCAAGAATGGCATCGCCCTGACGCAGAAGAAAGCGCTCGAGCAGGAGGCCGCGTCGGTGCAAGAGGCCCCGCCGCTCACGCATTAGCGCGACAGTCCGGCTCGCGCCCGACAGCCTGCCGGTCACCCGAGACGATTCACGATCGCCCAGCGAGCGCGAACACGGGGTGCCCATCGTCGGTGTGCGCCGCCTGCACCGCCACGCCGTAGACGCGTGACAGCAGTCCCGGTTCCACCAGTTCGGCAACGCGCCCGAAGGCCATCGCGCCGCCCGGCAGATACACCAGTGCATGGCTGCCGGCCCGCAGCGCATGGTTGGGATCATGGGTGGCGTACACGATGCCGAGTCCATCGGCGGCCAGGCCATGCAGCGTATCGAGCACCTTGCCCTGGTTGCCGAAATCCAGGCTGGCGGTGGGTTCGTCGAGCAGCAGGGTCGAAGCCTGCTGGGCCAGTGCGCGCGCGATGGCTACCAGTTGGCGCTCGCCGCCCGACATGTGCGACAGGGAACGCGTCCGGAACCGCTCCAGGCCCAGGCGCGCGATGGCGCGGGACACCGCCTCGCGATCCGCTGCTCCGGGTGCCGCTCCGAAGCCGAGCCGCCCCAGTCGCCCCAGCATGACGTACTGCTCGACTTCGAATTCGAAGGCCGCACCCGGTTGCTGCGGCACCCATGCCACGCACGCCGCCAGTTCGCGCGGCGTGAGTTCGGCCAGCGCGCGCGCGTGCCAGTCAACCGAGCCCGTCAGCGGCGGCAGGACGCCGAGCAGGGTGCGAAACAGCGTGCTCTTGCCTGCGCCATTGGGCCCGAGCACCACCACGATCTCGCCTGCGTGCAAGGCCAGGTCGATCGGTGCGGTCAGCGCGCGCCGATCGTAGCCGAAGGAGAGCGCTCGCGCGCGCAGCAGTTCAGTCATCGCGGCGCCGGAGCATCAGCACGAACAGCACCGGCGCACCAACCAGCGCGCTGAGCACGCCGGGCGGGACTTCGGTCTGGGCCAGGCTGCGCCCGAGCGTGTCGATCAACAGCATCAGCAGCGCGCCCAGCAGCATCGAAACCGGCAGCACGCGCGCGAACGACGCCCCCACCAGAAGCCGCGCCGCATGCGGCACCACCAGTCCGATCCAGCCGATGATGCCGGCCACGGCCACGGTGGCACTGGTGGCCAGCGTCGCGCCGCCGATCAGCAGCACCCGCACCCACGGCAGGCGCACGCCCAGCGCATGCACCTCGTCATCGGACAGGGCGAGCGCATCGGCACGCCAGCGCACCAGGAACAGCGACAGCATTCCGGTCAGCGTGAACAGCGCCAGCAGGGCAAGGTCACCCGGGGTAATCGCGGCAAAGCTGCCCAGCAGCCAGAACGTGATCGCCGGCAACTGCGCATAGGGATCGGCCAGCGTCTTGACCAGGGCAATCAGCGCACCGAGCATGCTGCCGATGGCAATGCCGGCCAGCACGAGGCTGAGCGTACGGTCACGCAGCGGCAAGACCGAGCCGATCACGAAGACCAGTGCGACGGCCGACAGCCCGCCGGCAAAGGCCGCCACCTGGATGCCGAATACGCTCCATCCCAGGAAAATGCCGAGCACCCCGCCGAGCGCAGCGCCCGCCGAGACCCCGAGCAGGTCGGGTGCAGCCAGCGGATTGCGAAACACCGACTGCAGGGCCACCCCCGAGGCGGCCAGTGCGGCGCCGGTGAGTGCCGATCCCAGCACCCGCGGACCGCGGATCTGCCACAGTACCGCCTCGGCCATCGAAGTCTGCGCCTGGCCCGCGACATCGACACCGCCCGTCATGATGCGCAGCACTTCGAGCAGCGGCAGGTCGTAGCGGCCACTGCCCAGGGCACGCAGGATCATCAGCGCCAGCGCCAGTGCCAGCAAGGCGGCAACCAGCGGCCAGGGCAGGCGCCGCCCGCGCAGCACCTGCGTCACCGGATCACCGCGACGTCAGCGTGGCGCGCCGAATCCGTGCTGGTTGAGGATCGCCTGCCCATCGGCGGACAGGATAAACCATGCGAAGCGCCACGCCGCCTCCGAGGCGCCGCGCATGACCGTCAAACCGTACTGTGCGCCGACCGACAACTCGGGGGGAACCGCCACCGACACCAGATCGGGGAAATCGCGCCGCGCTGCCAGCGCGTTGGTGCAGTAGGTCAGGAAGATGTCGGCCTGCCTGCGCGTCACCAGGTCGCCATAGACGCTGCGGTCACGAGGCGGTGGCGGCGAATCCGGCCCGCCGGTAAGTTTCAGGGCCTTGGCCTCGAGCACGGCGCGTGCCCCGGGTCGCATTGCCTGCGCCCTTGCGAAAAGCTCGAAAGCGTAGTCGCCCGAAGGGTCGGCCTTTGGTGTCGAGGTGCCCAGACGCAGGGCGGGATCGAGCATGCGATCGAGCAGATTGGCCGAATCGACCCCGACATCGGGGCGCGTGAGCGCACACAGGATATTGCGCGTGAAGGCCACCGGAGTGACTGCCTTTCCCGAGTCTGCGAGCGCAGCAGGGTGGGCCATGTTGGCCGAGGCGAAGACCTCGGCCGCCTCGCCAGCCGCGATCCGGTCACGCAGCAGGCCGGAAGCCCCATACACCGCCTCGATTCGCACCTGCTCGCGACGTCCGAACTCGCGTGCCACCTCGTCGAGCGCCGCGCGCAGGCTGCCTGCTGCGTGCAATCTGACCACCTGCACGCCGGTTGCCTGCGAGGCAAGGACCGGGGTGCCGGCAAACGCGAGAATCGCGAAAAGCGAGCACAGCAGCGGCAACGACGACGAGATCATGGGTCGGTGACTCCCGGGTGGCGAAACTGGCGAGAAGGCGGCCGCGCGCCTGCTGCATGCGCTGCACGACATCTGGGAGAATAGGCGCTCGCACAGGATGGATCGATATGTGGCGCCATGCATAAGTCATCGGGAATCGTTGCGATAGAAATGCAGTACGCACTGTCTTCAGCGACCGGAGCGCACCTGCGCAATCCGTTCTTCGACGTGCTCGGCGCGCTCCGCCACGAGGGCTCGATCGCAGCGGCCGCGCGCAAGCTTGGCTGGTCGTATCGGCACCTGTGGGGCTACCTGAAGGAACAGGAAATCCGCCTCGGACGCGCACTTGTGCATTGGGACAAGGGGCGTGCGGCGCGCCTGACCGACTTCGCCGAGAAGCTGCTGTGGGCGGAAACGCGCATCCGCGCACGCCTGGCGCCGCAGGTGGAGAATCTCGCCACCGAAATCGGACGTGAACTGTCGATCGCCTTCAACGACGAGGTGCAGATCACCACCTGCGTGGCCAGCCATGACCTGTCGCTGCCCTTGCTCAAGCGGCTGTGCCAGAGCGAGCGTGAACTGCTGCTCGACCTGCACTACGA
Source organism: uncultured Limnobacter sp. (assembly GCA_964641405.1). GTDB lineage: Bacteria > Pseudomonadota > Gammaproteobacteria > Burkholderiales > Burkholderiaceae_E > Zeimonas. Next base: position 2,889 of record CAZXLV010000069.1, on the reverse strand, counting down.
GGGCAGCCTCGATGCCCTGCGGCGCATGCGCGCCGGCCACTGCGCATTCGCCGGCATCCACCTGCCGCTGTCGCGCCCTGACCTGGCGCAGCGCGGCTCGAAGGTACACCGGGCGTTCGGGCCGTTGCTGCGCCTCGGACGCGAGAAGCTGATCCGCGTGGCGCACCGCACCCAGGGCCTGTTCGTTGCGCCGGGAAACCCGCTGCGGGTGAGCGGCATCGCGGACCTGCCACGCCTGCGCTTCGTCAATCGCGCGCCCGGCACCGGTACGCGCGCGTTGCTCGAGGAGTTGCTGGCTCGCCACCAGATCGATCCGGCATCGATTCGCGGCTTCGGCCACGAGGAATCGAATCACCTGGCGGTAGCCGCGGCGGTGGCAGCCGGTGCGGCCGACGCGGGCCTGGGCATCCAGGCGGCAGCAGGCAAGAGCATCGACTTCGTCCCGCTGCTGGTCGAAGACTACTTCCTGGTGTGCGAGCGCGAAACACTGGCCACGCCGCACGCCGACGCAATCGTTTCGCTGCTTGCCTCGACCCGATGGCGCGAGCAGGTGGCACTGTTGCCCGGATACTCTGCGCAAGGCGCCGGCGAGATCATCTCCCTGCGACGCACTCTGCCCTGGTACCGCTGAGACCGCGGCGAAAGAACCGGCGTCGGCCGCAGTGTGCTTCCCGCCGCTTCAGGTGTTCTGAACCACGATCGAGGGCATCTTCAGGCTCATGTCGCGCGCCTTCTCGGCGATCTTGACGGCCACGCGGCGCGCGATCTGGCGATAGATCTCGGCGACCGGCCCGTCCGGGTCGGCGACCACGGTGGGCTTGCCCGAGTCGGCCTGTTCGCGGATCCTGATGTCGAGCGGCAGGCCGCCCAGGTATTCGACCTCATACTCCCTGGACATGCGCTCGCCGCCACCCTGGCCGAAGATGTGCTCGACGTGCCCGCAATTGGAGCACACGTGCATCGCCATGTTTTCCACCAGGCCCAGGATCGGGATACCCACCTTCTCGAACATCTTCAGGCCCTTGCGCGCATCGAGCAGGGCGATGTCCTGCGGCGTGGTGACGATCACGGCGCCGGTGACCGGGATCTTCTGCGACAGCGTGAGGTGAATGTCACCGGTGCCGGGCGGCATGTCGATGACGAGGTAGTCGAGTTCGCGCCAGTTGGTCTGGCGCAGCAGCTGCTCCAGCGCCTGGGTGACCATCGGCCCGCGCCACACCATCGGGGTGTCGAGGTCGATCATGAAGCCGATCGAACTGGCCTGGATGCCGTGCCCCTCCATCGGCTCGAGCGACTTGCCGTCGCGCGATTCGGGACGTCCGGTAATTCCGAGCATGGTCGGCTGCGACGGGCCGTAGATGTCGGCATCGAGCATGCCGACACTGGCGCCCTCGTTGGCCAGCGCGAGGGCCAGGTTGGCGGCCACGGTGCTCTTGCCGACACCGCCCTTGCCGGAAGCGATGGCGATGATGTTCTTGACGCCGGGCAACACCTTCACGCCGCGCTGCACCGAGTGGGCGACGATCTTCTGGTAGACGTTGGCCGAGACGTTGGCCACGCCCGGCAAGGCGCGCAGCGCGCTGATCACCTGGCGGCGAATCGGCTCGATCTGGCTGCGCGCCGGGTAGCCGAGTTCGACATCGACGGCCACTTCGCCTGCATCGACCCGGATGTTGCGCGCCGAGCGACCGGAGACGAGACCCTTCTTCGTGTTGGGGTCAACCACGCCCTCGAGGGCCTCGCTTACCTGTTCGACAGTCACGCTCATGGCAGTACCCGGAAAATTGGAGTGAAGAATCGCTCCGCAAGTCTAAACGAAGCGCGTCGCACGGCGCGGATATCCCGGTTGCCAGAAGTCCGTCGCAGCCGAAACCGGCCCCCTGCTAGACTTTCGCATCGCGCTGCGCTGGCGACCCCGCCGGCGGCCCCGCCCGATCCCGCCCCCATCCATGACCACCCCCGTCCGAACGTTCTTCGTCACGACCGCGCTGCCGTACGCCAACGGTCCGTTCCACATCGGCCACATCATGGAGTACATCCAGGCCGACATCTGGGTGCGCTACCAGCGCCTGCGCGGCCACATCGTGCACTTCGTGGGGGCCGACGATGCTCATGGCGCACCGATCATGATCGCCGCCGACAAGGAAGGCCTGAGTCCGCAGGCCTTCGTGGCGCGCATCGCGGCCGGGCGCCAGGCGTACCTGGACGGCTTTCACATCGCGTTCGATCACTGGCACAGCACCGACACGCCGGAAAACGTCGAACTGTCGCAATCGATCTACCTGGCCCTGAAGGCCGCCGGCCTGATCGACGTGCGCCGTGTCGCCCAGTTCTTCGACCCGGTCAAGCAGATGTTCCTGCCGGATCGCTACATCAAGGGCGAGTGCCCACGCTGCGGCGCCCGGGACCAGTACGGCGACTCCTGCGAGGTGTGCGGAGCGGTCTACTCGCCCACCGAACTGAAGAATCCGTACTCGGCGCTCTCGGGCGCCCACCCCGAGTTGCGCGAGTCCGATCACCATTTCTTCAGGTTGTCCGATCCGCGTTGCATCGCGTTCCTGGACCAATGGACGCGCGGCACCGATCGCCACGGCAGCCCGCACCTGCAGCCCGAGGTACTGGCCAAGGCCCGCGAATGGCTGGGCGACGGAGACGACGGCGCCAGCCTTGCCGACTGGGACATCTCGCGCGACGCCCCCTACTTCGGCATCGAAATCCCGGATGCACCCGGCAAATATTTCTACGTCTGGCTCGACGCCCCGATCGGCTATCTCGCTTCGCTGAAGGCGCATTGCACCCGGCAGGGGCTCGATTTCGATGCGCTGCTGGCCGATCCCGCCACCGAGCAGGTGCACTTCATCGGCAAGGACATCATCTACTTCCACGTGC
>CAZXLV010000068.1:0-12364 GCA_964641405.1 uncultured Limnobacter sp. | reverse complement strand
CCATTCGCCGCAGAGCGGCCTGCGGCGAACGGCGGCCGACACCGCCGAAGAACTTTCCGACGACGCGAATTCCGCTGTGGCGCTCCTCGTACAGGTAGACGTGGTTGGAGCCGGGCAGCCGGTATACCCTGAACTCGGGGGCCACACCGTTCATGCCGAGTTGCGGAAGAATGTCGTGCCGAAGGTACCCGTAGAATGGGTCGCCGCTGGACAGATGACCGAGTGGATCCATGGCGCAGCTTGCCGCAACCGGCGGCCTGGCGCACTTCATGGCATTCCGGCCGCAACCCGACCCGGACGTATAAACTCCGTCCACGCACACCGTTCGTCGCGACAACCGGAAATCGACCATGAGGCACCGTATCGGCGCGCTGGCCGCCCTGATCTTCAGCGTCACGCTCGCCAGCACCGGCCTGGCCGCCGATAACGCACCGGCGAGCGGCAAGAAGCCGGCCAGGCGCGCCGGCACCAGCGCGCCCGCAGCCGCGCCGTCAGGCGTGCAGCAATTGTGCGCCGGGCGCAGCTACTTCTCGCGCGAATTCTGCGAGACCAAGGCGTGCTTCAAGGCCGAGTACCAGTACGATCCGATCTGCGTCAAACGCCGGGAACCTGCACCGTCGCAGCAGATGTAGACACGCGTTGCGTGCGTGAAACCGGACGCCGCCATGAGACTCCTGCCGTGCCTGCTGGGGATTGCCGTGATGGCGCTGGCGGGCACCTCGGGCGCGCAGGACCGATCATACTGGGAAGCTGGCGTCGGAGTGGCCGCCTTGCACCTGCCCGACTATCGCGGGGCCGACGAAAGCCACGACTACCTGCTGCCATTCCCGTACCTGGTCTATCGCAGCGAGCGCCTGCGCATCGACCGCAGCGGCATCGTCGCGCGCCTGTTCGACACCGATCGCCTCGAACTGGATGCCAGCTTCACTGGCAACTTCGCCCTGCGCAGCCAGGACAACCGGGCGCGCTCCGGGATGCCGGACTTGCACCCGATCGTCGAGGGCGGGCCGGAACTGGTCTATCGCCTGGCGGGGCCACGCGATCGACGCGAGCCCAGGCTGGACCTGCGCGTGGCCGCTCGCGCGGCATTCGCGATCGGCGACGGGCGCGTGACGCACCAGGGCTGGACGCTGAGCCCCTATCTGCGGCTCGAGAAACTCGACGCGCTGGGTTCCGGCTTCGAGTTCAGTGCGATCCTGGGCCTGCTCTACGGCGACCGTCGCTACCATGCCTATCTCTACTCGGTGGCGCCGCAGTTCGCCACCGCGGCGCGCCCGGCCTATGAGGCCCCGGGCGGCTACGCGGGGATCCAGTCGCAGGTCGGCGCAGGCCGGCGCTTCGGCCGGCTGTGGGTTGGCGGCTACCTCCGGCTGGACTCGCTGCATGGTTCGGCGGCGCTCGCAGGCAGTCCACTGGTGCGCTCGCAACGCTACCTCAGTGGTGGCGTTGCCCTGACCTGGCTGCTCGGTGGTTCGAATCGGGCGGGCGAGCAGCCATGAGCCGCCGCCTGCACGACGCGCTTGGCTCGCTCGTGCTTCACGCCGGCCTGTTGCTGCTCGGCACGATGCTGCTGGCAGGCACGGCCCTGTGCGTGCTGATCGCCCTGCCGCTGTCGCCGCCCCGTCGCGAACGGGTCACGCGTGCCATGGTTGCCGGCACCTTCCGCAGCTACCTGGGCGCACTGGCTGCGGCAGGCGTGCTGGAAGCCGACCTGGGTGAACTCGGCTCGCTGGGCCGGGCCGGGCCGCTGGTGGTCGCCCCGAACCATCCCAGCCTGCTCGACGCGGTGTTCATGCTTTCGCGCCTGCCCGAGGCCACCTGCATCATGAAGGCCGGCTTGCAGGACAACCTGTTCCTGGGCGCAGGCGCCCGCATGGCCGGTTACATCCGCAACGACACACCACGCGCGATGGTGCGCCTGGCGGTTGCCGGCCTGCGGGCTGGCGGACAACTGCTGGTGTTTCCTGAAGGCACGCGCACGGTAGGCGAGTCGCTCAATCCGCTGGGAGGCGCGTTCGCGCTGATCGCGAAGAGGGCCGGCGTACCCATCCAGCTGGTGTTCATCGAAACCGACTCTGCTTTCCTGCGCAAGGGCTGGCCACTATGGCGCAGGCCGCAATTCCCGCTGCGTTACCGGATACGGCTCGGCCCGCTGATCGACGCCTCGGGATCCACCGAGGACACCATCGCGCGCACCGCGGCGGCCTTCGAGTGCGAACTGGGCAAGGCAAGGCACACGTCGCCTGCGATGCCCTACGTCGCCACCCCGACTACCGACAGTTGAACACGCGTGCATGAATCGCCTGCGCAGCCGGCTCCCGCAGCGGCGCCATCGGCCACGCATCTGGTGCTGATTCCATCCTACGATTCCGGCGCACTGGTGGTCGACACGGTTCGGGCGGCACGCTCCGCCTGGAATCCGGTATGGGTAGTCTTCGATGGCAGTCGCGACGGCTCGGACGCGGCGCTCGCGGCGGCATTCGGCGCCGACCCGGGCGTGCGCATCTTCCGGCTGCCCAGCAACCAGGGCAAGGGCGCAGCAGTCCTGCACGGCCTGCGCGCGGCGCAGGCGGCCGGTTTCACGCACGCCTTGACCATGGACGCCGACGGGCAGCATCCGGCCGACCACATTGCGCGATTCATGGCACTTTCGATGAACGATCCCGGCGCGATGATCCTCGGGCGCCCGATCTTTGCGGCCGATGCGCCTGCGCTGCGCGTGCAGGGGCGCAAGGTGTCGAATTTCTGGGCCCGGCTCGAGACACTGTGGGCCGGCGTGGACGATTCCCTGTTCGGCTTTCGCGTCTATCCGATCGCGCCGCTGGTTGCGGTGATGCACGCGCAACCGTGGATGCGGCGCTTCGACTTCGATGTCGAGGCGGTGGTGCGACTGTGCTGGCGCGGCGTGCGCCCGCTCAGTACCGGCACGCCGGTTCGCTACCTCAGCGCCGCGGAAGGCGGAGTCTCGCACTTCAACTACCTGCGCGACAATGCCCTGCTGAGCTGGATGCACGCACGGCTGTTCCTCGGCTTCCTGCTGCGCCTGCCGCAACTGCTATGGCGGCGGATTCGCACGCGGCGAGCGGAATCCAGGCGTGCGCCTTGAGCCTTACGGGCGCCGCCCCTGGTACTCGGAGAAGATGCCCAGTTCGACGTGGCGCTTCACGTCCTCGAAGCCGGCCTGGCGCAGGGCGCTCAACACCGCCTGCGGATCGACGCAGGCCTCGATGGTGTCCCAGTAGTAGCGCCACATGCGATAGGTCTGTCCGTCGTCGCGCCAGAGACGCGTGAACGCGGGTACGAACCACTTCATGTAGGCCTTCATCAGTGCGCGCGAAACCGCCCCTCGTGGCCGGGTCATTTCCAGCAGGCACAGCCTCGCTCCCGGGCGCATCACCCGATGGAATTCCGCGAAGGAGGCGTCGAGCGTCCCGAGGTGCCGCAGCGCAAAGCCCATGCTGAGGAAATCGGCGCTGGCATCGGGCATCGGAATCGCATCGCCAGTGCCACGAAGCAAGGCCAGGCCATCGGGCACCTGCGCGTGCGCGAGCATGCCGGCGCTCGGATCCACGCCGGTCACCAGCCGCGGGTCACCGACGATGTCGGCCGCCTGGCGTGCGACCAGGCCGGTTCCGACCCCGACGTCGATCACGCGCATGCCCGGTGCCAGTCCGGCGCGCAAGAGCGCGTCGCGGCGATAGCGCGAACCGGTTCCCAGCCCGATCAGTTTCTCGGTGCGGTCGTAGGTCGGCGAGGTGCGATCGAAAATGTCGTCCAGGAACGCCTGGCGCTGGTTCTCTTCGGCGTAATACTCGGTGAGCGCCGGATGCGGCACCAGCGAGCGGCCATGGAACACTCCCGGGGTCGTGGACCCGTCGGGCGAATCAGGCAGGCTTGCGTGCACGGTGGATCCTTCCCGGGAGGCACCTTCTCATGCCATGGCGCCGTTGATCGAAATTGTCTGTCCGCTGATGTAGCCGGCGTCCTCGGAGGCCAGGAACGCCACCAGCGCAGCCACTTCATCGGGCCGTCCGGCGCGCTTCATCGGCACCAGCTGCCTTACCCGGTCGGCGGGGAACGCCTGCTGGCTCATGGCCGATTCGACGATACCGGGCGCGACCACGTTGACGGTGATGCCGCGTGCCGCCACTTCGAGCGCCAGCGAGCGCGACGCGCCGTGCACCCCCGCCTTGGCCGCGGCATAGTTGGCCTGGCCGCGATTGCCCATGATCGCCGCCACCGAGGAAATGCTGATCACGCGTCCCCAGCGGGTGCGGATCATCGGCATCATCAACGGCCGGGTGACGTTGAAGAATCCGTTGAGCGACACGTCGATGACGCGCTGCCACTGTGTCGCCGACATGCCCGGGAAGACGGCATCGTCGTGCACGCCGGCATTGTTCACCAGTACCTGGATCGGTCCCTGTGCCAGCAGCGCCTCCAGACAGCGCGCACTTTCCTGCGCATCGGCGACATCGAAGGCCACCGCCTGCGCCGAACCGGCCTGCGCGATGATGCGCTCGGCCAGTCGTTGCGCGAGATCGAACCGGCCGTGGCTGTGCGCAATCACGTGCATGCCGGCCGCGGCCAGGCGTAGCGCGATCGCGGCACCGATCGCCCCGCTGGCCCCGGTGACCAGCGCTCGCTTCACGGCACGGCCTCGCGCGTGGAGCGCACCGGGCCAAGCACCACCGTGGCGCGACCTTCCGCAACACGCTGGTCACCGACATCGACCTCGAAGGCATACGTGGCCGCCTGCGCATCCCCCGACAGCAGCGCGGCATGCACCACCAGTCCCCCGGCGCAACGATCCAGCCACGGTACGTGCAGCACCACCGCACGCACCGCCGCCAGCACGCCATGCACGCCAGCCTGGTCGGCAGCATCGGCTGCCGGTTTCGGCTTCGCGCCCGACGACAGGGCGCCATGCAAGGCCATCGCCTGTGCGCCGTACTCGATCGCCACCGCACTGGACAGCCCGAGCGGTCCACGCAACGGGTTGGACGGCGCATGATGACTCGAGGCGACACAGCGTATGGAATGCGCATCCCATTGCAGCACCCGATCGAGCAGGCACATCTCGCTGCCGTGCGGCAACAGCGCTTGCAGGCCCGCACGGTTCAGCGGCATGGCGACACCCGAATGCGCAGCACCTGTCCCGGCAGGGCCTCCAGCGCAAGCTCGCCCGGGCGCTCGTTGGCAAGCACCTCCAGCAAGGGCAGGCAGCGCGCAGCCGGTACGCCGGCACGCAAGGCTTCCAGCGCCGCCGTCCCGGCGCGCGTCGGTACGCCCGCCTGGTAGCCGGTGAACTCGATGTGCGCCAGGCCCTGGGGCCGGTGCCCGCCCACCAGGATCAGGGCGGCGCCGAACGGCGCCAGGATCGGGCGCACTGCATGCAGCGGCTGCGGGTAGGGCAAGTCGTAAGCGATCAGCGCCACCGGCTCCTGCTCGCAGCTGGCATGAATGGCAGCTTCGAGCAAGCCGGCCGCGAAGCTGGCTTCGAAGGCGCACAGGCTGGTCGATGAGGCGGTGGCGCCCACCGCGATGCTCCAGTAACCGGCCGGCGCATTGTGCACCGAGTTGGTGAATCGCGTCGGTGACAGTTGCGGCGCCGGTTCGGCCAGCGACTCGCACAGCGCGTGGCAGTTCTCGCTGTCCGCACCCGACGAACTGAAGACGGTCGCCGTGGCGGCCGCTGCGTAATCGACCTGCGCGAACACCTGGCCGGCCACAGCGAAGGCGAGCCGCACCGACTGGCCAACCCGCCGACGCTCAGGCGGCGGCAGGCTGCTGGCCGGCGGAATCATCGTGGCCGCGTCAGGCAGGATGGCCTCGCCGCGCAGCACCGGGCGCGCCTGCACCCAGTCGACCAGGCCCGGTCCGAGCACCCCGATCGCCTCGACGGTGAGCTTCATCGGGCCGCCTCGCGGGAGAACACCAGCGCGCAATTGGCACCGCCGAAACCGAACGAGTTGCTCATCACCCGGCGCAAGGTGCCGCGCCGGTTCTGCGTCAGGTATTGGCTGCGCAGCGCGGGATCACGCTGCGTGGAGGCCAGTCCCCCAGGCATCATCGCGTCGCTCAGCGCGATCAGGCAGATCACCGCTTCGAGTGCGCCGGCTGCACCCAGCGTGTGTCCATGCGTGCCCTTGGTCGAGCTGACGGCCACCTGGTCGCCGAACAAGCCCGCTACCGCGACGTCTTCGGAGCGGTCGTTGCTGGGCGTGGCAGTTCCGTGCAGGTTGATGTAGTCGACGTCGCCAGCGTCGAGCCCGGCGCGCGCCAGGGCCTGCGCCATCGCCTGCTGCGCACCGCGCCCCTGTGGATGCGGTGACGACATGTGATGTGCATCGCTCGATTCTCCGAAGCCGGCCAGCCACGATTCGCAGGCGTGCGGCGTGTCGCGGCGCTCGAGCAAGGCGAACGCTGCCGCCTCGCCGAGCGATATGCCGCAGCGAAGCGCATCGAAGGGCCGACACGCCTGCGGCGCCAGCAACTCCAGCGAAGTAAAGCCATACAGCGTGGTCAGGCACAGGGTGTCGACGCCACCCACCAGCGCCGCATCCACGATGCCGGCCTCGATCGCCCGGGCCGCGCTGGCAAACACCTTGGCGCTGGAGGCGCAGGCCACCGATACGACGCTGGCCGGGCCGCTCAGTGCAAGGCTGCGGCGCAGGTAGTCGGCCAGCGAGAACATGTTGTGCGTCTGCGCGTAGTGCAGGCTGGCCGGCAAGGCACCGCTGTCGGGGTCGCGCTGGCGGTAAGCGAGTTCCGTCTGCAACAGGCCGGAGGTGCTCGAGCCGACGAACACGCCGACGCGGTCCGCGCCGTAGCGTCGCCCTGCGCGCGCAACCGCCTGCGCGAAGCCGTCCTGGCCCAGCCCCAGCGCCGCCAGCCGATTGTTGCGACAGTCGTAGTCGGCCAGCGCGGGCGCGAGCGTCACCTCGTCCAGGCCGGCGACCTCGCCGGTCCAGGTGGGTAGTTCGAGCCCCATGAAGCGGCACGGCGCGAGAAAGGTGCGGCCCGCCGCCAGCGCCGCACGCGTAGCCGCCAGCCCGCGACCCATGCAGCTGGTCGCGGTGTACGCGGTGATCGGCAATGGCTGCATCGGTTCAGGTCCGAACGGCAGAAGCGGGATCGGCGATCAACAGGACGTTGGCAAACGGCGTGCCTCGACTCATCGGGCGTGCCTCCACCCTGAAGCCCAGTTCCCCGAGCAGGCGCGTCCAGCTGCCGACCGGCCGGCAGTATAGCCGCGGCTGTCGTTGGCCGCGGGCCCAGGCCACCGCGAGATCGACGTACGTGCCGAGCACGAAACCCGAACCGGCCCCTGCATCGCCCACCCTGAGCACCAGTCGGCCCTGCGGGAAGATCGACGCAGCCGCTCGTTCGAGCACCTGCAGTTGGGCTGCGTAGGGCAAGTAGTGGAGCACATCGAGCAGGAACACCAGGTCGCTGTCGGGAAACGGGGTGTGCGTTATATCGCCCAGCACGAAGTCCGCCGCCGCGCCCAGCGCCCGGCGTGCGCACCGGATGTCGCTCGCCTTGCGGTCGACGCCGCACACCCGCGCGCCGCGCGTCGGCACGGTCCACCCGGATGGCCACGCACCGTCGCTACGCTCGCGGCGCGCATCCTCGAGCACCGCGGCAAGCAGCCCACGGCCGCAACCGAGATCGAGGATGCGACGCGCCTGCCCCACCATCCCGCTCGACACCAGGTGCTCGAACACGGGATCGCCGAGCAGCTTGCCGCGCGCAACGCGTGCGCTGAGGCGACCGGATGCCTGGTAGCGCCGCGCTGCCCGATCGGCGATGCGCCGGAAGGCCGGGTGCCTCATGCCGCCTCGCGCAAGCTCACGCAGCGCCAGTCGCCCGCCCGCAGGTCGGCCAGCAGGCGTGGCAGCACCTGCAGTACCACCGGCAAGCCATGGCGGTCGCGTGCCGCGTTGCCATCGTGCAGCAGCAGGATGTCACCGCTGGCAAGACCGCGCGCAAGCCGATGGTGCACACGCCCCGGGTCGCGCGAGGCGGTGTCGTAGCCGCGTCGCGTCCAGCTTGCCAATCGCAGTTCGAGGCGTTGGAGCACCGGTTCGAGCAGCGCGTTGCGCAGGCCGGCCGGCGCGCGGAAGAAGCGCGGTGCCTCGCCGACGATGTCGGTCACGGTGCGCTGCATCGCCGCGATCTCGCGCTCGAGGCGGGTCGTCCCGAGCAGGGCGAAGTGATGCCGATGACGCTCGGTGTGGTTCTCGATCGAGTGACCGCCGGCGACGATCGCGCGCCCCAGCGCCGGGTGGCGGCGCAAGCGCTCGCCGATACAGAAGAAGCTGGCCCGTGCGTCGGCCCCGGCGAGCATCGCGAGCACCTGCGGTGTCACCGCCGGATCGGGGCCATCATCGAAAGTCAGTGCGATCTGGCGCCGCTGCACGGCGGCTTCGGGAAGCCGCCTCAGGTTCGGCCCGAGAATCGCGCTGCGCGGCAGCAGGCCGGCCGCTGTCACCAGGCCATGATTGGCCGCCACGCCGGCCAGCCACAGCGGCCACCAGCGAGGCGCCATCGTCCAGCCGCCAGCCATTGCAGCGTGCCAGGCCAGCGTGGCGCGCAATGCAACCGGCAGGCTGCGACGCGGCGCCGGATCGCCCACGCTAGGCATGGCGCTCGCCACCCGTGGCCGGCACGCTCCCCTGCGCCGGCGCTGCAGGCGGACCGATCCAGGCCGCGGCCAGCAGCAGGGCCAGGGCGCAGCCCACACCGACGGTGGTACCGAGCGCTGCGAGCAGCGGTACATGGGACAGGGCGAGCACGCCGAAGCCGGTCACGGTGGTCACGTTGGCGAGCGACAGGGACGCCAGGGTACCCGTGGACGGCACCCGCGACAGCGATCCGCTGCGCAGGCCGTACAGGAACAGCGAATAGTTCGATCCGATCGCCACCACCAGCAACAGGCCAACCAGGTGCAGCAGGTTCAGGGCGTGGCCAGTCGCAGCGAAGCCGCCGATCAGCAGCACTGCCGCACCCGCCAGAGGCAGGCACACCTGGAGCACGGCAGCACCCGAGCGCAGCATCACCGCGAGCAACAGCACCACGGCAGCAACGCCCCCCAGCGACAGCATCATCGCCTCGCGCAGGTACCCCGCATAGAGCCGGTCGGTCTCGGCCTTGAGATCGACCACGCTGATGTGCAGCGCCCCGAGCGACGGCAGGCTGCTTGCCAGTGCAGCCGCATCGATTGCGACGCCCGGTGCCGGACGCAACGAGACGATGGCCAGCGAGCGGCCATCTTGGCTGCTCATCAGCGAGCGCGCCCGCACGCCGAGCTGGGTACCCTCCAGTTCAGCCAGGGTCAGCGGTGCACGCTGGCGCGCGGCCTGCACATCGGCGACGAAGGCCCCCAGCCGCTCGGCACGCAGCGGCAAGCCCTGTGCGGCGGCCTGCAGGCGTTGCCGCAGCAGGTCGGCCGCGGGCAACGCCGATTGACGCATTTTCTGCGTCGCAGGCGACGGCAGGATGGCCGCCGGCGATTCGAACCCCCCCAGGCGCCCGCGCCGCACCCAGTCCTGCAGCGTGTCGCCCACCTGCTCCGCGCCCTGCAGCGCACTCGCCTCGGATGGTGCATCGATCACCACCATCAGGCGCGCATCGGGCGCCCCGAGTGCAGCGCGCAACTGCTCGTCGATCTGCTGCGCCGCCCTGGAAACCGGATTCAGCGAGGCGATGTCGGTGTCCCACAGGTGATCGTGACGAGCCAGTGCGACGACCAGCGCCACGGCCACCAGCATCGCGGCGGGCAGCCCGAGTCGGCGCAGCCCGGAGCGCAGTGTTCCGATGCGGGCATCCCAGCCGCTCAGGTCGCGCGGCTTCCATGCGCGCGGCGTGAGCAGCGGCAGCACGAAGCGGGTCACGGTCACGGCGGTCAACAGCCCCGCGATCGAGAATACCGCCAATTGGGCCAGGCCCGGGAAGCCCGAGAACAACAGGGCCAGGAAGCCGACCACCGAACTCAGCACACCGAGCCGGACGGTGGCCCAGAACTCGCGCGCGGGCGTCGGAGCGGTGCTGGCCTGGCGAACCAGGTGATACAGCGCATAGTCCACCGACTCGCCGATCAGCGTGGCCCCGAACGCCAGCGTCAGCCCGTGCACGGAGCCGAATGCCAATGCCACCGCAGCCGTGGCCACCGCGACCGCCGAGCCGATCGGCACCAGCACCAGGGCCAGCGCACGCATCGAGCGAAACGCCCAGCCAAGCAGGCCGAAGATCAGGCCGATCCCCAGCATGCTCAGGCGCGCAACATCGCCGCGAATTTCGTCGCGCGACTGGACCGCAAAGCGACCGGGTCCCGAAATGCGGATCCTCGCATCGGGCAGCGCGAGCTGGCCACGCACCTGCTCGAAGTGCAGCCGCAAGGCCTGCAGCGCGGCCTGCTGCCCATCCAGGTCGGTGCCGCTGGCGGCCGTCTCGAGCAGCAGCATGGCCTGCTCGCCGTCGGCGGAGACCCAGACGCCATCGTGCATGCGCGGCGCGGGGCCGACCTGCAGTGCATCGAGCAGGCGCAAGGTCTCGCCGGTCGGATCGCGCAACAGCCACTGCTTGCCGAACATGCCCGCGGAGGATGCGAGCGCGTCCACCGTCCGCCGCAGTGCGGCGTGCAGCGCGGGCACCTCGAACTGCCCCGCGACGACGCCAGGCGAGAGCAGGTAGCGTTGCTCGAACAGTAGTGCCTGATCGGCCTGGAGCGCGTCGAGTTCCCCGTTCACCACACTGCGATACTGCGCGTCGCCGCGCAGCGCGCCGGCCAGGGCGCGCGAGAACGCCGCCTGGCGCGCAGGCGGCACAGTGCCGATCGATACCAGCAACAGCCGCGACGCCACGCCGTGGCTGAGGTGATCGACCAGCAGGCGTTGCTGCGGGGTCGGGCGCTGCGGCAGGAACACCGACATGTCGGTGGGAAACGGCACGCGCGCGATCAGCACCGCGCAGGCGCCGAGCAGCAACAGCCAGGCTGCGATGATCGCAACGGCACGCCGTCGCGCACCGCTGGCAACATCGATCATGGCAGGATCCGGAGTACGGAGCGATCGCCATCGGCCTGGTCGGTCTCGATCAGCTCGAGTTCTCCGCCCTGGCCGCTCACCCGGATCTCGTGGATCAGGCGCAAGGCACGCGGGTCACGTGGTACCAGCCGCATGCGCCAGTTGCCGGCGTCCCCGTCGAGGGTCACCGTGAACACGCGCTCGAGGACCGCGCGATCCCCTGCCAGGGTGGCGCGCAGCGCCTCGACCAGCGCCGCCGCTTCGGGCACCTGCTGCAGCGATAGCGTGCGCCGCCCGGTCGGACCTTCCATGCCAAGCTGGTCACCGTCGAGCGTGAGGATTTCCGCATAGGGGCTCGCGGTGCGCTTCTCCAGCCGCGATGGCGCCATGAAGCGCAACTCGCCACGGGTGTCGACCGGGGCATCCAGCGCCGCCACGAACTTGCGCTCGACGAAGCGGCGCCGGCTGTTGTCCCGCGCCGAGACCATCGCCAGCAAGTGCTCGAGACTCCACGAGCCTGGCGGCCTGGCTGCCGGCGCCATCGGCTGCGCGGCCAGCACCGGCGCGCCAGACAGCGCCGCGAGGCCGCTTGCCCCAAGTGCCACGGCGCAAGCAAGCGCGCAAGCGGCCGATACGGCCGACCGCGCTGCCGGCAGCGGCGCTGGCCGAGCCCAGAAATCGAAGAAATTGAACCAGTTGTAGGGAGCCTCGCGGCAATGCGCCTCCAGCCGGGAGGCATAGCGATGCACTGCCTGCGCCACCTGAGCGGCGCGCGCGCCACGCGCCGTGTCGCTGAAGTCGGCCAGTGGTTCGAAGCGCAACGCATAGCGTGAATCGCCGAGGTACAAGCCCGCCATCTGGAAAACCGGCGCCCGCATCACGGCCGCCATCCGGAATACGCCGGTCGGAAATGGCGCCGGAGTTCCCAGGAAGTCGACTTCGATGGTGTCGTCGTTGCCGAACGAACGATCGGCCAGGAATCCGACCAGATCGCCACGTTGCAGACGCTCGCTGACGCGCAACATCGAATCGACGCGCCCGAGCGCGACCACGTCATCGAGCAGGCCCGGATCGATGGCTCGCAACAGGCTGCCCAGCTTGCGCGCATTGTCTTCGTACATGGCCATGCTGACGCGCAGGCCCGGCTGCGCGCGTCCGACGGTGCGCAAGGACTCGAAGCTGCCCATGTGCGCGCCGACCAGGAACACGCCCCGCCCTGGCCGCAGTGCCTCCAGCAGGCGCTCCTTGCCGTCGATCGAGATCTCGAATCCGTCGGTACGGCCGCACAGGAAATACACCCGGTCAAGGATCACCGAAGCGAACACGAAGTAGTG
>CAZXLV010000067.1:0-12413 GCA_964641405.1 uncultured Limnobacter sp. | reverse complement strand
CGAGGAGGCCGCTGCCTGGAACGACACGCGCATCTTCGAGCGCTTCCAGTACCGCACGATCTGAGGCGGTCCCCCTAGGCCAGGTCGGGGCCGAGCATGGCGCGCAGCACGACCCGGGCGCGGCCGTCGCGCTGGCGCACCCTCATCCACCAGACAGCGCCCTTCTTCACGCTCCAGTCAGCCTCGCTGCCGCTGAGCAGCAGGCTTGCCAGGCGCCCGAGCGTCGGTTGATGGCCCACCAGCACCACGCAGCGTGATCGATTGCCAGGCTCGGCGGGCCTGTTCAGCGCGGCAAGATGCCCACGGACATCGGCTCCGACCGTCAGCCGCGCATCGGTGTGCACCGTCACGCCCAGCGCTGCGGCGGTTTCACGTGCTCGCGCGGCCGGGCTGCTGAGTACGGTGCACGCCGCCGGCAGGCGCGTCTTCAGCCAGCGCGCCACCTGCGCGGCCTGTTGCCGACCGTGATCGCTGAGCGTGCGCTCGAAATCCCGCGTCGCATCGGCCAGCGCGTCACCCGCGTCGGCGTGACGCCAGAGGATGAGGTCCATGTCGGTGAGCCGGGAGACGTCCATGGCGCGCAACGAGGATGACGGTACGACGAGGTGGGCGCCGCCGGCTCAGGACGACGACGCGACGCCGGTCTCGCGCTGCAGGCGCAGGTACTTTGCCTCCAGTTGCGCCGGCGACTCCGGCCAGGCCGGATCCAGCACGATGCAATCTACCGGGCACACCTGCCTGCATTGCGGCTCGCCGAAGTGACCGACGCACTCGGTGCAGCGATGCGGATCGATCTGGTAGATCTCCGGGCCCATCGAGATCGCCGCGTTCGGGCACTCGGCCTCGCACACGTCGCAGTTGATGCACTCGTCGGTGATGATCAGGGCCATGGCGACAGGCTCGGCCGAAGATTCATGAAGGCGAGGCGCCCAGTTGCACCAGCTTGTTGCGCAGCCAGGTCTGCACTGGCGGCGAAACGAACTTGGTGACGTCACCGCCCATCAGCGCGATCTCGCGCACCAGGGTGCCCGAAATGAACTGGTACTTGTCGGTAGGCGTCATGAAAATCGTCTCCACCTCTGGCATCAGGTGGCGGTTCATGCCGGCCATCTGGAATTCGTACTCGAAGTCACTCACCGCCCGCAGGCCGCGCAGCACCACGTCGGCGCCCTCCTTTTCGACCAGCTTCACCAGCAGGCCGGAGAATCCGACGATGGCGACGTTGGCGTGTCCGGCGAGTACCTCGCGCGCGATCGCCAGGCGCTCCTCGAGACTGAAGATCGGGCTCTTGCCGCGGCTGTCGGCCACCGCGACCACCACCCGGTCGAACAGCCGCGCGGCACGAAGCACGAGATCCTCGTGGCCGCGGGTGAGCGGATCGAAGGTTCCCGGATAGATCGCGGTGGTCATGATGCCTCTCCCGGTGCCGGCTCGTCGCGTCGCTCATCGCGACAAATCAGATGATAGTGGACGTGGCCGGCGCGCGCGGCGCGCTCGATACGCCATCCGGGCAAGGCGGGCAGCGCCTGGTCACTCTCGACATAGACACGCGCAGCGGGCGCCAGCAACGGCGGCAAGCGCTCGAGCACGGTCGCCAGCAGGCGGGCCTCGAAGGGCGGATCGAGCAGCACCAGGTCGAAGCGCTCGCCGGCACGTACCAGGCGCTGCATTGCCTCGAAGGCGTCGCCGGCGATCAACTCGACCTCGCTCGCCCCCAGGCGTTCGATTGCCGCGCGGATCGACGCCAGGGCGGCGCGGTCGCGCTCGATCATCACCACGCGACCCGCACCGCGCGAGGCGGCCTCCAGCCCCAGCGCTCCGGTTCCGGCGAACAGGTCGAGACAGCGGCAGCCGGCCAGCGTCTGGCCGAGCCAGTTGAACAGGGTCTCGCGCACCCGATCGGGAGTCGGACGCAGGCCGGGTGCATCGGGAACCGCCAGCGGCGTACGTTTCCAGCGGCCGCCGACAATGCGCACGCGATGCGCGCCCGCGCTAGCTCGCGCCGTCACCGGGCGTCCCGGCGGCCTTGTCCGCAGATGTGCCAGCCCCGACGACGACGGTGACCATCGCGTCGGGGTGGATGCGTCGCCTGAACGCATCGCGCACCTGTTCGAGTGTCACCGCCTCGACCCGGTCGGTCCAGCGATCGAGGTAGTCCAGCGGCAAACGGTAGAAGCCCACCATCGCAAGGTTGTCCAGGATCTTGCGGTTCGAGTCGATGCGCAAGGCGAAGCCGCCGACCAGGTTCGACTTCGCGGCCTGCAACTCCTCGGCAGTGGGTCCGTCGCGCACGAAGTGCGTCAGCGTTGCGCGTACCACGTCCAGCGCGAGATCGGTCTGGTCCTTGCGCGTCTGCAACCCGATGGTGAACGGACCCGCCTGCAAATGCGGCGCGAAATACGAATAGACGCTGTAGGCCAGGCCGCGCTGCTCGCGCACCTGTGCATACAGGCGCGAGACGAAGCCGCCGCCGCCCAGCACGTAGTTGCCGACGAACAATGGGAAGAAATCGGCATCGCCTCGCGCGATGGCAGGCTGGCCGATGAGGATGTGGCTCTGCGAGGCCGGATTGTCGATGCGCCGCTCGAATCCGCGCGTCAGCGGCGCAACGGCGGCAATCGCGGTGGGCGCGCCACCCGGCGGCAAATCGCGGGTGAGTTGCTCGGCGATCGCCTGCGCGCGCTCGCGCGAAATGGCGCCGATCATCGAGACTACCGCACGCGCTGCGCCATAGCGGCCGCGATAGAAGCCGACCAGGTCATCCCGGCTCAGTGCCGCAACCGATTCGACAGTGGCGTGGGCGCCATAAGGGTGGTCACCGTAGATTGCCCGGTCGAAGGCCCAGCGCGCGATCGTCTCGGGCTTGGTTTCGGCCTCGCGGATCGACTGCATCGTGCGCGCCTTCTCGCGCGCCAGCACCTCGGCCGGAAAAACCGGCTGCGCCACGACGCGCGCAAGCAGTGCCACCGCCCGCTCGAGTTCCGGTTCGCTCGACAGGGTACGCAGGCTGACACTGGCGCGATCGTCGCCGGCGCCACCGCCACGCTGCGCGCCCAGCGAGGCAAAACCCTCGGCAATGGCCGTCTCGTCCAGGCCTTCGACGCCGCGCGCCATCATCGAATTGGTAAGCGAGGCCAGCCCCTTGCGCCCAGGGGGGTCGAAACGGCCGCCGGCATCGAAGTCGATATTCAGGTCGAGCATCGGAATCGTGTCGGCACGCACGAAGAACACCCGCGCGCCGTTCGCGGTGGTCCAGTGTTCGACAGGCAGTGCTGCCCAGGCGCCGGCGGCCCAGGTGGCAGCCGCCGCAACACCCGCCCGGACCAGCAGGGGCACGAAAACGCGCATGCTCATCGTTCAATCCTGGCGCATGCCAGGCACCTGCGGATGCGGCGGCGCAGCGCTGATCGGCTGAGGCAGCAGCGTGACAACCGTCAGCGCCTGGTCGTCGAAATACCTGGCGGCCACCGCCTGAACCTCGGTCGAGGTGACGGCCCGGATACGCTGGAGGATGCGGTCGGCGTCGCGATGGGAAAGCCCGCTCATCTCGAGGCTGCCGATCTCCATCGCCTGCCCCATCAGCGAGTCGCGCTTGTAGATCTGCGAGGCCACGTATTGCGTCTTGATGCGGCGCAGTTCATCCTCGCCCACCCCCTCGCGGGCGATGCGCCGGATCTCGTCGCGCAAGGCCTGTTCGACCTCGACGGTGGTACGGCCATCCGCCGGCGTGCCGTCGAGTACGAACATGGCCGGACCGCGCCCGATCGCGTCGTAACCTGCGCCGACCCGGTTGGCGATACGCGAGCCGCGCACGATGTTGCGCGTGAAGCGGCCGTTCTCGTCGGCATCGAGCACCGCCGACAGGACCTCGAGCGCGTAGGGCTCGAGGTCGTGCTCGACGTCGCGCAAGCGCGGCACCTTGAAGCCGAGGGCCACGTAGGGGTTCTCGGCGGGTGCGCTGACGAACGAGCGCCGCTCGCCGCGCTGCGGCGCTTCCTGCTGCGGTTTGCGCACCGGCAGCGCGTGCGCTTCGACCCTGCCATAGGTGTCCTGCGCCAGGCGATGGACCTCCTCGGCCGAGACATCGCCCGCCACCACCAGCACCGCGTTCGAGGGCGTGTACCAACTGCGGTACCAGTGGCGGACATCGTCGGCGGTCATCGATTGCAGGTCGCTCATCCAGCCGACCACCGGGGTGCGATAGGGCGACGAGATGTACGCGCTGGCCATCAACTCCTCGTACACCAGCGCCTGGGCACGATCGTCGGTGCGCAGGCGGCGCTCCTCCATCACCACCCGGATCTCCTTCGCAAACTCGGTCTGCGCGATGGCCAGGTTGTTCATGCGATCGGTTTCGAGCGCCATCACGTCGGCCAGGTGCCGGCTGCCGATCTGCTGGAAGTAGCCGGTGTAGTCACGCGACGTGAAGGCGTTCTCGCGCCCGCCCAGTGCCGCCACCCGGCGCGAGAACTCGCCCGCCGGAACCGCCGTGGTGCCCTGGAACATCATGTGCTCGAGCACGTGCGCCACTCCGGTGGTGCCGTTCTCCTCGTCCATCGAGCCCGCACGATAGAGCACCAGGTGCACCACGGTGGGTGCCCGATGATCCTCGCGCACGATCACCTTCATGCCGTTGGACAGCACGCGCTCGTAGACACCTGCCGCAGGCGCAGCGGAGGGGGGCGGCGTGGCGGCCGTGGCGCCGTGCAGCCACAGGCTTGCACATGAAAGGGCGAAGGTCGGCAAGGTTCTGGCCAGAATCTGTGGCAGTCGGTTCGGTAGCGGCATCGTCGGGCAGGTAGAATCCACACCGAGTGTAGCCATGTTCGGATTCCTGCGTCGAAAAAGGCCCGCCGAAAGCGACGCCTCCCCCCTTCCCTCCGACTCCGCCCCCATCGCGACCGGCATGAGTCCGGCCGCGCCGCCGCAGTCCTTTTCGCTCTATCCGGCGGAAACCCTCGCGCCGCTGCGCGAACTGGCGACGACCTCCGCGCAGGTCGAAGCGGCGCCGGCAGCGACCGCAGAGCCGGTTCCCGTCGCCACACCCGCGGCCCCCGGCGCGCCCGCAGTACCCACGTCGCCCCAGGGGGCAGCGCGCCCCGAACCAGCACCGGGCGCCGGGGTCGATCGCCGCTCCTGGATGTCGCGGCTGCGCCTGGGCCTGTCGAAGACCCGCGGCAACCTCGCCGGCCTGTTCTCGGGTGTTCGCGTCGATGATGCCTTGTTCGAGGAACTGGAATCGGCGCTGCTGACCAGCGACGCCGGGGTTGCCACGACCGAGTGGCTGATGACCGAATTGCAGGCGCAGGTGCGCAGGCAGCGCCTGGTCGATGGCGAGCAAGTGAGGCAGGCGCTGCGCAGCTTGCTGGTCGAGTTGCTCAGCCCGCTGGAAGCGCCGATCGATATCGACCGCGCCGAACCGCTGGTGATGATGATTGCGGGCGTCAACGGCGCCGGCAAGACGACTTCGATCGGCAAGCTCGCCCGCCACCTGCAGCGCGAGGGCAAGACGGTACTGCTGGCCGCCGGCGACACCTTTCGCGCCGCCGCCCGCGAGCAACTGGCCGAGTGGGGCTCACGCAACCAGGTCGAGGTGATCGCCCAGCACGGTGGAGATCCCGCGGCGGTCGCCTTCGATGCTGTCAGCGCCGGCCGTGCCCGGCGCACCGGAGTGGTGCTGATCGATACCGCAGGCCGCTTGCCGACGCAATTGCACCTGATGGACGAACTCAGGAAGATCCGCCGCGTGGTGGCCAAGGCAATGGACGGTGCACCACACGAGAGCCTGCTGGTGCTGGATGGCAACACCGGCCAGAACATGCTCGCGCAGGTCAAGGCCTTCGACGATGCGCTTTCGATCACCGGCCTGGTGGTGACCAAGCTCGATGGCACCGCCAGGGGCGGCGCACTGGCCGCGCTCGCCTTCACCCGGCGCGACAATCCGGTTCCGGTCTACTTCATCGGCGTCGGCGAGGGCATCGACGACCTGCAGGCCTTTTCGGCCGAGGAATTTGCGAGCGCCCTGCTCGACTGACGCTGCGCACCGGTGAGGCCGGACGGCTCAGACGATCGCCAGTTCCTGCAACTGCGCGGCGATGCCGGCGTGATCGGGCAGCTGGACCGGACGCCCCGGGCGCGCGTTCGGGCGGCGCTTGCCGACCGAAGCCAGCAAGTCGATCTCGGGATGGCGCTCGACGAAAAAGAAGTCGTGCAGCGGATGCCCGATGCGCAGCGAGCGTTCGTGCGCCTCGAAGACGCCAAGTTTCAGCAAGCGCTGCGCCGTGCTTCCCGCGACCGCTGCGAGACGCGTGCCGGTGGGCAATGCATCACTGAAGCCGAGCCACTCGTACTGCCGTGCCGCCGACTCGTGTACGGCGATCAGCATGGTATCGATCTGCGCGGCCAGGCAAAAGCGATGAAACGCCTTCCACAGCATCAGCCTGACCAGGGTGGCCTGTCGTCCGGGACGAACCGCCAGGCGCGACGCCTCGGCGATCGAAGCCGACTGCAGCCCGGCCGGCAACTCGACGCGCGCCGCAGCGGTGAGCGGGCCACGATCACTGACAAGGATGCGCAAGCTGCCCAGGCTCTCGCCGTCGCGGTGCGATTGCGCCAGCAGCAAGGTGGCGTGAGACTGCAGGTCGAAGTGCGCGTCGGCCTCCGCACGATCGGCGCCCGAATCGGCGGCTCCCGCCACCGCAGCACGTACCGCGCGAACCTGGCGCAGGTCATCGTTACTGCGCGCAACGCGCACCACGACGGGCAGATGATGAGCGACTCGTGCAGGCATGGGGAATTCCGGTGAACGATGCGTCGATGCTATGACACGCCGTCCGCGCGGCGCTCTCCGCCGATCAGGTCGACTCGACCTTCGGGCAGTCAGGATACCCGCGCCGCTTCAGCCTGGGCAGACGGCTCGGCCTGCCTGAACGCATCGAGCGCCATGCAGGCATCGAAGATGCGCATCACCCTGGGGTAGCGCTCGACCCGGGTGTCGAAGCGACGCGCGTTGAAGACCTGCGGCACCAGGCAGGCATCCGCCATGCCCGCCGCATCCCCATGGCAGAACCGGCCAGCGGCGCCGTCGGCCAGCTGGTTTTCGAAGGCGGCCAGGCCCTCGTCGCACCAGTGCCGGTACCATTGTCCGATCGCGTCCTGGTCGAGCCCGAGCACCTGTCGCAGATGGTTCAGGACACGCAGGTTGTTCAGGGGGTGGATCTCCGCGGCGACCAGCATCGACAACGAGCGTACGCGGGCGCGTCCAGGCGGATCCGGCGGGAGCAACTTCGGTCCGGGCCGGGTTTCGTCGAGGTACTCGATGATGGCCAGCGACTGGCTCAGGCGATACTCGCCGTCGACCAGCATCGGTACCAGCCCCTGAGGATTCATTTCCCGGTAGCTCGCTGCGGAGTGCTCCCCGCCTGGCAACCAGACCACTTCCGGGGCCCAGGCCAGCCCCTTGAGGTTGAGGGCGATACGGACCCGAAACGACGCCGAACTGCGAAAATAGGTATAGAGGGTCAACATCATCGGCTCCAGAAAAGTTGGCACTCTGCCCAAATGAGTGCTAATGTTGCATTGCGCTCGGAACTGACTGGCGGGTCAACAGTGAAGGGTCACTGGCGCGGCGAAATTCAGACCGTCGCCGACCCCCAGGTCGCTTCCCCGAGCGGATAGAGGAAAGCGTACATGCCCAAACGGAACTCCACTGCCCTCGCTCCTCTCGGCGCCCCCAGCGCCGCCATGGCGCTGCCGGCTGTCGGGAACCTCGATGCGTATATCTCTGCGGTTCACCGCCTGCCGATGCTGAGCGCCGAGCAGGAGTCAGCGCTTGCCCACCGTTTCCGCGACGAGCAGGATCTCGATGCGGCGCGCGAGTTGATCATGTCGCACCTTCGACTGGTGGTTTCGATCGCGCGGCAGTATCTCGGCTACGGCCTGGCGCATGCGGACCTGATCCAGGAAGGCAACATCGGACTGATGAAGGCGGTCAAGCGCTTCGACCCGACGCGCGGCGTGCGCCTGGTGTCGTTCGCCCTGCACTGGATCAGGGCCGAGATCCACGAACACATCCTGAAGAACTGGCGCATGGTGAAGGTTGCCACGACCAAGGCGCAGCGCAAGCTGTTCTTCAACCTGCGCTCGCACAAGAGCGGCGTGAACGCGCTGACGCCCAGCGAGGTGCGCGAGATCGCGCGTACCTTGAATGTCCGCGAAAAGGACGTGGTCGAGATGGAAACCCGCCTGGGCGGCCAGGATCTGGCGATCGACAGCCAGTTCGACGATGGCGAGGAGAGTTACGCACCCATCGCCTGGCTGGCGGCGCCGAACTCCGAGCCGAGCCAGGTGCTCGAGGCGCGCGCGCATGACCGCCTGCAATCCGACGGGATCGCACAGGCGCTCGATGCCCTCGATGCCCGCAGCCGCCGCATCATCGAGGCGCGCTGGCTGAAGGACGAGGCCGACGGCGGAACGATGACCCTGCACCAGTTGGGTGATGAATTCGGGGTGTCGGCCGAACGGATCCGCCAGATCGAAACCAAGGCGCTGCAGAAGATGAAAGGATCCCTCGCCGAATACGCCTAACGAAGGCGTCGCGGTTCCGCCGCGGCGTTGCATCCGTTCTTTCCTCCCCCTCTTTGCCGCCCCAGGGATACCGAAGGCGGCATTTTTCTGATGCACCTCCCCGCCACAGCCCTCGCCTGCCTGCTGTTCAACGCGTTCGTCTGGGGCGTGTCATGGTGGCCATTTCGCCAACTCAACGCCCTGGGCCTGCACAGTCTGTGGGCCACCGGCTTTGCGTTCCTGTTCGCCACCGTCGTGATCAGCCTGTGGCGACCCGCCGCCTGGCCTGGCCTGCTGCGCCAACCGCAGTTGTGGTGGCTGGTGCTGGCCGCCGGTGTGACCAAC
Source organism: uncultured Limnobacter sp. (assembly GCA_964641405.1). GTDB lineage: Bacteria > Pseudomonadota > Gammaproteobacteria > Burkholderiales > Burkholderiaceae_E > Zeimonas. The sequence continues at coordinate 3,503 of CAZXLV010000067.1, read as the reverse complement.
GCCACCTTCAATTGGGGCGTCATGATCGGCGAGGTGGTGCGCGTGGTGCTGCTGTTCTACCTGATGCCTGTGTGGTCGCTGCTGCTGGCACGCTGGCTGCTTGACGAATCAGTGACCCGGGCCTCGCTCGGTCGCGTCGCGCTCGCGCTGGCCGGGGCATTGATCGTGCTGTGGCAACCGGGCGCCGCCTTGCCCTGGCCTTCGAGCCTGGCCGACTGGCTCGGCCTGGTCGGTGGCGCCAGCTTCGCGCTGGTCAACGTACTGGTGCGGCGCTATCGCGCAGCGGCCGACGAGACGCGCGCACTGGCCATGTTCGTCGGCGGCTTCGCCGTGGCCTTCGCGATGGCCGCGCTGCTCGCGTCGAGCGGAATCATCGGCTACCCGCCCGCCGCGGGCACGGCCTGGATCGCGGGCAATGTCGCGCTGGCGGTGGCGCTGCTGGCCGGCAACCTCGCGCTGCAATACGGCGTGGCACGCGTGCCGGCCGCCGTGACCGCCATCGTGATGCTGGCCGAAGTGCCCTTCGCTGCGCTCTCGTCGACCTGGCTGGGCGGCGAAACGATGAGCGGGCGTACCATCGCCGGCGGGGTGCTGATCCTCAGCGCCACCGTGCTCGCCTCGCTACAGGCGAGCCGCTCCCCGGGCCGCGAGGCCGTTTCCGGAGGCTCGACGACATGACCACTGCGCTCGATTTCAGTGCCGATACCATCGAGGGCGCGGCACGCCCACTGTCACAGTATCGCGGCAAGGTGCTGCTCATCGTCAATACCGCCAGCCAGTGCGGACTGACGCCGCAGTACGCCGGCCTCGAGGCGCTCTACCGCGACTATCACGCGCGCGGACTCGAGATCCTCGGCTTTCCGTGCAACCAGTTCGGCGCGCAGGAACCCGGCGGCGAGAAGGAAATCGCGCAATTCTGCGAGACGCAGTATGGCGTGAGCTTCCCGATGTTCGCCAAGGTCGAGGTCAATGGCGAAGCTGCGCACCCCCTGTTCAAGTTCCTGCGCAAGGAGGCGCCCGGACTGCTGGGCTCGGAGGCGATCAAGTGGAACTTCACCAAGTTCCTGGTGGATCGCGACGGTCGCGTGGTCGAACGCTATGCACCGACGACCGTGCCCGCCGACCTTGCGCCGGCGATCGAAGCACTCCTGTAGATCAGCCCTCGAGCAGCAAGCGGAGGTCGTGCACGATCGGCTCCGGGCCGGTGCCGTGCTTGATGAACAGGCGCAGGCGTCCCTGCGGGTCGTAGACAAAGCTGCCGGCCGTGTGATCGACCGTATAGCTGCCCGCGGTCGTGCCCGGCACCTTCTGGTAGAAAACCTTGAACGCCTTGGCGGTCCGCTCGGTCGCGGCCAGGTCGCCGTACAGGCCCAGGAAGCGGCTATCGAAGGCCGGCACATAGTGCGACAGCAGTTCGCGCGTGTCGCGTTCGGGATCGACGGTGACGAACAGGACCTGGACGCGCCCGGCATCGGCCCCGAGTTGCGCCATCACCTCCGCCAGTTCGGCCATGGTGCTCGGGCAGACGTCGGGGCACTGGGTATAGCCAAAGAAGATCACCACCGCCTTGCCGCGGAAGTCGGCCAGGGTATAGGGCTTTCCGTCATGGCCGGTGAGTGCGAAATCCTTCGCAAAATCGGCGCCGGTGACATCCGTGTTGCGAAACTCGGGCTTGTCCTGGCAGGCGGCCAGGGCCAATGCGCAGCCGAGCGCGAGCATCCATGTGGCCAGGCGCTTGCGCGCGCCACTGCGCGGGAGCACAGGGAGGGATTGGAACATTTTCTAGCCGAGGTAGTGATCGATCAGCAACGCACCGAACAAGGCGGCAAGGTAGAAGATCGAATAGCCGAAGGTCCGGCGCGCGAGCGAATCGGAGTAGTCACGCCACATGCGCCACGCGTAGCCGATGAAGATCGCGCCGAGCACGAGCGCGCAAGCAAGGTAGAACAGGCCGCTCATCCGGATGGCATACGGAAGCACCGAGCTTGCCATCAGCAGGACCGTGTAGAGCAGGATGTTGAGGCGCGTGAAGGCCTCGCCGTGCGTGACCGGCAGCATCGGCAGGCCTGACTTGCGATAGTCGTCGATGCGGTACAGGGCAAGCGACCAGAAGTGTGGCGGCGTCCATACGAAAATGATCAGGAACAGGGCCAGCGCCGGTGCGCTCACGTCGTTGGCAACAGCCGCCCAGCCGAGCACCGGCGGCATTGCTCCGGAAGCGCCGCCGATCACGATGTTCTGGGGCGTGGCCGGCTTGAGGATCACCGTGTAGATGACGGCGTAGCCGACGAAGGTCGCCAGCGTGAGCCACATCGTGAGCGCATTGACGAACTCGTGCAGCAGCACCGCACCCAGTACACCGATCACCGCCGCGAACGTCGCAGCAGCCGGCGTGGTCACTTCGCCGCTCGCAAGCGGACGCCAGCGGGTGCGCGCCATGCGCGCATCGATGCTGCGCTCGATCACGCAGTTGAAGGCGAAGCCGGCACCCGCCAGCAGCGAGATGCCGAGCGTGCCGAACACCAGGATCCGCAGCGGGATGAGCGCAGGCGCCGCCAGCAGCATGCCGATCAGTGCGCAGAATGCCGCCAGCAGCACGATGCGCGGCTTGGTCAGCGCAAGGTATTGCGCGCCGACCTGGCGCCAGGCAGGGCGCAGCGGGGATCCGGAGACGTCCATGGCTCAGACCTGCAGTCGGGCGCGCTGGGCGCGAAACAGGAGCGTCACCATCAACCCCAGCAGCAAGGCAGCGCCACCGTTGTGGGCAACTGCGACTCCGATCGGCAAGCTGAACCAGACGTTGGACAGGCCGAGTACCCACTGCAGGGTCAGTGCCGCCAGCAAGACTGCACCCAGTCTCCTGGCCCCGTCGACATGCAGGGCGCGCCAGCCCAGCCAGCCCAGGAACAGCGCAACCACGACCGCACCGACCCGGTGCATGAAGTGGATCGCGGTGAGCGCCTGCATCGGCAGGTTCTGGCCGTCACTGGTCTTGCCGAGTTCGCGGAAGAAGTGGAAGGCATCGGTGAAGTTCATCGCCGGCCACCATTGACCCTGGCAGGTCGGCAGATCGGTGCACGCGAGCGCCGCGTAGTTCGTGCTCGTCCAGCCGCCTAGGAAGATCTGCGCCGACAACAGGAACAGACCCAGCATGGCGGGGCCGCGCAGCATCGCCATCGGCTCCGCGTCGACGTAGCGGCCTGGCGGCAACTGCCTGAGCCACAACCACAACAGCAGCGAGAAGGTGAGCAGGCCGCCGAGCAGGTGGCCAGTGACGATCGCCGGCTTGAGCAGCAGGGTGACCGTCCACATGCCGAAGATGCCCTGCAGGATCACCACGCCGACCAGCGCGACGGCCAGCGTCGGCGACTGGCGCAGCACGGTGCGTCGACGCCAGGCCACGACGGCAATCGCGATCACCAGCAAGCCGAGCGCCTTGGCGAAGTAACGATGGACCATCTCGCGCCACGCCTTGCCCATCGACACCGGGCCGTGCTCGCCGC
>CAZXLV010000066.1:0-12493 GCA_964641405.1 uncultured Limnobacter sp. | reverse complement strand
TACTCGCCCGAGTGGGCCGCGGCGGTCTGTGACGTGCCCGCCGCGACCATGCGCAAGGTCGCCCTCGAATACGTCGAGCACGCCTGCGTCGGCCAGACCATCGAAATCGAAGGCAGGCAACTGCCCTACCGTCCGGTCGCCGTCACGCTCGGCAAGACCATCAACAACGGCTGGGGCGGTTACGAGTGCTGCTGGGCGCGCACCCTGCTCGCCACGCTGGTGGGTGCGCTCGAAGTGCCTGGCGGCACCATCGGCACCACCGTGCGCCTGGTACGTCCCATGTCCGAGCGGCTCGAAAGCGCCAGGCCCGGACCCGACGGGTTCATGGCCTATCCGATGAACGCGACTGATCGCGAGCACTGGTCGCCGCAGCCGAACATCCGCAACGCCTACCGCACCATGGTTCCGCTGGTGGGTAACGGCGCCTGGGCGCAGGCGCTCGGCCCGACCCACTTCTCGTGGATGTTCCTCGACGAGACCCCCAAGGGCCTGCCCAAGGTCACCTACCCCGACGTCTGGTTCGTCTACCGGACCAATCCGGCGATCTCGTTCCTGGACACGCTCGCGGTGAGCGAAAAGATCGCGCGCTTCCCGTTCGTGGTCGCGCTCGCCTACACGCGCGACGAAACCAACCACTTCGCCGATATCCTGCTGCCCGACGCCACCGACCTCGAAGGCCTGCAGCTCATCCGCATCGGCGCCACCAAGTACGTCGAGCAGTTCTGGGACCACGAAGGCTTCGCGCTGCGCCAGCCGGCGGTGGAATTGCGCGGCGAGGCACGTGACTTCACCGACATCGCCACCGAACTGGCACGCCGCAGCGGCATCCTCGACAAGTACAACGCGTCCATCAACCGGGGCACCTGCGGGGTGGCGCTCGCGGGCGAGCACGGCGACTTCTCCCTTGCCCCCGACCGGGCCTACACGCGCGACGAGATCTGGGACGCCGCATGCCGCGCTGCCAGCGCCGAGTTGACCGAGGGTGCGCAGGCGCACGGGCTCGACTGGTGGAAGGAGCAGGGCCTCGCCACCAGGCCGTTCCCGCGCATCGCCTGGTACCTGTATCCCACCATGGTCGAGCGCGGGCTGCGCTTCGAGATGCCTTACCAGGAGAGGCTGCTGCGCGTGGGCGCCGAACTCGGACGGCGCCTGCACGAGCACGACATGCACTGGTGGGACAAGCAGATGAACGAATACCAGGCGCTGCCGCCGTGGAAGGACTTCCCCGGCCTGTGGGAGGGCATGGTCACTGCCAGCGGGGGGCGCGCCGAGGACTACCCGTTCTGGCTGATCACTGCACGCAGCATGCAGTACGTCTGGGGCGGCAACGTAGGCATGCAGATGATCCACGAGGTGGCCGGCAACGTCGCCGGACACCGCGGCGTCATCATCAACACGCAGGCGGCGGCGCGACTGGGCATCGAGGATGGTGATGCGATCGAGATCGCCACCCCGAAGCACAGTGTGCACGGGCGCGCCGTGCTGCGCCAGGGCATCCGCCCCGATACGCTGCTGCTGATCGGGCAGTTCGACCACTGGGCCACTCCGTTGGCGAAGGACTTCGGCGTGCCGAGCCTGAACAAGCTCGGATCGATGTCGATGGACCTCACCGACGCCACCGGTTCGAGCGCCGACATCGTGCGTGTGCGCATCGGGAGGGCCGCGGCATGACCCGCTGGGCAATGGTCGCCGACCTGCGCCGCTGCGTCGGCTGCCAGACCTGCACCGCCTCGTGCAAGCACACCAACGCGACGCCACCCGAAGTGCAGTGGCGTCGGGTGCTCGACATGGAGTTCGGCGAGTACCCCGATGTGCAGCGCGCCTTCGTGCCGACCGGATGCCAGCACTGCGACGATCCGCCGTGCATGGAAGTGTGCCCGACCACTGCCACGAAGAAGCGCCTCGACGGCATCGTGACCATCGACTACGACCTGTGCATCGGCTGCGCTTATTGCGCCGTGGCCTGCCCCTACCAGGCACGCTACAAGACCGAGCGCCCGAGCTTCGCCTACGGCATCCCGATGGAGAACGAGCACGCACGCCGCGACGACTCGCGCCTGGGGGTTGCCACCAAGTGCACGTTCTGCGTGGACCGCATCGATGCCGGCCTGGAGAAGGGCCTGACACCCGGGATCGACCCCGAGGCGAGCCCGGCATGCGTGAACGCCTGCATCGCGCAGGCACTGGCCTTCGGCGACATCGAAGATCCCGCCAGCAACGTGTCGCAGTTGCTGGCGGAAAACCAGTACTTCCGCATGCACGAGGAACTCGCAACCGGGCCGGGTTTCTACTATCTGTGGGACCGCAAGCCGGAATGAGGATGACGAGATGAGTTTCGGCCCCAGGCCCTGGCAGCAGACCCATTGGGACTGGCGCGCCGCCGGCAACTTCATGTGCGGCGGCGCCGGCGCCGGCCTGATCGTGTTCACCGTGCTCGCGCGCGTCGGTGGCCAGGCCGAGGCACTGCTGCTGCTGGGCGGACTGGCCCTGGTCGCGCTCGGCCTGCTGTGCGTGTGGCTGGAGATCGGCCGCCCGATGCGGGCCCTGCACGTGTTCTTCAACCCGCGCACCTCGTGGATGACGCGTGAAGGCTTCTGCGCGGCACTGCTTTTCCCGGCCGGTCTCGCCGCGTTGCTCGGCGTGCCTGGCCTCGCCTGGGTGGCGGCGGCGCTCGCCCTTGCCTTCGTCTATTGCCAGGCGCGCATTCTGAAGGCGGCACGCGGCATTCCCGCCTGGCGCGAACCCCTGATCGTGCCCCTGGTCGTGGCCACCGGCCTGGCCGAGGGCGGCGGGTTGTTCCTGTTGTCCGCACCCTGGCACCACGCTGCCAGGCCCTGGCTGATCCTCCTGTTCGCTGCGCTGGTTCTGGCACGCTGGTTCACCTGGCGGGTCTATCGACAACGGCTCGGCGCGAGTGCCGTGGCACGCGCGCTGGCTGCGCTCGACGCCGCGGCCCGGCCGATGCGCAGTTTCGGCACCCTGGGCGCACTGGTCCTGGCGGGCGTGGCGATTACGCTTGCACCCGGTGGCGCCGGCCCGGCCGCATCGGCCCTGGTGGCCGCCATCGCCGGCGTGGCCGCAGCGGCCACCGGCAGCTGGGTAAAGTACACGCTGATCACGCGCGCCGCGTTCAACCAGGGCTTTGCCCTCAGCAAGCTGCCAGTGCGCGGCGCACGACCATAGAGGAGTGAACATGAGTACGACGACGGAGGGCGCGCGCCGTGTCGGCACCCGCGGCGACACCGCTGGCTTCCTGCATCGCGAAGTCGAGGCCATGCCGCGCGAACAGCTTGCCGGCTTGCAACTGGCGCGCCTTCGGGCAACCGTGAAGGACGCCTACGACAACGTCCCGCTGCATCGTTCGCGCCTGGATGCCGCCGGCGTTCATCCCGACGACATCCGCACGCTCGACGACATCCAGCGCGTGCCCTTCACGCTCAAGACCGACCTGCGCGATCACTATCCCTTCGGCATGTTCGCGCGCCCCCTGAACACGCTCGCACGGCTGCATGCCTCATCGGGCACGACCGGCAAGCCGACCGTGGTGGGCTATACCCTGCAGGACCTGGACAACTGGGCCGACCTGGTGGCGCGCTCGCTCAGCGCTGCCGGCGCGCGCCGCGGCGACGTGGTGCACAACGCCTATGGCTACGGCCTGTTCACCGGCGGCCTGGGCGCCCATTACGGCGCCGAGCGAATGGGCGGCGTAGTGGTACCGATGTCAGGTGGCTCCACCGAGCGCCAGGTCTCGTTGATCGTCGACTTCCAGGCTCGCGTGCTGTGCTCCACCCCCTCGTACGCGCTGGCGATCGCCGAGGTTGCCGAAAAGCAGGGGGTCGACCTGAAGCGGGATTCCCGGCTCGAGATCGGCGTGTTCGGCGCCGAACCCTGGAGCGACGCCATGCGCACCGAGATCGAGGCCAGGCTGGGCCTGCGCGCGGTCGACATCTACGGCTTGTCGGAAATCATGGGCCCCGGCGTGGCCTGTGAGTGCAGTGCGCAAAACGGCCTGCACGGCTGGGAAGATCATTTCCTGTTCGAGGTCATCGATCCGGATACCGGGCGCCAGGTGCCGGAAGGCCAGCCGGGCGAACTGGTCATCACCACGCTCACCAAGCAGGCGCTGCCGATGCTGCGCTATCGCACGCGTGACATCACCAGGGTCTCCACCACGCCTTGCGAGTGCGGTCGCACGCATGTGCGCATCCTGCGCGTGACCGGGCGCAACGACGACATGCTGATCATCCGCGGCGTGAACGTCTATCCCTCGCAGGTCGAAGCGGTGCTGATCGGCATGCCCGGCGTCGCCCCGCATTACCAGTTGATCGTCGAACGCCACGGCAGCCTCGATCACGTGACCGTCGAGACCGAGGCGCAGCCTGGCGTGGCGGCCGCCGAGCATGAGGCCATCGCGCGCCGCGTCGGCCACCAGATCAAGGTGATGCTCGGCATCAGCGCCGAGGTGATCGTCAAGTCTCCGGGCGAGATTCCGCGTTCGCAGGGAAAGGCGGTACGGGTCCGCGACCTGCGCCCCAAGGGTGCCTGAATGAGCACCCGGTCAGGCGCTCCCCCGGTCGAGCGCGTGCCGGGCCAGGCTCCGCGGCGCTGGCGCGCCGCCGACGGCATGCACATCGACGTGCGTGGCCTGCCGGCCCCCGAACCCCTGGTGACGATCCTCGCGCTGGTCGCCACGATCGACGATGACACGGCGGTGATCGTGCACCACGACCGCGATCCGCGCATGCTCTACCCGGAATTGGCCGAACTCGGCTGGACGGCCGAGACGATCGACGGCGATCCGGGCGAGGTGCGCTTGCGGCTCGCGCGCATTCCGTGAACGGCAAGGCGCCGAAGCTTGCCGGCGCGGGCGCGTTCCTGACCGGCGCGGCCAGTCGCTTGCTGCCGGCTTCAGTGCCGCTGCGATTTTTCGGTGCGGCGATCGGCTTCCACCTGCTCGCCTGGCTGGCCCTGCTGGCCGATGCGGCAGCACTGCCGCGCTTCGTCGGAGGCCTCGGCTGGACGCTCGCCGGCCTGCACCTGATCACGCTCGGCGTGCTGGTGATGACCGCCATCGGCGCCAGCCTGCAGTTGCTGCCGGTGGCTACCCGCCAGCCAGTCGGTTCGATGCGCTGGCCTGCGCTGGTCTGGTGGCTCTACACGCCGGGGGTGGCCCTGGCGGCGCTGGGCATGGGGATGGCCAGCGTGCTGCCCCTGGCAGTGGGTGCCATTGCCATCATCGCCGCGTTGCTGCTCTACGCCTTCCTGCTGGCGCGCAATCTGCACGGTGCGCGCGGCATGCCGGTGGTGCTCGCCCACGGCTGGACGGCGCTGGCTTCGCTGCTGCTGGTGCTGGCCAGCGCTGCGGCGCTGGTGCTGCTCTACCTCGGCGTGCCGACGCTGTCGCGCAGCGCCATGCTCGCGCTGCACATCGCGTTTGCGGCCTTCGGATTCATGGGCATGCTCGCGCTCGGTTTCTCGTACATCCTGGTGCCGATGTTCGCCCTGTCCAGGGCCCCCGACGAGCGTCGCGCCCTTGCCTCCTGCGGCCTGGCGGCGCTCGGCCTGGCCTTCGCTGCCGCCGCTGCCGCCACCGTTGGTGCGACCGAACAGGCCCTGCATGTCCTTGCCATCCTGTCCGCGGCGGCCGCCGTCGCGCTGCACCTGCAACTGATGCAGGTCGCGCTCGGATCCGGCATGCGACGCGAACTCGGTCGTTCGTTTCGCCTGGTGCGAATCGCCTGGGCCTTGCTGGCACTCACCCTGGTCGTCGCGCTGGCACTGGTGCTGCAGGTGCCCACGGCTGGCATCGCCACCCTGTTCGGCCTGGTGCTGATCGGCGGCTGGCTGCTCACCTTCGTGCTCGGCATCCTGCAACGCGTGATGCCCTTCCTCGCCTCGATGCACAAGCCGCCCGGCAAGGGAGCACCGCGCACCCCCTCTTCGCTGACCGACGATCGCCCGCTGGCCGTGCACTTCTGGTGCCACCTGGCCGCACTGGCCTTGCTGGCGATGGCGATCATCATCGACAACCGCTGGCTCGCCGGCCTCGGCGCGCTGGCCGGCGCCGCCGGCGCACTGGCCTACCTGGTGTTCTTCGCCGTCCTGCTGCTGCGCATGCGCCGCCCGATGCAGGCCGCAGCAGGCTCCGCCCGACGCTGAAGCGTCCTGCGGCCGCTGCCGAACCGCCGCCCTGCTGGTGCAATGCACCAGTTGTTTGACCCGCATCAATGGACGCTTCCAGCCGGTGCTTCTAGCATTCAAGCACCGTCATTGGATCCGTCATGAATTTCCAGAGCCAGGTCAGTCACGCGCTCGATGAAGAGCATCGCACCAATCTCGATCTGCTCGGCAAGGTCGAGTCCGCCTTCGCACGCGCGCCGCGTTCGGGCGCCTCGCGCAATCCCGACCTGGTCAAGGTCGCCGCGATGTTCGCCCGCCACCTGCAGCAGGACGTGCACCGGCACTTCGACTTCGAAGAGCAGGAGTTGTTCACCCGCCTCACCGATGCGGGCGAGGGTGACATCGCCGAACTGATGGTCGAGGAGCATGAGGCGATTCGCGCCGTGGCCGACGAAATGCTGCCGCTGGCGCGCGCCGCCGCTGCCGGCGAACTCGACGACGAAGGCTGGAACCGGCTCAAGGTCGGTGCGCTCGAGATGGTCGAGCGCCAGGTGTCGCACATCCAGAAGGAAACGATGGCCCTGCTCCCGGTGCTCGAAGACCTGCTCGACGAAGACACCGATCGTGAACTGGCCTTCGCCTACGCTGCCGGCTGAAGCCGCACTCATCTCACACCGGGAATCCCCATGCAAGCGACCCTCGAAGCACGCGTCTCGATCCGCCCCCTGGGCAGCGCCGACCTCGACGCAGTGGTTGCGATCGACACCTCGATCGAAGGCCGTGCGCGACGCACCTACTTCGAACGACGACTGAACGCGGCCCTGCGCGAACCCACGCTGCACGCACAGTTCGCCGCGGTCGACGACAGGGGCGTGGTCGGCTACATCCTGGCACGCGTCCTCGAGGGCGAGTTCGGTCGCAAGCAGGCCGACCTGCGCTTCGAGGCCGTCGGCGTGCGCGCCGATGCACAGGGCATGGGGATCGGCGCACAGATGTTCGAGGCGCTCGCCGCCTGGGCGCGGCGCCACGACGTGATCGAACTGCAGACGCAGTCCGCGTGGAACAATCACAAGATGATGGTCTGGCTCGATACGGTCGGCTTCCGGCTCGCGCCGAACCACGTGGTCGACTGTGCGGTGCGCGGCGGTGCCATCGTGCCGCAGCGCGACCAGCCGGTCAGCATGCCGGTCGGCGAAGGCCCCGCACAGGAGATCAACTTCGGCAGCCAGTCGGGCAACGACTTCGAGCGGCTCGCGCGCGACACCGCCGACGTGCGGCCGATGAGCCCCGCCGACCTTGCCGACATCGCGCGCATCGATCGCAGCATCACCGGCCAGGATCGCCGCACGTACATCGGGCGCAAGCTCAACGAGACGCTGGTCGACTCCGCCATCCGCGTCTCGCTGGCCGCACGTCGCGACGACGTCGTGGTCGGCTTCGTGATGGCCCGCGTCGACCTGGGTGACTTCGGCCGGGTCGAACCGGTCGCGGTGATCGACACCATTGGCGTCGACCCCGACTATGCCCACCAGGGTATCGGTCATGCGCTGCTCTCGCAGTTGTTCCTGAACCTGGGTGCGCTGCGCATCGAGCGGGTCGAGACCCAGGTCGCCCCTCACGATCTGGGGTTGCTCGGCTTCCTCTACGATATAGGCTTCGAGCCGTCGCAGCGGCTGCCGTTCACGCGCAGGCTCAACTGAGAAGCTGTGAACCGATCGTCGCAAGCGGCTCGGCCACCGGAGACTTTCATGCCTGGCATGCCTGACGACGACGCCGTCCGCGAAGTGCTCAAGCAGGTCGACGATCCCGAGGCCGGGATGAACATCGTCGACCTCGGACTGGTCTACGACGTCCAGGTGAGCGAGAACACGGTCCACGTCGACATGACGATGACCACGGCGGCCTGTCCGATGGCCGACATGATCACCGACAATGCCCGCAGGGCGATCGCCTCGATCACGCCTCCCGATGCCGTCATCGACGTCGAACTGGTCTGGGATCCACCCTGGACTCCCGACAAGATGACCGGTATCGCACGTGATCATTTCGGCTGGTAAGGTCGCCGGTTTGTCGGGACACACGGGAGCAGCCTCCGCGACAACCGGCCTGCCGCCTCCCTGGCGGGTGCCGCTGCTGATTCTCGGCTTCATCGCCTTGTTCGTCGGCGCCGGCGCCGGACTCGCTCGCCTTGGCTGGAGCATGCCCGCGGTGGCAGCATCGGCCGCCGCCCTGCATGGCCCGCTGATGATCTGCGGTTTCTTCGGAGTCGTGATCTCGCTCGAGCGGGCAGTGGCGATCGGTCGCTACTGGGCCTATGCCGGGCCGCTGCTGGCCGGCGCCGGTGGCCTGTCCACCGTGTTCGGCGCCAACGGGCTGGCTGTGTGGCTCTTTCTGGGCGGCGGACTGGTGCTGCTGGCCGGCTCACTGGACATCTTTCGCCGTCAGCGCGCGCTGTTCACCTTCACGCTGGCACTGGGAGCGGCGTGCTGGCCGATCGGCATCGCGCTGTGGGCCGCCGGCGCAGCCGTTCATGAAATCGTCACCTGGTGGCTGGCATTCCTGATCCTCACCATTGCCGGCGAACGGCTCGAACTGTCGCGCTTCCTGCCGCCCTCGCCGATTGCAAAGGGCCTCTTCGCAGCCATCCTGCTGCTGGTGATGATCGGCCTCTTCGGGGCGTTCCAGCCCTGGGGGGCAACCGTGTTCGCCGTCGGCCTGCTCGCCCTGTCGGCCTGGTTGCTCAAGCAGGACATTGCGCGCCGCACCGTGCGCGGCAAGGGTCTGACGCGCTTCATCGCGGTGTGCCTGCTGTCGGGCTACGCGTGGCTGGCACTGGGCAGCGCGGTGATGGTGTTCGATGGCCTGGTGCCCGGCACACGCTCCTACGACACCGCCGTGCACGCCCTTGCGCTCGGCTTCGTGTTTTCGATGGTATTCGGCCACGCCGCGATCATCTTCCCGGCGGTATTGCGGGTCGCAGTCCCCTACCACCCCACTTTCTACCTGCCGCTGCTGCTGCTGCATCTGTCGCTGGGCCTGCGCATCCTCGGCGATGCAAGCGGTGATTTCGCGCTGACCCGCATGGGCGGCATGCTCAATGCCGTCGCGCTGGCTGCCTTCATCCTGAGCACCGTCAGTGCGGTGGTACGCGGCGCGCTCAGTCGCAGCGCCCGCGCCGCGCCCCTGGGAGGCTGACCCTGCGCCAGCGCGTCTACGAGATCCTCACCGGGGACGACGGCGATCGCGTATGCCTGGACATCCCCGAGGAGAGCTGTCGCGAGCAGCCCGGCAACTTCCTCAAGCACGTCTGGGTGCTGGCGGCAACGAAGACCGCCGACGGGCTGCTCGACCCCAGGATCGTGCTCGCCTGGTTGATCGCGACCATCGGCGCCCCCTTGTTCATGCTCGGCCTGCTCGTGCCCATCCGCGAAGCGGGCGCCTTGCTGCCCCAACTGGTCATCGCCGCAGGCATCCGCTCGATGCCGCTGCGCAAATGGGTGTGGGCGATCGGCAGCGTGGTGCAGGGCCTGTGCGCGATCGGCATCGCGCTGTCGGCACTGCTGCTGGAAGGCGCCATGGCAGGCTGGGCAATCCTCATCCTGCTCAGCGTGCTTTCGGTCGCGCGAAGCGCCTGCTCGATCGCGCACAAGGACGTGCTCGGCAAGACGGTCAGCAAGTCCATGCGCGGCACGGTCGCGGGCACCGCCGGAACGCTGTCGGCGGTGCTCGTGTTCGGCTTCGGCGTGCTGCTCGGCAGCGGGTTGGTCGAGCGATCGATCGCAACCATCGCCACCGCGCTGGTCGTCGCCGGCTTGCTGTGGGTGATCGCCGCACTGCTGTTCGCATCGCTGGCCGAAGCCCCCGGTGCGACCGAAGGCGGTGGCAATGCACTCAGCGTCGCAATCCGGCAGTTCCGGCTGCTGCGCGAAGATCCGCAACTGGTTCGCTTCATTGCCGTGCGCTGCCTGCTGATGGCGACCGCGCTCTCGCCGCCGTTCGTGATCGCGCTGGGCGAGCGCCAGGCCGGTGCTGTCTCGCCGGCACTCGGGCCTTTCGTCGTCGCCTCGGCGCTTGCGACGATCTCGAGCAGCTATGTCTGGGGGCGGCTGTCCGACGTATCGAGTCGCCGCGTCCTGGTCAGCGCAGCCGCGCTCGGAGCCGTGTGCCTGGGCGCCGCTGCCACGATCGGTGCGGGCCTGGGCACGGGCCTGGGTCTCTCCGCGGACTCCGTGCTGGTGCTGGCTGCATTGGTCTTTGCGCTCACCATCGCCGAACAGGGCGTGCGGCTCGCTCGCACGACGCACATCGTCGACATGTCGGGCGCAACCCATCGCGGTGCGTACACGGCGCTCACCAACACGATTGGCGGCGTGGCAATGCTCGGGGCGGGAATTTTCGGTTTCATCGGTCAGAGCTTCGGCGCGCCAGCGGTACTCGTCGTGCTCGCCGCAATGTGCGCCATTGCAATCCGCCTCGCAGCGGGACTCGAAGAGGTGCAACAGGCCGGGATTCGGGCCGTCGGCGCATCCACCTGAACCGGCCCCTCACGGCTTTCCGGCCCGGACGCGACCCCTTCCCGAAGCCCGACAGCCTCCTACGCCGCTGGCCTGAGCACCAGCCGCGCCTCGATGGTCTCGCCATCGTGCACCCGCTTCATGGCGAATCCGAGGCGGCGCGCCAGCGCCAGCATCCCCTCGTTGGACGCCAGGATCAGGCCGGTGATCGCCCCGGTATCGTTGGCCCGGCTGTAATCGATGATCTTGTTCATCAGCAGGTGGCCCAGGCCCTGCCCCTTCAGGTCGGAGCGCACCAGGACTGCGAACTCCGCCTCCAGGTTGTCGGGGTCGGTCACGGTGCGCACCACGCCAAGCGTCTCCGGCTGGCCGTTCTCATCGAGGGCGGTCGCGATGAAGGCCATCTCGCGGTCGTAATCGACCTGCGTGAGCCGCGCCATCTGCGCATGGCGCAACTCCCGCACGTAGCTGAAAAAGCGCAGCCGCAGGTCTTCCGCCGACATCCGGGCAATCAGCGCGTGATGCGCGGGCTCGTCCTCGGGACGGATCGGCCGCAACAGGATTTCGCGACCATCGCGCATGCGTGCCGTTTCCTCCAGCGCCTTCGGATACGGCCGGATTGCCAGCCGGCTCTCGCGTCCGGCCAGCGCCTCGACGCGCATGTGCGCATCGATGCAGATGACACCGTGCTCATCGGCGAACAGCGGGTTGATGTCCAGCGCGACGATCTCCGGCATGTCGACCAGCATCTGCGACACTTTCACCAAGGCGAGGCAGACCGCGTCGATGTCGGCCGCCGGCCGGTCGCGATGGGCCTGCAGCAGCTTGTCCAGGTGAGCCCGCGAAATCAGCTCGCGTGCCAGCGGCAGGTTCAACGGTGGAAAGCCGATCGCATGGTCGCGGATCACCTCGGCACCGCGCCCGCCCTCGCCGCACACGATCACCAGGCCGAACAGCGGATCGTTGGTCACGCGGATGATCAACTGGCGCGCGTTGGTGTGCGGCACCATCCGCTGCAGCGTGAAGCCGTCGATGCGCGCGGCAGGCATCGCGTCTGCAATACGCTTGACCATGGCATCGGCCGCCGTGTGCACCGCATCCATGCTCTCCAGGTGCAGCGCGATCCCGCCGAAATCCCAGCGGTGTGCGATGTTCGGCGAGAGCACCGCCAGCGCAAGCGGATAGCCCACCTCATCGGCCAGTTGGGCTGCCTCGTCGACCGAGCACGCAATGCGCGACCTGGGCACTGGAATGCCATAGGCGGCAAGCACCGCCTTGGCGTCCGGTTCGGTCAGCAGGCCGTTGTCGCGCGCGAGCGCGCGCTCGACGATGGCGCGAGCCGCCGCACTGTCGGGCTGGAACTCGCTGGCCAGCGACGGTGGCGTCTGCATCAGCATTTCCTGGTTGCGATGGAAGCCCATCAGGTGCAGGAACGCCTTGACCGCGCTCGAAGGCGTGGCATAGGTGGGCACGCCCGCCTCGGCGAACAGGCGCCGTGCCGCCTCCATGGCCCCCGCACCGACCCAGCTGGTCAGGATGCGCGCGCCCGTTTGCTCGCGAAATACGCCGATGACGGCCTCGGCCACCTCCTCGCTGGGCGTGGTCGCGGTGGGCGCATGCAGCACCAGCACCGCGTTCACCCCCGGGTCGGCGAGCACCGTCTTCAGGCACTGGGCATAGCGTTCCCCCGAGGCGTTCACCCCGAGATCGAGCGGGTTGCCGGCATGAGCGCCGTCGGGAAGTGCCTTCGCCAGGTGCGCGCAGGTTTCGGGCGACAACTGGGCGCGATGCCCACCGCCGAGTTGCAGTTCGTCGACCGCCATCACCCCGGTGCCGCCGCCGTTGTGCAGGATCGCCAG
>CAZXLV010000065.1:0-12628 GCA_964641405.1 uncultured Limnobacter sp. | reverse complement strand
GCGCCGACCAGGTCGGTGACGTTGAGCAGCGCCACCAGCGAGACGTCCTGGAACAGCACGATCGTCTGCGTCAGCAGCACCGGCAGCATGTTGCGCAGGGCCTGCGGCAGGATGACCAGGCGCATCGCCTGCGCATAGCCCAGGCCCACGGCATAGGCCGCACCGAGTTGTCCCCTGGGGATGCTCTGGATGCCGGCGCGCACGATCTCGCAGAAGTACGCACCCTCGAACAGGATGAAGGTGACGTAGGCCGAGCGCTCGGCGCCGATCCTGGGCGGATAGTCGGCACCGGTGACCCATTGCAGCATCACCGGCACGAGAAAGTAGAACCAGAAGATCACCAGCAGCAGCGGGATCGAACGCATCAGGTTCACGTAGGCGGCGGCCGCCCACGCCAGCGGCCGGATGCTGGACAGGCGCGCCAGCGCCAGCAGGATGCCCCACAGCGTGCCCCCGATGGCCGCGATCACGGTGAGTTGCACCGTGTAGGCCAGGCCCTTGATCAGGAAAGGCATCGCGCCCGCGATGGAGCTCCAGTCGAATTCCGCCATCGCCGCTGCTACCGCTTGCCGCCGAGATAGCCGGGCACCGCCACCGCGCGCTCCACCCATGCGAAGACGCGATTGATGGCGAAGGCCACCACCATGTACAGCACGGTGGCGGCACCGAAGGCGACGAAGTAGCGAAACGTCATCTCGCCCATCTCGCGCGTGCGGAAGAACAGTTCGGTCAGCCCGATCGAATAGGCCACCGCCGAGTTCTTCACCAGGTTCATCGACTCGGAGGTGAGCGGCGGGATGACGATGCGAAAGGCCATCGGCAGCAGCACGTAGCGGTAGGTCTGCGCCTGGGTCAAGCCCATCGCGTAGCCGGCCATTCGCTGGCCTCCCGACAGCGACAGGATGCCGGACTTGACCTGCTCGGCGATGCGCGCTGAGGTGAACAGCCCGAGGCAGACCACCGACACCAGCAACTGGAAACTGGTCGGGTCCATCGCGATCGCCATGCGCTTGAGCGGCGGGATGAACTCGGGGATGACGAAGTACCACAGGAAGAACTGCACCAGCAGTGGAATGTTGCGAAACAACTCCACCCAGGCGTCACCGAGCGCAACCACCCAGCGCCGGTTGGTCGTGCGCAGCACGCCGAGCAGCGAGCCGATCACCATCGCAACGATCCAGGCCAGCACGACCAGGATCAGCGTGTACTGCAGTCCCGAAAGCAGCGATACGGCCCAGGTCGAGTCGCCGTCGGGGATCTCCTGGCCCAGGATGCCGAGATCGAACATGGCCGGGCTTCAGCTACGGATGCGCCGCCTGCCTGGCCCGCGGGCTGCGCATCCGCTTACTCCACGCCCTTGTCGTTGGGGTGGGCGAAGGCTTCCTTGTTGGCGGCATTCTCCGGGAAGTTCAGGTTGATGCCCTTGGGCGGGATCGGGCTGGTGAACCACCTGGCGTAGATCGTGTTGATCTCGCCGGACTTCATCACCGCGTCGATGGTCTTGTCCACCAGCGCCTTGAACTGCGGGTCGCCCTTGCGCAGCATCATGCTGTAGGGCTCGCTGCGCAGCGAACCGGGCAGGATCTTGTAGGCACCCGGATCCTTGGAGTTGGCGATCTGGCCGGCCAGCAGGATGTCGTCCATCACGAAGGCCGCTGCCCGCCCGTCGGCCATCAGCAGGAAGCTCTCGGCATGGTCCTTGCCGTAGATTTCCTTGAAGTCGGCGTCTTCGGCCTTGGCGTACTTCTTCAGCAGGGGAACGGAAGTCGTCCCCGATGTGGTGACGATCGTCTTGCCCTTCAGCTGCTCGAAGCGGTCGATGCCCGAATCCTTCTTCACCGCGGCGCTGACGTTGATCACGAAATAGGTCGGGCCGAACGCCACCTGCTTCTGCCGCGCCACCGAGTTGGTGGTCGAGCCGCACTCCAGGTCGATGGTGCCGTTTTCCAGCAAGGGGATGCGGTTGCTCGACGTGACCGGCACGTAGTTGACCTTCAGCCTGGGCATCTTCAACTCGGCTTTCACCGCGTCGACGATCTTGCCGCACAGCACCATCGCATAGCCGATGGGCTTGCCGTCATTGTCGAGATAGGAGAACGGAATCGAGGACTCGCGATAGCCCACCGTGATGCTGTCGGTTTCCTTGACCTTCTTCAGCGTGCCGGTCAGGGCCTGGCCATAAGCCGAACCAATGACAAAGGCCAGGGCCGCGAAGATGGCAGCCTGCTTGATCACCCTCATGCGTATCTCCATCGATCGGTTGCGCCACGACAGCCTCCAGCATACCCAAGAAAAAGGCGGGCGAAGCACGCCTGTTCGACGGTGTGGTCGCAATGCTGCGCCGCGACGCGCTTCATCGGGGGGTGAGTGCCGTCCGGCGCGGCAGTCCCGCGAGCGCGGAGTCGTTCGCCCAGACTGCGCAGCATGCGCGCACCAGACCCGGGCAGCCAGCCAGCGCCGCGGCGACGCCGCGGCCCTGGCCTGGCCATGCGCTACGCGCTGGCGGCGGGACTGGCGACCGGATTCGCGCAGGCGGCCTGGCTCACGCTCGCCGCCTTCGCCGCCGGCCCCCTGAGCGCGCGCACCTGGATGTTCCTGTGGTCGACGATGTCGGTCGCCACGGCCGCGGCGGCCCTGACCGCCTGGTGGCTCGGCCGGCGCGCGGCCGTTCGGCTGGCACTGGCTCGGCAGGCGATCGCGCGCATTCACGACGCCGATGCCGAAGGGGCGCCGGCGCCCGAGTCGGGCGACGAGATCAGCGGCGTCCTGGACGCAGTCAACGGCTTGTCGGCGTCGACTTCGGTCCGCGAGCGCCGCATCATGGAGTCGGCGCTCTCGGACTCTCTCACGGGCTTGCCGAACCGTGCCCTGCTGGTCGACCGGATCCGCCACGCAATCATGGTTTCACAGCGCGCCCGCGCCAGCTTCGCGGTCGCCTTGCTGGACCTGGACCGCTTCAAGGTCATCAACGATTCGCTCGGACACGATACCGGCGACATGGTGCTCAGGGAGGTCGCGCGTCGCCTGCGTGCCACGGTCAGGGACAGCGATACGGTTGCACGCCTGGGCGGTGACGAGTTCGTGCTGCTGATGGCCGGCGGAGTGGAAGCGGCGCGCGAGGTCGGCGCTCGCGTGATCGAGGCCATGAAGGCACCCCTGCGCCACGGCGAGCAGTTGATCGACATCGGCATCAGCATCGGCATCGCCGTGCATCCCGACCATGGGCAGGACGACGTCACCCTGTTGCGGCATGCCGATTCGGCGATGTACCGCGCCAAGCGATCGCGCTCGGGCTACCAGGTCTTCGATGGCGACGGAGGGGGACTGCATCGCAGCTACCTGTCGCTGCTTGGCGAGATGCGTGCCGCACTGGAAGGAGGCCAGTTCGAACTCGACTACCAGCCCAAGCTGGCCTTGCGCAGCGGCCTGATCGCCGGCCTCGAAGGCCTGGTGCGCTGGAACCATCCAGTGCGCGGGCGCGTGCCGCCCAACGAGTTCATCCCCTTTGCCGAGCAGACCGGGTTCATGCGCGAGATCACGCGCTGGGTGATCGAACGCGGCGCATCCTTTTCGCGAACCCTGGCTGCGGCTGGCCTGGACCTGGTCGTTTCGGTCAACGTATCGGCACTCGACATCCAGAATGCCGGGTTCGCCCACGACGCGCTCGACGTCCTGCGGCGCAGCGGCGTCGATCCCAAGCGCCTGTGCCTGGAGATCACCGAGAGCGGCGTGGTGACCGAGTCGGAGGTGGCGATGAAGAACCTGCGCACCCTTTCGCGGCTGGGCGTGAAGCTGTCGGTCGACGATTTCGGCACCGGCTACGCCACGCTCAAGCAGTTGCAGCAACTGCCGGTGAACGAACTGAAGATCGATCGTTCCTTCGTCAGCGGCATCCATCGCCATCGCGGCAACCTGACCATCGTGCGCTCGACCATCGAACTGGGCAAGCAACTCGGGCTGAAGGTGGTGGCCGAAGGCGTGGAGTCGGTCGAGGAATTGCGCTGCCTGGCACGCCTGGGCTGCGATGAGGTGCAGGGCTACCACCTGTCCAGGCCGATGCCCGAGGCCGAGGTGGCTGGCTGGGTCACGATGCGCCACGCGCTGTACGCCAGGTCGCGGGAGACCTACTTCGCGATGCTGGCCGACAAGACCTGAGCAGGTGATCCCGCATACCCCATCGAGGTAATGTCGCGAGCCTCTTGAGGGTTATGGACGCCCGCCGGACCCGACCGGAACATGGGCAACGACGGCCGCGGGCAGTGAATTCGCGCCGCATTCGACGACAAGATCGGGGAGAAGACATCTTGAGATCCAGCATCAAGGCAATCGTGTTGGCCGCGGCCGCCTGCGCCGTGCCGGTCCTCGCCCACGCCACCAACGGCTATTTTTCCCACGGCTTCGGGATCAAGGCCAAGGGCATGGCGGGGGTCGGCATTGCACTTCCGCAAGACGCAATGGCCGCCGCCACCAATCCGGCCGGAATGGTCCTGGTCGGCAATCGCTTCGATGTCGGGCTCGACGTGTTCATGCCGCGGCGCGAGACGCAGATCAGCGGCAATGCCTTCGGCATGGACGGCACCTACGACGGCGACGGCCGCAGCACCTTCTTCATGCCCGACCTGGGCTACAACCGCATGCTCACGCCGGACCTGTCGCTGGGCGTGGCGGTGTACGGCAACGGCGGCATGAACACCACCTACGAGCGTTCTCCCTTCGCATCGATCGGGGCGAGCGGCGATACCGGCGTCGACCTGACCCAGTTGTTCGTGGCGCCGACGCTGGCCTGGCGACTCACCCCCGCCCATTCGGTCGGCGTTTCGCTGGTGCTCGCGATGCAGCGCTTTTCGGCATACGGCCTGCAGCCCTTCACGGGGATGTCATCGGATCCCGCCCGGGTGACCAACAGGGGCGAGGATTCCTCCACCGGCTGGGGGGTGCGCATCGGCTGGACCGGCCGCATCAGCGACACGGTGACGCTTGGTGCGACCTACCAGACCAAGACGAAGATGGACAAGTTCAAGGACTATGCCGGTCTGTTTGCCGATGGCGGCGACTTCGACATTCCGGCCAACTATGGGGTCGGCATCGCAGTGAAGGCGACGCCGAAACTCACCATCGCGGCCGACGTGCAGCAGATCGACTACAGCGGAATCAACGCCGTCGGCAATCCGATGGCGATCCTGATGTCCGGGGTTCCACTGGGCGCGGCCAACGGACCCGGCTTCGGCTGGCGCGACATGACCGTGTTCAAGCTGGGCGCCAGCTACGCCGTCAATGAGAGACTGACCCTGCGCGGCGGCCTGAGCATGGGTCGCCAGCCCATCCCGTCGAGCGAGGTCATGTTCAACATCCTCGCACCCGGCGTGATCGAGAATCATGTCACCCTTGGCGCAACCTGGCAGTTGGGCGCAGGCAAGGAAGTCAGCGTAGCCTATATGCACGCGTTCCGGAATTCCGTGAGCGGTGGATTGCCACCCGGCATGCCGCCGGCAGGCTTTGGCGGCGGCACCGCCGACCTGCGCATGGACCAGAACTCGCTGGGTGTCGCGTTCGGATGGCAGTTCTGACGGGGGAGCAGCAGATGGATTTCGACAAGGAACTGGATGCGCGCGGGCTGAATTGCCCGCTGCCGATCATCAAGACCAAGAAGGCGCTCAATGACCTGGGCTCCGGCCAGGTGCTGCGCGTTACCTCGACGGATTCCGGCTCGATCAAGGACATGGAAGCCTTCGCGCGCCAGACCGGCAACGAGTTGATCGGCTCGTCCACTGAAGGTGGCGACTACGTGTTCCTGATCAGGAAGAAATAGAGGGAGGCCGGATTCATGGAAGCGAAGAAGATGGCGATCATTGCCACCAAGGGCACGCTCGACTGGGCCTACCCTCCGCTGATCCTGTCTTCGACGGCAGCCGCGCTCGGCTACGACGTGCAGGTGTTCTGCACGTTCTACGGCCTGGCGCTGCTGCGCAAGGACCTGGACACGATCCGCATCAGCCCGCTGGCCAACCCGGCGATGCCGATGCCGGTGCCGATGCCGGTGATGGTGCAGGCGCTGCCGGGCATGGAAGCGATGGCAACCATGATGATGAAGAAGAAGATGAAGACCAAGGGAGTCGCATCGCTGGTCGAACTGCGTTCGCTCTGCCTCGAAGCCGGCGTGAAGTTCATTGCCTGCCAGATGACCGTCGACCTGTTCGACTACGAAGCGCCGGACTTCATCGACGGCGTCGACTACGGTGGCGCCGCCACCTTCCTCGAATTCGCCGGATCGGCCGACATCAGCCTCTACATCTGACCAGCATGGGCGACGCGGGCGCAGCCTGCTCGTCGGGCGAATCGTTCGCGCTGATGGTGATCGGCGACTCGATGCTGCCCGAGTTCGCCGAGGGCGAAGTGATCGTGATCGAACCCGACGGACTGGCCGGCGACGGCACCTTCGTGCTCGCCCGCTGCAACGACGAGTGGATCTTTCGGCAACTCGCACGCGATGCGGCCGGCGGATGGCTGCTGCACGCCCTCAATCCCGCCTGGCCCGACATGCCGATCGCCGACCTGTCGCCGGTGCGCGGGGTGATCATCCAGAAGTCCCGGCCGGGCCGCCGCCGCGCCAGCAAGCGCTACGTGGCGTAGAACGGCGTCCGGTGCATGAGGATATGCATCGTCTCGGACAGCCATGACCGCGCGCCCCTGCTGGCTGGCGCGGTGTCGCAGGCCGCGCAGGCCGGCGCGCGCGCGGTCGTGCATTGCGGCGACCTGATCGGCGCGGGCACCCTGGAGCCCTTGCTCGCCCTCGGCGTCCCGGTGCACCTCGTGCACGGCAACAACCTCGGCGACGCCGCAGCCTTGCATCGGCTGTGCGCGCGCTCGGGCGGGCTGATCACCTACCATGGCGCCGACGCGGTGCTCACGCTGGGAGGGCGGCGGATCTTCGCCACCCACCATCCTCATTACGCGCGCGGAATCGCCTGTACCGGCGACTACGACATCGTCTGTTGCGGTCACTCGCACCAGGCCTCGATTGCACGCCAGGTGACGATCGATGGCGGCCTGGCATGGCTGGTCAATCCCGGCACCGTCGCGGGCCTGGGCGCGCCGCCAACCTGGCTGCTGGCCGAGCTCGCCGAACCACACTTCCGGATCATGACGCTCGACTGATCTACCCATTGGGGGGAATACCCATTGGGGGGAATAGCCCGACGGTGCTTTTGCGGCGAGACTGCAACGGCGTTGAACGATGCGCTGGAGAGTCCATGAGCGAGCCGATCGCCACCAACCCGACCATCCTCGTCGTCGGGGGCGGCATCAGCGGCATGACTGCGGCACTGGAAGCCGCCGAGTGCGGCAAGGAGGTGGTGCTGGTCGAGCGCGGCCCCGTGCTCGGCGGGCGCACCGCACGGCTGTACCGCTACTTCCCCAAGATGTGCCACCCGGTTTGCGGGCTCGAGATCAACCTGCGCCGCCTGAAGGCCAATCCCCGCATCCGCGTGATCACCATGGCCGAAGTGGTGCGCGTGAGCGGCCGGCGCGGCGACTACCGGGTCGCCATGAAGATCCATCCGCGCTTCGTCAACGAGCGCTGCACCGCCTGCGGCGAGTGCGCGGCAGCAGTCGGCAGCACCATCCCGGATGCGCACAATTACGGCATGGGCCGCGTCAAGGCGGCGTACCTGCCGCACACGATGGCCTGGCCGCTGCGCTATGTGATCGATCCGTCGATCGTCGGCAACGAGGACGGGCAGCGCGCCAGGGCAGCCTGTCGCTACGACGCGATCGATCTCGACATGAAGGAAGAGTCGGTCGAACTCCATGTCGGGGCGGTGGTCTGGGCCACCGGCTGGCGGCCCTACGATGCCGCGAAGATCCAGCCCTACGGTTACGGGCGCCTGCCCAACGTGATCACCAGCGTGGAGTTCGAGCGGTTGGCCGACCCGTCGGGACCCACCGGCGGGCGGCTGCTGCGCCCCTCCGACGGCAAGGAAGCACGCGACATCGCCTTCATCCAGTGCGCCGGCTCACGCGACGAAAACCACTTGCGCCACTGTTCGCGCATCTGCTGCATGGCCTCGCTCAAGCAGACCCAGTACGTGCGCGAGGCCTTCGGTGAAGCGGCACGTTCCACCGTCTACTACATCGACATCCGCTCGATCGACCGGTTCGAGGATTTCTACCGCAAGGTGCAGGAAGATGCGACGGTGAAGTTCGTCAAGTCCAAGGTGGCACGGATTGCGCGGAACGACGAAAACGACAATCCGGTGCTGCACGGCGTCGATACCGAGGGCTACCACCGTTATGCCAGCGAGCACGACCTGGTCGTGCTCGCCATCGGCATGGAGCCCGAGTCGCTCGGCATCGAACTGCCTGCCGACGTGCTGGGCGATTCCTCCGGCTTCATCGAAGGATCAGCCGATGCCGGACTGATCGGCGCCGGCGCCGCCGCCAGCCCGCTCGACGTCAACCGCGCCGTGCAGAGCGCCACCGCGGCGGCCCTGCACGCGATCAGGGCGGTGCGTCGCAGCGCCGGCGCCGAGTCATAGCACCATCCATCGAACAGGACAGCAGAGTGGCCGAGAACAGTTTCGCTGCATATCTGTGCACCGGTTGCGGCATCGGCGAGGCGCTCGATGTCGGGCGCCTGGAACAGGTCGCGCGAAAGGAGGGCAAGCTGCCGCGGGTGAGCCGACACGAGATGCTGTGCAGTGCAGAAGGCGTGCAGATGATCCGCGACCAGATCAGCGGCGAGGCGGTGACGCACCTGATGATCGCGGCCTGTTCGCGGCGCGCCAAGACCGAGGCCTTCCAGTTTCCGGACGTCGCGATGACGCGGGCCAACCTGCGCGAGGGCGTGGTGTGGATCGTGCCCGAGGGCGACAAGCACGCCGAGGTGCGCCAGGAGATGGCCGAAGACTACGTGCGCATGGGCTGCGCCGAGTTGAAGAAGATGAGGCTGCCCGAGCCCAATCCGGAGGCCGCCGGCAACAAACGCCTGCTGGTCGTGGGCGGCGGCGTGTCCGGCCTGACCGCCGCCTTCGAAGCCGCGCAGACCGGCTACGAGGTGATCGTGGTCGAGCAGGCCGCCGAACTCGGCGGCTGGGCGGCAACCCTGCATCGCCGCACGCCGGGGCGGGCACCGTACACCGAGCCGCAGCCGACCGGGCTGCCCGAGTTGATCGCGGCGGTACGCGCACACCCGCTCATTACCGTGCACACCGCGTCGACGCTGGCCGAGACCTCGGGGGCGCCGGGCCGCTTCAAGGTCAGCATCGCCCGCGCGAGCGGCGGCAGCGAGGAAGTGACGGTCGGCGCCATCGTGCAGGCGACCGGCTTCACCACCTACCCGCTGGACAGGCTGCCCGAACTCGGTGGCGGCGCCCCGAACGTGGTCGACCAGGCCGGCCTCGAAGCGCTCGCGCGCGCCGCCGACGGCCAGCCGATCCGCCGCGCCGACGGGCGCGAAGTCGGCAGCGTCGTCTTCGTGCAGTGCGCCGGCCAGCGCGACGGCAGCGGTCGCCACCTGCCCTACTGCTCGGGCCACTGCTGCGGCACCAGCATCAAGCAGGCGATGTACTTCAAGCAGGCCAACCCGCAGGTCGAGACGGTCATCGCCTACACTGACCTGCGCGTGCCGGGAATGGGAGAAGACTTCTATCGCAGCGCCCAGGAAAAGGGGGTGATCTTCACCAGGGCCAGCGTCTCGAAGGTCGAGGCGACGGCGACCGGATGCACCGTGCGCATGCACGACCTCATCCTCGACGAAGACGCCGCCATCGGGGCCGACCTGGTCGTGCTCGCCACCGGGCAGGTGCCCAACAGCGGCGTGGACATCGAACTCGCCGACGACGATCCGGCGAAGGCGCAACAGGTGTCGGTGCTCAACCTGAGCTACCGGCAGGGCAAGGACATGCCCACGCTGCGCCACGGCTTCACCGACTCGCACTTCATCTGCTTCCCCTACGAGACACGCCGCACCGGCATCTATGCCGCCGGACCCGTACGCCGGCCGATGGACATTGCGCAGGCCATCGACGACGCGACCGGCGCGGCGCTCAAGGCCATCCAGGCGGTCGAGAACGCATCGCTGGGCCGCGCCGCGCATCCGCGCTCGGGCGACCTCTCGTTTCCGAAGGTCCGTCTCGAGGGCTGCACGCAGTGCAAGCGCTGCACGGTCGAGTGTCCCTTCGGCGCCATCGACGAGGACGAGAAGCGCTACCCGCAGTTCAACGAATCGCGCTGCCGTCGCTGCGGCACCTGCATGGGCGCCTGCCCGGTGCGGGTGATCTCGTTCGACAACTATTCGATCGACACCGTGGGCAGCCAGATCAAGGCGGTCGAGATGCCCGACGAATTCTCGGAGAAGCCGCGCATCCTGCTGCTGGCCTGCGAGAACGACGCCTATCCGGCGCTCGACATGGCGGGCCTGTCGCGCACCACGTATTCGGCGTTCGTGCGCGTGATCCCGGTGCGCTGCCTCGGCTCGGTCAACTCGATCTGGATCACCGATGCGCTGAACGGCGGCTACGACGGCGTGATGCTGATGGGCTGCAGGAAGGGGGACGATTACCAGTGCCACTTCGTGAAGGGATCGGAACTCGCCTTCTATCGCATGAGCAAGATCGACGACACCCTGGAGCAACTCGGGCTCGAGAAGGAGCGCGTCACCAGTTGCGAGGTCGCCATCACCGACAGCCAGCGCGTCGCCCAGCTGATCAACGACTACGCGCAGCGGATCCGGGAGCTCGGGATGTCACCCATGAAGGGCTTCGCCTGATGGACCGGCAGGCCGACACCGCAATGGCCGGCGCCGTCGCGCCGGCACCCTACCGCAACGACTTCCTCGCGGAAGTCGAGCAACGGGTCGAAGAAGGCGAATGGGTGAAGATGTGCATGCAGTGCGGCGTGTGCGCCGGCTCATGCCCGTTCGGCCCGCACTGGGAGCATTCACCGCAGAAGATCTTCATGATGATCCGCGCCGGCAAGCGCGATGAAGTGCTGCGCTCCGACGCGATGTTCATGTGCACCTCGTGCTACAACTGCGTGGTGCGCTGCCCGCGCAAGCTGCCGATCACGCACATCATGCACGGGTTGGCCAACTATGCGCACCGGCTCGACATGGCCCCCAGGGGGCAGCCCACGCGCGAATTCGCGACCCTGTTCTGGAACAACCTGGCGCGCACCGGACGCATCAACGAACTGAAGCTCACGCTCGGGCACTACTTCAAGGACGGCTTCGTCTCGGGCATCAGGACGGCGCTGACGATGAAGGCGATCGGCCTGGGCCTGATGAAGGCGAAGCGCCTGAACCCGATGGAGATCGTCGGCGGGCACCGGATCAAGGACCTCGCCGGCTTCCAGGCCATCATCGCGCGGGCGCGCGAAATCGAGGATCGCAAGCAGGGCCTGCGGTCCTGAGGAGAGCCGGCATGGCGAAGAAACAATACGCGTTCTACCCGGGTTGCTCGTCGCAGCTCAAGGCGTCGGCCTCGAACTACCTCGTTTCGGTCGAGTCGATGTGCAAGACGCTCGAGGTGCAGCTCACCGAGATCCCGGACTGGAACTGCTGCAGCGCCTCGGTGGGCTACTGCGAGGGCGGCGAGTTGCCGCGGCTGGCGATCAACGCGCGCAACTTCGCGCTTTCCGAGATGCACCTGCCCGGGCAACAGATGGTCGCCACCTGCGCGGCCTGCTGGCTGAGCGCGCGCGAAACCAGGGAGCGCCTCGACGCCAGCGCCCAGCTGATGAAGGAGACCAACGAGGCGCTCGCCGCGGCCGGCCTGCACTACAAGGGTGAGACCGAGGTGCGCCACATGGTCGAGGTGCTGATCGAAGACCTGGGCTACGAGGAACTCGAGCGCCCGGTGGTCAAGGAACTCGAGGGACTGAAGTTCGCCGGCTACGTCGGCTGCCAGACCAACCGGCCGTTCGGCATCGACGGCGAATCGTTCGAGAACCCGATGTACCTCGACAAGCTGGTCGAAACCGTCGGCGGCGAGGCGCTCACCGGCTACGACCAGAAAGTCAGCTGCTGCGGTGGTGCGCTCGCCTTCTCCGAGCCCGAAAAGAGCCAGCAGCAGATCCGCGACATCGTCCAGTCGGCCTACGACCACGGCGCCGACATGATCGTCACGCCGTGCCCGCTGTGCCAGGCCAACGTCGAGGTCTACCAGTCCGAGATCAACCGCAAGCAGGGCACCAGGTTCGAAATGCCGGTGCTCTATTACTCGCAACTGCTCACCGTCGCCTACGGTGGCACCGCCAGGGAGGCGGGTCTCGATGGCCAGCTGATCCGCGCGCCGCAGCTCGAGGAGATCGCGGCCAGGCCGGTTCGCAAGTAGTCGGCGACCGCTACCGCAGCGCGCAGGTGCCGGGCGAAGGCGGCGCGGCCCCTTCCCTAGGGCCTGTTCACACTACGATCGTCCCCGCGCCGGGGCCTGTCGGGCCGCCAAACGAGGCGCCAGCGACGCGCGTGGCGGTGCCACGCAAGGAGCCGGCAACGACGTGTGGCGGCCCGACAGGCCCCGGCCCGGGGGGCGAGCCCGAAAAAAGCACGCACTCTGCGTTGCAAATGCTCGCCGTGGCCCCGCCACGACTGCGCTTTGCGCCTTGATTGCGCACTTTTTTCGGGCTCACGCGG
>CAZXLV010000064.1:0-12710 GCA_964641405.1 uncultured Limnobacter sp. | reverse complement strand
CAGGCCGGGCGGCGTTGGCGGCTTTCGTGGTCGCCCGTCCGGAAGAGGGCGCTAGGGCCTGTTCACACTACGATCGTCCCCGCGTTCGTAGTGTGAACAGGCCCTAGCCGGCCAGGCGCCCAACGCGCTCGGGGCGTGCCGGCTGCGGCCGGTGCCGGTCGTCTTCAGGCCGACCGGATCAGCGCGATCAGGGCTTCGCCGTGTGCTTCCAGTTTCTTCGCGCCCACGCCGCTGACCGAGCCCAGTGCGACGAGGCTGTCGGGGCGGCGCTCGGCGATGGTGCGCAGCGTGGCGTCGTGGAAGATCACGTAAGGCGGCACGCCGCGCTCGCTGGCGGCTGCGCGGCGCCACTCGCGCAGGCGCTCGAACAACTGCGCGGCCTGCGGATCGGCATCGGCGGGTGCGCCCGCGGCAGCGCCCGGTGCTGCCGTGTTTGCGGTACGGGCGCCGCGCGCGGCGCGGCCCGTGCGCATTCGCGCCGGCGTCGACGGCCGGCGCATCGCGATGGTGTGCGCGCCGCGCAGGAACGTCCGGCTCGCCTCGGTCAGCACCAGCACCTGGTGACGCGCGTAATCGATGGCGACCAGATCCTGTGCGATCAACTGGCGCAGCACGGCGCGCCATTCGGTCTCGCTCAGGTCTGCACCGATGCCGAAGGTGGACAGTGCATCGTGGCCGTACTGCTGCACGCGTGCGCTCGCCTGGCCGCGCAACACCGCGATGATGTGCTGGGCGCCGAAACCGAAACCGGTGGACTGTCGTACGCGGAAGATGCATGACAGCAGCTTGCGTGCAGCCTCGGTCGCGTCCCAGGCCTGCGGCGGCTCGAGGCAGTTGTCGCAGTTGCCGCACGCTGCGCTGGCTTCGCCGAAATAGGCCAGCAGCCGGATGCGGCGGCAATCGATCGTCTCGGCCAGGCCAAGCATGGCATCGAGTTTTCCGGTGGACACCCGCTTGTAGGCCTCGTCGGCCTCCGACAACTCGATCAGCCGGCGTTGTTGCACCAGGTCGGCCAGGCCGTAGGCCATCCAGGCCTCGGCCGGTTCGCCGTCGCGGCCGGCGCGGCCGGTTTCCTGGTAGTAGCCTTCGACGCTCTTCGGCATGTCCAGGTGTGCCACGAAGCGCACGTCCGGCTTGTCGATGCCCATGCCGAAGGCGATCGTCGCCACCATTACCAGGCCGTCTTCGCGCAGGAAGCGCGACTGGTGCGAGCTGCGCGAGCCGGCATCCATGCCGGCATGGTAGGGCAGCGCAGCGATGCCGTGCTCGCATAGCCACTGCGCGGTCTCGTCGACCTTGGCGCGCGAAGCGCAGTAGACGATGCCGGCCTCGCCGAGGTGTGCGGCCTGGATGAATGCCAGCAACTGGCGCCGTCCATCGACCTTCTCGACGATCCGGTAGCGGATGTTGGGCCGATCGAAGCTGGAGACGAACTGGCGCGCCGAATGGAGCGCGAGGCGCTCGATGATCTCGCGGCGAGTGAGTGCGTCGGCAGTCGCGGTGAGCGCCACGCGCGGCACTTCGGGCCAGCGTTCATGCAGCACCGCCAGTTGCAGGTATTCGGGCCGGAAGTCGTGCCCCCATTGCGAGACGCAGTGGGCTTCGTCGATGGCGAACAGCGCCAGTGGCACGCGATCGAGCAGTTCCAGGCAGCGCGGCGTGAGCAGGCGCTCGGGTGCCACGTACAGCAGGTCGAGGTCGCCGGCGAGCAGTGCGCGCTCCACCGCGGCCGCGTCACGCGCGGCCAGCGAGGAATTGAGGAAGGCCGCGCGTACGCCCAGTTCGCGCAGCGCATCGACCTGGTCCTGCATCAGCGCGATCAGCGGCGAAACCACGATGCCGGTGCCTGCGCGCAACATCGCCGGGATCTGGTAGCACAGCGACTTGCCGCCGCCGGTCGGCATCAGGACCAGCGCGTCGCCGCCTTCGACCACGTGCTCGACGATCGCAGCCTGCGCGCCACGAAAGGCTGTGTAGCCGAAGGTCCGGTGCAGGATCGCCCGTGCCGCGGCGTCGGCCGGACGCTCGCCCGCCGATGACTCGGCCATCGATGGCTCGCCGCTCGCGCGCTCGTTCATCGACCGTGCGCCGAACGGTCGCCGGCAGCCGGGCGGTTGCGGCACACCGGGCAATCCGGATCGCGCGGTACCTTCACCTGGTGAACGTCCATCGTGCGCGCGTCGATCATCAGCAGTCGCCCGACGGCCGGGGTGCCGAAATCACCCACCAACTGAAGCGCTTCGGCGGCCTGCATGGTGCCGATGATGCCGGTGAGCGGCGCAAACACCCCCATGGTGGCGCAGCGCACTTCCTCCATCGCCTGGCCGACCGGAAACAGGCAGTGATAGCAGGGCGAGTCGGCACGGCGCGGATCGTAGACGGCCAGTTGCCCATCGAAGCGGATTGCCGCGCCCGAGACCAGCGGCACCGCGAGCGCGAAGCAGGCACTGTTGATCGAATGGCGGGTGGCGAAATTGTCGCAACAATCGAGAACGACGTCGGCGCGCGCCACCGCCTCGCGCATCGCATCGCCTTCGAGTCGATGCACCATCGCCTCGACCTCGATGCCGGGGTTGAGTTCGAGCATGGTGCGGCGACCTGACTCGGCCTTGGGCTGGCCCACCCGGTCCTGGCGATGCAGGATCTGGCGCTGCAGGTTGGTCAGATCGACTTCGTCGTCGTCGGCGAGCAGGATGCGCCCGACGCCGGCGGCGGCCAGGTACAGCGCGGCAGGCGAACCCAGGCCGCCTGCGCCTACCACCAGTGCCGTGGCATCGAGCAGGCGCTGCTGGACCTCGATACCCATGTCCTCGAGCAGGATATGACGGCTGTAGCGCAGCAGTTGTTCGTCGTTCATCGCCTGGTCGGCGCCCACCTGGGCGGGCGCCCAATCGAAAGGGCCGCGCGCAGCGCGGCCCTCGTTGCGCGCCAGTGCGCAATCAACGCGTCTGAGTCGCCTTGGGTGCGGCGCCCACCGGCAGCACGTCTTCCTTGGCCTTGGCGACCATCACCGGTTGGCCCTTGAGGTAGTTCATGGCCTGTTGCAACTGGTAGTCGTCAGCCGATCCGAACTCGATCGGCTTGCGGTCTTGCGGCCTGGCTGCTGCGTCGGTCGGCTGCGGCAACATGGAGTGGACCTCGTCGCCCTTGTCCTTGTCCTTGTCGTTGCTCAGGTGCCGGTTCAGGTCGGCCTCGCGCAGGCGGAATGCGCTCAGGTCGCCCTCGGGCGTTTCCTCCACCACGTAATCGGGGGTTATTCCCTTGGCCTGGATCGAGCGCCCGTTCGGCGTGTAGTAGCGTGCCGTGGTCAGCTTGATGGCGGTGGTGTTGGAGAGCGGCAGGATCGACTGCACCGAACCCTTGCCGAAGGTCTGCGTACCGATGAGAACCGCGCGCTTGTGATCCTGCAGGGCACCGGCGACGATTTCGGAAGCCGAGGCCGAACCGGCGTTCACCAGCACGACCATGGGCACCGTCTTCACCGACGCCGGCAGGCGCGCCACGATGTCGTCGCGCGTGCCGCGCAGGTAGTCTTCCGGACTTGCGACGTACTTGCGGCGGGCATCCTCGGTCCGGCCGTCGGTGGTCACCACCGTGGCCTGCGGCGGCAGGAAGGCCGCCGACACGCCGACCGCGCCGTGCAGCAGGCCGCCCGGATCGTTGCGCAAGTCGAGCACCAGGCTCTTCAGTGCATGCTGCCTGGCCAGGCCCTCGAGCGCCTTGGCCAGGTTCTCCACCGTGTGTTCCTGGAACTGGGTGATGCGCACGTAGCCGATTCCGGGTTCGAGCACCTTCGACTTGACCGATTGCACCTTGATCACGTCGCGCACGATCTGCAGCACGATCGGCTGGTTCTCGCCCTTGCGGGAAATGGTCAGCGTGATCGGCGTCTTGGGCTTGCCGCGCATGAGTTTCACGGCGTCGTTCAGCGACATGCCCTTGGTCGGGCGATCGTCGATGCGCACGATCAGGTCACCGGCCTTGACTCCGGCGCGCGCCGCGGGCGTATCCTCGATCGGCGAGACGACCTTCACGAAGCCGTCTTCGGTGCCGACCTCGATCCCCAGGCCGCCGAACTCGCCCTGCGTGCCGACCTGCAGTTCGCGAAACGCATCGGCATCGAGATAGGCCGAGTGCGGGTCGAGCCCCGAGAGCATGCCGTCGATGGCGCCGGTGATCAGCTTGCGATCTTCCACTGGCTCGACGTAGTTGGCCTTGATCGCGCCGAACACGTCGGTGAACTGGCGCAACTCGTCCAGTGGCAGGCTTTCGCGCGTCTCTCGCTGAGCGACTGCCGTCAGGCCGAGACTGATCAGGATGCCGGCAATGGTGCCGGCGAAAACGAGACCCAGGGGTTTGAGCTTGCCCTTCATTGCCGATCCTGTGAGGCAGAGCGGCCGGCGCGCAGCGCCACGTGAGACACCATCTGCCTGCCTGGGCAGTATAAACCGCGCCCGCAGCAAAGGGTGGCCGGCCAGCGGGGATGGCGTGGCAGCGTCCCCCCGCAGCCGACCGGCGGCCGGTGGAAGCGCTCGCGCAGCCCCCGGTGGAGCCGCCCTCAGCCCCGGCCAGCCGGGCGCGCCTTGCCCTGGGCCGCCACCGCCGCCGTGGCGGCCGCGATCTCGGCCGGGTCGCCGAGGTAGGCGTGACCGAGCGGCTCGAGCGCATCGTCGAGTTGGTAGACCAGCGGGCGCCCGGTCGGGATGTTCAGGTTCACGATCGCCTCGTCGGAGATACCGTCCAGGTGCTTCACCAGGGCGCGCAGCGAGTTGCCGTGCGCCACCACGATGACGCGCTTGCCGGCGCGCAGCGCCGGCGCAATGGTCTCGTTCCAGTACGGCACGACGCGCGCCACGGTGTCGCGCAGGCATTCGGTGCGCGGGATCTGGTGGGGGCGCAAACCGGCGTAGCGCGGATCGCCCTCGACCCCGCGCGGGTCTCCCGGCGGCAGGGGGTCCGGTGCGACGGCGTAGGCGCGACGCCAGACCAGCACTTGCTGGTCTCCGAAGCGTGCTGCCGTCTCGGCCTTGTCGAGGCCCTGCAGTGCGCCGTAATGACGTTCGTTCAGGCGCCAGTCGTGCACCACCGGCAGCCACATGCGGTCCATTTCGTCAAGTACGCCCCACAGCGTGCGGATGGCTCGCTTGAGTACCGAGGTGAAGGCGAGGTCGAAGTCGTAGCCTTCGGCCTTCAGCAGGCGGCCGGCCCGCCGGGCCTCGGCGCGGCCGGTATCGGTGAGGTCGACGTCGGTCCAGCCGGTGAACCGGTTCTCCAGGTTCCACTGGCTCTCGCCGTGGCGAAGCAGCACGAGCTTGCAGGTCATGTGGCGTGGCAGCGCTGAAAAAGTGACTATTCTATAATCTCGCCCTTTCGCCACGGATCCCGGCCTTGGACTTCGTCACCCAGAACATCGCCCTGATTGCGATCGCATTGGTTTCCGGCGCGATGCTGCTTTGGCCGCTGGTCGTGCGCAGCACCGCCGGGCCATCGCTCGATACGCATGCGGCCACCCGCCTGATCAATGACAGTCATGCAGTGGTGCTCGACGTGCGCACGCCGAAGGAGTATTCCGACGGCCACCTGCCCAATGCCCGCAACATTCCGGCCGCCGAACTCGACAAGCGCATGGGCGAGTTGCCCGCCAGCAAGCCGGTGCTGATCTGCTGCGCCAGCGGCGCGCGTTCGGGCCGTGCGGCGGGCATCCTGCGCAAGGCCGGTCGCAAGGACATCTTCAATCTCGACGGCGGCTTGCAAGCCTGGCGTCAGGCCGGCCTGCCGGTGGTCAAGTAATCCACGCATGGAGCGTAAATCCCGATGGCTGCACGTGTCCTGATGTACCGCACGGCCAGCTGCCCCTGGTGCGTGCGCGCCGAACAGTTGCTGTCGCAGCGTGGCGTCGAGCAGATCGAAGAAGTGCGCATCGATCTCGAACCCGGTCAGCGCGAGGCGATGATCGCCCGCACCGGACGGCGCACCGTGCCCCAGATCTACATCGGCGAGCACCACGTCGGCGGTTTCGACGACCTCGCTGCGCTCGACCGCGCCGGCGGCTTGCTGGCGCTGCTGCAATCCTGAGGCCGTCCGCGCGGGCCCATTCACCCGACCGGCCGACGGCCGGCTTCGTTTTCATCGAGGACACCACATGAGCGACCAGGTGCAAGCCCCCGTCTTTGCCATCCAGCGGGTCTACCTGAAGGACCTCTCGCTCGAGATCCCCAACGCGCCGCGCATCTTCCTCGAGACCGCGCAGCCGGGCGTCGAGGTGCAGATGGATGTCGGCAACGAGCAGATTGCCGAGGGAATCTACGAATCCACGGTGACCGTCACGGTGACCACCCGCGTCGGCGAGAAGACCGCCTTTCTCGTCGAAGCGAAGCAGGGCGGCATTTTCGAGGTTCGCAACGTGCCCGCCGAGCAGATGCCCCTGTTGCTGAACGTGGTGTGCCCGAATATCGTCTACCCCTACCTGCGCTCCAACATCGCCGATACCGTCCAGCGCAGCGGTTTTCCACCCATCCACCTGGCCGAGATCAACTTCGAGGCGCTCTACCAGCAGCGGCTGGCGCAGGCACAGGAGCAGGCGGGCAAGGAGGATTCGGGCATCATTGTCCCGGGCGGCATTCACTGAGGCGGATGCCGTGCCGGTGATCATCGGCCCCGACCGGAGGTGCGCCATGTCGAAACGATCGCAACCCGGGGCACTTCGCCTGCTGCACGCCGCCCGCCTGCTGGCGCCGCTTGCACTGGCCGCGGCGCTCGGCACGCCCGCATCGCCGGCCGCGGCGCAGGGCGCGGGCAAGGCGCCCGCCTACTTCGAAGTGGCCAGTGCGGCCGCGGTGCTCTACGACGCGCCCTCGGAGCGCGCCCGCAAGCAATTCATCGTGGTGCGCGGCACGCCGCTGGAGCAGGTCGCCGTGATCAACAAATGGGTCAAGGTGCGCGACCAGAGCGGCGATGTGATGTGGATCGAGCGCGCGGCGC
Organism: uncultured Limnobacter sp.; assembly: GCA_964641405.1. Lineage (GTDB taxonomy): Bacteria > Pseudomonadota > Gammaproteobacteria > Burkholderiales > Burkholderiaceae_E > Zeimonas. The sequence goes on along the minus strand of CAZXLV010000064.1, from coordinate 5,729 downwards.
TGGGGCCGGCGCACCATGTCGTTGCCAACACCCTGGCGGCGCTGCGCAAGACGCCGCACGCGAGCGGCGAACTGGTCGCTCAGATCGAGCGCGGCGTGCTGCTGGACGTGCTCGATGCCGGTGCACCATCCGGCTGGCTGCAGGTGCGGTTGCGTGACGGCAGCACCGGTTTCGTCAGTGCCAGTGAAACCTGGGGGCGCTGAGCACGCGCTCGCCCTCTCACCGAAACGTCCGGCACCAATGCGCGTGGCAATCTTCGGGGCGGGCGCCTGGGGCAGCGCACTGGCGCGGCACACCGCCGCAAGCCATCCGGTCCTGTTGTGGGCTCGCGATCCCGCGCTGGTCGACAGCATGCGCCGGCTGCGCCGCAACGAGCGTTATCTGCCCGGTGTCGAGTTGCCGGCGGCGGTTGACTTCACGCATCATCTGGACGAGGCCTGCGCCTGGCTCGCGCGGGAACCGTCACTGGCTGTCGTGGGCAGTTCGGTGGCCGGTTTGCGCCCGATCCTGCGCTCACTCGATGCGCGCCTGCCCGCGAACGCGGCCGGCGTGCTCTGGCTGTGCAAGGGTCTCGAGGTCGACACCGGCTGGCTGCCCAGCCAGGTGGCCGAAGCCGAACTGCATGGGCGCGCCAGCGGCGCACTCTCGGGGCCGAGCTTCGCGCAGGAGGTCGCCGCCGGGCTGCCGGTGGCGCTCACCGTCGCCTCATCCGATGCCGTCCTCGAGGCGGCGGCGGTCTCGGCGTTTCACCATGGCCCGGCACGCATCTATCGCAGCGACGACGTCACCGGCGTGGAACTCGGCGGTGCGCTGAAGAACGTGATGGCCATCGCCGCCGGAATCTGCGACGGGCTGGCATTGGGACACAATGCGCGCGCCGCGCTGATCACTCGCGGGCTGGCCGAGACAGCGCGCCTGGGGGCGGCGCTGGGGGCGCGCAGCGAGACCTTCATGGGCCTGACCGGCCTTGGCGACCTGGTGCTCACCTGCACCGGTGACCTCTCGCGCAATCGCCGGGTGGGACTGGCGCTCGCCGGCGGCGAGTCCTTGCCGGCGGTCGTCGCGCGCCTCGGTCATGTGGCCGAAGGCGTGCAGTGTGCGGCGGCAGCCGGGGCGCTGGCGCGCGAGCGTGGCGTGGCGATGCCGATCGTGGCGGCGGTGGTCGCCGTGCTGGCCGGTGCCATGAGCCCGCGTGATGCAGTGCTGGCGCTGCTGTCACGCGAGTCGCGCAACGAACGCGACTGAGCGGCCGGGTCGTCCTGCGCATGAGTGTCGAAGCGGGTCAACGCAAGCAGGTATGCGTCTTCTGCGGCGCCAGGCCGGGGCGTGACGCCAGCTACGTGCTCGGTGCGCGTGAAGTCGGCGCCGCAATTGCTGCGCGCGGCTGGGGCCTGGTGTTCGGCGGCGGTGGGGTCGGGTTGATGCGCGAGGTCGCCGATGCCGCCATGACCGCCGGCGGTGAAGTGATCGGCGTGATTCCGCAGGGATTGCTTGTGCCCGAACTCGGCCTGCGGCAGGTCAGCCGGCTCGAGGTGGTGCCCGACATGTCCGGGCGCAAGCAACGCATGATCGAGCTTTCCGACGCCTTCATTGCGCTGCCCGGCGGCCTGGGCACGCTGGATGAGTTGTTCGAGGTGCTCACCTTGCGCCAGATCGGCCATCACGCGAAGCCGGTGGGCCTGTACAACCAGCATGGCTACTACGATGGCTTGCTGGCGGTGTGTCGCAGTTTCGTCGAGCGCGGCTTCGTGCATGCGGCCGACCTCGAATTCGTGATCGTCGAGCCGCGCACCGACCGGCTGCTCGAGCGCCTGTCCGTCGCCATGCAGTGAGGGTGCTGCGGTTCAGGCAGCGCCCTCGAAGCCGAACTGCCGCCATGCCTCGAAGACGCTGACTGCGACTGCGTTCGACAGGTTCAGGCTGCGGTTGTCCGGTCGCATCGGCAGGCGCAACCACTGTGCGGCAGGAATGGCGGCGAGCACCGCATCCGGCAGCCCGCGCGTCTCCGAGCCGAAGACGAGGGTGTCACCGCGCGCGAAGACGACGTCGCTGTGGCGATGCCGGCCCCGCGTGGTCAGGGCAAAGCAGCGACGTGGCTGGACGCGCGCCATGAAGTCCGCCCACGATGCATGCACGTGCAGCGTCGCGAACTCGTGATAGTCCAGCCCGGCGCGTCGCAAGCGCGCCGAGTCGAGGCTGAAGCCCAGCGGCTCGACCAGGTGCAAGCGCGCTCCCGTGTTGGCGCACAGGCGAATCACGTTGCCGGTGTTGGGCGGAATTTCAGGATGAACCAGGACGACGTTCAGCATCGGGGCGCGGCGTGCGGGCAAGCACGCAGTTGATCACACGCGCGGCGCCGGCGCGTCGCAGTGCGGCAGCGGCGGCCTCCATGGTGGCGCCGGTGGTCATGACGTCGTCGACCAGCAGTACGCTGCGTCCGGCGGCCTTGACGTGTCCGTCGAAGGCATCGGCCAGACTCGCATGACGTTCGCGTGCGTGCAGGGTCGAGGATGGCGCGCCGGCGCGCGTGCGTCGCAGCAAGTGGCGTCCAAGTTCGAATCGGCACGCGCCGGCCATGGCGCGCGCGAGTTCGAGCGACTGGTTGAAGCCTCGCCACGCCAGTCGCTGCACCGACAGCGGCACCGCCGCCACGATCGGGTTGCCGTCGACGCAGTCGCGGTGCGACTGCGCCAGGCGCGCCAGGCAGCGCCCCAGGGGTTGCGCCAGCGCGGCATCGCGGCCGAACTTCAAGGCGTGCACGATGCGATCCAGCGGCGGTGCGTAATCGGCAAGCACGATCGTTCGTTCGAAGGCGGGTGGTGTCGTGGCGCATTGTGCGCAGGAACCCGGCGCGGCGCATGCGGCCATGCGCAGGCCGCAGCATGGACAGCGTATCGCATGGCGCCCGGGCAATGCCTCCTCGCAGGCCGGGCACAGGCCGTTGCGATGCGCAACGCCGCAGACGATGCACGAAACGGGCAGCCAGGCCTCGACCAGGTCGTCGAGCGCACGCGCCAGTCCCTCGAGGCCGCGCGCGAGACGCCCAACCGATCGTGCCGAGTCAAGGGGCGCTGAAACCCTGTCGATGATGCGCATGCCGCCCATTGAACCCGATCCGGCACCTATACTGCGCCTGATGCTTACTCCGCCCGACCTAGCTCCGCAGGCTGTGCGTCGCCAGTTCTCGCGACGTGCGGCCGCGCCTGCACGGGCCGACTTCCTGCTGCGCGAGGTCGAAGCGAGGATGCTGGAGCGACTCGACCTGGTACGCCTGTCGCCGCGGCGTGTCCTCGATGTCGGCTGTGGCGCCGGCCAGGGGTTGCTGGCCCTGAAGAAGCGCTACCCGTCGGCCGAGTTGCTCGGTTTCGATGCCGCCTTCGACATGGCACGGGCGGCGCGCGGCGCGCTCGCGGCGCCGGCGCGGGGATTCTTCGCCCGCTTGCGCAACCACGCGGCGGAGCCGATTGCGCGCGTCGTGACGGCCGATGGACAGGCGCTGCCGCTGGCGGATTCATCGGTGGACCTGCTGTGGTCGAACCTGGCGCTGCACTGGTTCGAGGCGCCCGAGCGTGCGTTCGCCGAATGGTATCGGGTGGCGCGGCCGGGAGCGCTGCTCGATTTTTCCTTCTTCAGCGTCGACACCCTCGTCGAAGTGCGACGCCTGGGCGCGCGCCTGATGCCGTTTCACGACATGCATGACATCGGCGACGCGCTGACCTCGCTCGGCTTCGCCGAGCCGGTGATGGACACCGAGCGCCTCAGCCTGACCTGGTCGGAGCCGGCGGCCATGCTCGCCGACCTGCATGCGCTGGGCGGCAATGCGCTGCGCGGTCGCTTCCGGGGACTGCTGGCACGCGCTCAGCGCGATGGCTGGTTGCGCGCGCTGGAAAGCCTGCGCCGACCCGACGGCCGTCTGCAAGCGACCGCCGAGATCGTCTTCGGCCATGCCTGGTGCCCGGCGCGCAAGCGGCGTGCGGACGGCCTCGCCACGGTCGAGTTCATGCCCAACCCGGGCGGCCGGCAATGAATCCCTCCCATTTGCCGGAGTTCGCCGGGCGCCCCTATAATCCGGTGCCGTCACAAATGCAATGATCCAGGGCAAGCCACAGCGTATGTCATGCCGTACGGTTGGTTGCACATGGCCGAACCCGATCGGCACCAGTGGATGCTCCGGCGCAACTGCGCGCTCACGCCGCGCCAGTTGGGAAGGGCGTTCGCGGTGTTGGCAGGCGCCTCGCTGCTGGTGGCGGGGGCCTGGGCAGCGTGGGGCGCGTGGCTGGTGGTTCCGTTCGCGCTGCTCGAGGTGGCCGCGCTGGCAGTGGCCTATGTCGCGTACGGGCGCCATGCGGCTGATTACGAGCGGATCGAGGCGACGCCCGGGCGCCTGACCGTGGAGAGGAGCAGCGGCGCGCGCTTCGAGCACTTCGAAGGCGAGCCGGAATGGATAAGGGTCGAGTACGGCGGTTTGCGACGCGAGCCGATCCGGCTGGTGAAGGGGCGCGAGGAGATTGCGATCGGACGGTTCGTGCCGGATGATCGCAAGGCCGAGTTGGCGCGCGAATTGCGCGGCGCGCTCGCCCGATGGCGGGCGGGCTGACGACGAAGTTCGAAGAACGAGGACGGGTGGAGATGCGCACAAACAAGTTCGAGCGCCTGATCGGCGCACTGGCGATGACGGCGCTGGGCGCTTGGGCCCCGGTCGCCGCGGCGGTGGAGGACATGCCGGGCGGGCCGAAGGTGAACCAGCTGAATCTGGGCGAACCGGCCACCCAGGTCGCTGCAGACCTCTACTGGATCCACTCGTTCGTGATGTGGGTCTGTGTGGTGATCTTCATTGCCGTGTTCGGCACGATGTTCGTCTCGATCCTGAGGCATCGCAAGTCCAGGGGGTACCAGGCGGCCTCGTTTCACGAGAGCACCGCGGTCGAGATTGCCTGGACGATCGTCCCGTTCCTGATCATCGTGGCGCTGGCCCTGCCGGCCACCCGGATGGTGGTCGAGCAGAAGGACACCTCGAATGCCGATCTCACCATCAAGGCCACCGGCTACCAGTGGAAATGGGGCTACGACTACCTCAAGGGTGACGGCGAGGGCATTTCCTTCCTCTCGATGCTGGCCACGCCGCGCGACCAGATCGAGGACCGCAACTACCCTGGAGCAAAACAGCGCCGCGAACAGAACACCACCTACCTGATGGAGGTCGACCATCCGCTGGTGGTTCCGGTGAACAAGAAGGTGCGCATCGTGCTCACCGCCAACGACGTGATCCACGCCTGGATGGTTCCGGCGTTCGGCGTCAAGCAGGACGCCATCCCCGGCTTCGTGCGCGATACCTGGTTTCGCGCCGAGAAGATCGGCGTGTTCCGCGGCCAGTGCGCCGAACTGTGCGGCAAGGACCACGCCTTCATGCCGATCGTGGTCGACGTGCGCAGCGAGACGGACTACCTGAAGTGGGTCGCGGAGAAGAAGAAGGAACAGCGCGCCGACGGCAATGACCCGGCCAGGGTGGCGGAGAACACCGTGCAGCCGGCCGCAGTGGCCGCCGCGCGCAAGTGAGCGGCGTGCGCGAGCGCGTGGCCACCCATCGTATCCAGCGAGTTTGCAGGAGCCCATCGAAATGAGCGCAGTCCTCGACCACCACGGCCACGCATCCGATCACGCGCACGCGCATCCCACCGGCTGGCGGCGCTGGCTGTTCGCGACCAACCACAAGGACATCGGCACGATGT
>CAZXLV010000063.1:0-12741 GCA_964641405.1 uncultured Limnobacter sp. | reverse complement strand
CTTCGTGCTGGCGGCCATCCTGGCGCGCGAAGACCCGCGCGACGCCTTCGTCTCGAACCGGCATGCCTCGCTCGAGACCCTGCCGCCGGGCGCGCGCGTGGGCACCTCGAGCCTGCGTCGAGCCGCCCAGATACGCCGCGCCTTTCCGAGCCTGGAATTGTTGCCGCTGCGCGGCAACGTCAACACGCGGCTGGCCAGGCTGGACGACGGGCGCTACGACGCGATCATCCTGGCCGCGGCCGGACTGAAGCGGCTGGGTTTTGCCGCGCGCATTCGGGCCATCGTGCCGCCGAGCCTGAGCCTGCCGGCGGCCGGCCAGGGCGCGCTGGCCATCGAGACGCTGTCCGCGCGCACGGAACTGCAGCACTGGCTGGCTCCGCTGGCCGATGCGCGCACGGCCGTGGAGGTGCACGCCGAGCGCACCGTGTCCCGCCTGCTCGGGGGCAGTTGCCGGGTACCACTGGCGGCCTGGTGCGTGTCGACCCCGCAAGGCGGCTTGAAACTGGTGGCGCGGGTGGCCGCCGAGGACGGTAGCGAGATGGCCGAGGCGATCGCCGAATCGCATCAGGCCGACTACGGCGCAGCCACCAGGATCGGTGAGCAGGCCGCGCAGTCCCTGCGCGACCAGGGCGCGGATCGATGGCTCGCGTCGTCCTGACGCAACCGGCTCCGCGCGTGCACGGCATCGCCGAACGCTTGCGCGTGCGCGGCCACTCGCCGCTGGTCCTGAGCCTGTCGCGCATCGTCGAGCGTAACCGGACGCCGATGGTACGCGCGATCATGGGGCAACTTGCACGCTTCGACTGGGTCGTGCTGGTGAGCCCGGCCGCGGTGGCAGCCGCCGCGCGCGTTGCCGACGTGTGCTGGCCGGCATCGACCGGCGTGGCGGTGGTCGGTCCCGGGAGCGCGCAGGCGATCGCCGATTGCGCCTTGCCCGTGGACGCGGCGCGCGTGCTGGTTCCGGCCGGGCCGCGCTACGACGCCGAGGCCCTGATCGCCATGGCGCCACTGGATGCGCCGCGCGGCTTGCGCGTGCTGGTGCTGCGCGGCGAGGGCGGCAGCACCGCCTGGATCGCTCGCCTGCGCGATGCCGGCGCCATCGTCGAGACCTGCGAGTTGTACCGGCGTGATGCCGTGGAGCCGTCGCCCGAGTCGCTCGCGTCGCTGGCGGCCATGCTGCGCCAGGCGCCGCTGCCGTACTTCGTGCTGACGCAGGTCGAGGCGGTAGAGCGCTTCGAAGCGCTGCTCGGGCGCCACGGCCTGGCGCCAGCGGCGCACCGTGCGCCCGCGCTGGCGATTCATGCGCGGATTGCGGTGGCGCTCGGGCGCGCCGGCTGGACCGATGTGCGCATCATCGAACCGGGTGAAGGCGCACTGGCGAGCGCGCTAGAATCGCCACCTTCCGTCGAGCATGTGACATCGTGACCGAGCCTGAGCAGGGCCTGAACCCGGCAGCACGCCACCCGCCTGCCGGTGCCGCCGAGCCGTCGGCCTCGACTCGCTCGCGTCGTCCCGCGCTGCGAGGACTGGTGGCATGGCTGGCGCTGCTGATCGCGGTGGCCGTGGCGGCAGTGACCTGGCCACGCCTGTCCGCGCTGCAAAGCGAGGCTGCCAGGCGACTGCAGTCGCTCGACCAGCGCCAGGTGCAACTGGAAGCGGCGCTCGGGCAGGCACAGGACGAGTTGCGCGATACCCGTGACCGCACGGCGGTGCTCGAGAGCAAGGTGCTCGAGGCGGCCGGCCTGCAGGCGCAAATCGAGAAGCTCTATCGTCACCTGGCCGACGATTCCGTCGACGTGGTGCTGGCCGAGATCGAGTCGTCGCTGACCCTGGCCCAGCAACAACTGGCGCTGGGCAGCAATCCGCAGGCGAGCCTGCGCGCGCTGCAGGAAATCGATGCGCGCCTGGTCCGGCAAGACGATCCCTCGCTGGCCGGCGTGCGGCGCGCGCTGGCCGATGACATCGAACGACTCAAGGCCTGGCCATTCGCCGATATCGCCGGCATGGCACGGCGCATCGATGCCCTGAGCAGTTCGATCGACCAGTTCGGGCTGCTGGCCTCCCTGCGTCCGCCAACCGCGCCTGCGCCTGCTTCAGCCGCCACGCGAGCGGGCGCCCCAGCGGGCGGCAGCCACTCCGGGGCGGAACCGCGCGCTGGCGCCGAGCGGGTGGGCAAGATCGCGGCGCGGGCGGGCGATGCGGCGAGCCGGGCCGGCGATGCGGCCGCGGCGGGACTGAGCGCATTGCGCGACCAGTTGCAGCAGTTGTTCCGCGTGCGCCGCATCGACGCACCGGATGCCGCCTTGCTGGCGCCCGAGCAGGCCTACTTCCTGCGCGAGAACCTGCGCCTGCTGCTGCTCAACGCCCGCCTGTCGCTACTGTCGCGTAACGACGCGCTGTTTCGCAGCGACCTCGGACATGCCATTGCCTGGTTGCGCAAGTACTACGACCCTGAACAGCGCCAGGTTGCCAATGCACGCGCGCAACTCGAACAGATGCTGGGCGTGCGCATCACCCTGGAGGCGCCGACGCTGGCCGCAACCCTGGCAGCCGTGCGCGCCGCTCGCAGCGCGCGTGACCTTGCTCGATAGGCGCCTCGATGCGACGCGTGATCTGGAGCCTGCTGGTCGTATCGGTTGCAGTCGGACTGGCGATGCTGATGCGCTTCAACGACGGCAATGTCGCGCTGCTGTGGCCGCCGTATCGCGTCGACGTGTCGGTCAATCTGGCCATCCTGCTGCTCGTGATCGGATTCGTGCTGCTGCACCTGATGCTGCTGGCCCTGTCGAACGCCTTGAATCTGCCCTCGCGGGTTCGCCAGTACCGGGAGCGGCGGCGGCGCGAATCGGCCATGGCGAGCCTGCGCGATGGCTTGCTGGCGCTGTTCGAGGGTCGTTTCGGACGCGCCGAACGACTGGCGCAGGGCGCCCTCGGCGATCACTCGCTGGCCGGCGTGGCGTCGCTGGTGGCCGCGCGTGCCGCGCATCGCATGCGTGAGGGCGAGCGACGCGATCGCTGGCTCGAGGCGGCACGCGCTGAAGCGAACTCGACCCATGCCACGCTGATGACCAGCGCCGAGTTCGCCGTCGAGGATCACCGCCCGGGCGATGCGATCGCGGCTATCGAGGCGCTGCACGCGGGCGGTTTGCGCCATATCCATGCCCTGCGCATCGCGCTGCGCGCCCATGAACAGTCGCAGGACTGGGCGGCCCTGCTACAGGTCCTGCGCCAGCTGGAAAAGCGCGATGCGCTGCACCCGGCGGCCATTCGTGGCCTCAAGATTCGTGCCTACCGGGCGCTGTTCGCCAGCCGCAGCGACGACCTGTTTCCGGTGCAACAGCTGTACGCATCACTGACGCCTGCCGATCGCCAGGTCGACGAGATCGCCGAGGCCGCGGCGCGGGCATTCGCGGTGGTAGGCCGACCCGAGCAGGCGGCGCGCATCGTGGAACAGGTGATCGATCAGCACATGGCGCAGCCCCTGCTGTCGCTGTACGCGACCCTGGATGCGGTCCCGGCGCGCGAACGGCTGCGCCAGGCCGAGGCGTGGCGGGTGCGCTACGGCGACAGCGCGCCGCTGCTGATGACGCTGGGGCAACTGTGCATGGCCGAGGAACTGTGGGGCAAGGCCGAGGAGTTCCTGCTGCTGGCCGAGCGAGCTGGCCCCGGAGGCCCGGTGCAACTGCTGCTTGCGCAACTGCTGGAGCGGCTCGGGCGCACCGGGGAGGCCCATGCGCGCTATCGCCTGGCGGCGCTCGGGGGCGCTCGAGCGGAGGCGAGCCGCACCGGCCAGCAGGAACTCCGATAAAATCGGCGCGTTCGCTTCCAACGGCTTACGCCCGCCATGAATCTCGATCGCGTCGATTCCGGCTCGCACCTGCCCGATGAGTTCAACGTCATCATCGAGATTCCGATGAACGCCGACCCGATCAAGTACGAGGTCGACGAGAAGACCGGCGCGCTGTTCGTCGACCGGTTCATGATGACCGCGATGCATTACCCCTGCAATTACGGCTACATCCCGCACACCATCGCCGGTGATGGCGATCCGGTCGACGTGCTGGTGATCACGCCGTTTGCCGTCAACGTCGGTGCGGTGGTCCGTTGCCGGGCGCTTGGCATGTTGAAGATGGAAGACGAGGCGGGTGTCGACGGCAAGCTGCTCGCGGTTCCGATCGACCGCATCCTGCCCATCTACAAGCACTGGAAGACGGCCGGCGATATCGCGCCCGAGCGGCTGGCGATGATCCGGCACTTCTTCGAGCACTACAAGGACCTGGAATCCGGCAAGTGGGTGAAGGTGCTCGGCTGGGGCGAACCGGCCGACGCCGTGCGCGAAGTCATGGAGGGTGTCGCGCGCTACGAAGCCGCTGCCCGCAAGCCGCAGTCGTGACCTGACCAGGCGCCCGGTCGCAAGGTGCGCGTGCACCGGCGCGGCCAGCGCCGGACCGCCCCGCTTCGCGGAGCGGTCGAGCATGCATTGAAAAATGTATGTAATCTCCGCGTTCCCGTTCAATCCTTCCCCCCTTGCTGCGACCCATGCCAGACGTCTTGCCCCGTTCACGCGCGAGCCGCTTCGCAGTGCCGGTTTTTTCGCTTGCGGTGGCGCTGTCGCTCGCCGCTTGCGATCGCGCCGCTCCGCTGACGCCAGCGGCCGCAGCCGCCCCGGCGGCTTTGGTGCCGGTGTCGGTGATCACCATGCAGGCGCGCACCGTGCCGATCGTGCTCGAGTCGGTGGCGCGCACCGAGGGTTCGCGCGAAGTGGAAGTGCGCGCGCGCGTGTCCGGCGTGCTGGAGCAGCAACTGTTTCGCGAGGGCGAGCGGATTCGTGCCGGCGCGCCCATGTACCGCATCGATCGGGCACCCTTCGAGATCGCCCTGGCGCAGGCACGCGCGGCGCAGGCTGAAACCCGCGCCCGGCTCGATCGGGCGCAACTCGAGGCCGCGCGCCTGCAGACGCTGCTGGCCGATCGCGCCATCAGCCAGCGCGAGTACGACGATGCGGTCTCGACGCGTGCCCAGTTGCAGGCTTCGCTGCTGGCGGCACAGGCGCGAGTACGCGAGGCCGAACTCAATCTTTCCTATACTGCCGTGAATGCCCCGATCTCGGGGGTGACCGGGCGCACGCTGCGCTCGGAAGGCAGCCTGGTGAGCGCGGGCGGCGACAGCAGCCTGCTCACCACGCTGACGCGCACCGACCCGATCTGGGTCCGCTTCTCGCTTTCGGAGCCCGAGTACGCGCAGTTGCGCAATGCCGCGCAGCGCACGGCCACGGTTCGTCTCGTGCTGCCGGACGGCAGCCAGTACGGCCCCACGGGCCGGCTGAACTTCACCGGCTCGACGGTCGATCCGCGCCTGGGAACGGTGCAGTTGCGCGCCCAGTTCGCCAACCCGTCACTGGCCTTGCTGCCCGGGCAGTACGTCAAGGCGCGGCTGGAGATCGGCGAGCGTGAGACCTTGCTGGTGCCGCAGTCGGCGGTGCAGCAGGGCGATCGCGGTCGCTTCGTCTGGGTGCTCGATGCGTCCGACCAGGTTGCGCAGCGACTGATCGACACCGGCGAGTGGTTCGGCTCCGACTGGGTGGTGCGCGAGGGCCTGAAGGCGGGCGAGCGGGTGGTGGTCGACAACCTGATGCGTCTGCGCCCGGGCGCGGCCGTGCAACCGAAGGATGCGCCGCCCGTCGTGTCCGCGCCGGCTGGCGACACGCCCGGCGCCGCACGCTGAGCCGCACAGCCCGATGTCGCGCTTCTTCATCGACCGGCCGATCTTCGCGGCCGTCCTGTCGATCGTGATCGTGCTCGCGGGACTGGTCGCCGCGCAGGTGCTGCCGGTCGCCCAGTACCCGGAGATCGCTCCGCCGACCGTCACCATCACCACCCAGTACCCGGGGGCGAGTGCCGAGACGCTCGCCCGGACCGTTGCGGCGCCGATCGAGGAGCAGCTTTCCGGTGTCGAGAAGCTGCTCTACTTCAGTTCCAGTTCGTCGTCCAACGGCACGGTGACCATCACGGCCACCTTCGATGTCGGGACCAATGTCGACCAGGCGACCTTCAACATCAACAACCGGGTGCAGCTTGCGCTGCCGCGCCTGCCCGACGAGGTGCGCCGCAATGGCGTGACCGTGCAGAAGCGTTCCAACGACATCCTGCTGGTGGTGGCGCTCAGATCGCCCGATGGCCGCTACGACACGCTGTACCTGTCGAATTATTCATCGCTGAACCTGGTCGACGAACTCAAGCGCGTGCCGGGCGTGGCCGACGTCACCATCTTCGGCGCCCGTGACTACTCGATGCGGATCTGGCTGCAACCCGACCGCATGGCGCAACTGGGCGTGACCGCCTCGGACATCGCCGTCGCGGTGCGCGCGCAAAACGCCCAGTACGCAGCCGGCAAGATCGGCGCCGAGCCCGCTCTGCCCGGCCAGAGCCTGGTCTACACGGTGACCGCGCAGGGGCGGCTGATCGAGCCCGAGCAGTTCGGCGAGATCGTGGTGCGCGCGGGCGGCCCGGCCGGAGTGCTGCGCCTGAAGGACATGGCGCGCATCGAGCTCGGCGCGCAAAGCTACGACGCCTTCAACACGCTCGATGGCAGGCCGACCATCGGCACCGCCGTGTTCCTTCAGTCGGGCGCCAATGCGCTCGACGTCGCGAAGGCGGTGAAGGCGCGCATGGCCGAACTGAAGCAGCGCTTTCCCGAGGGGCTGGACTTCATCGTGCCCTTCGATACCACCCGCTTCGTCGAGTCCTCGATCAGCGAGGTGGTCAAGACCATCCTGGAGGCTGCCGCGCTGGTCGTGCTGGTGGTCTTCGTGTTCCTGCAGACGGCGCGCGCCACCTTCATCCCCATGATCGCGGTACCGGTGGCCCTGATCGGCACATTCGCCGGCCTGTGGCTGTTCGGGTTCTCGATCAATACGCTGACGCTGTTCGCCATGGTGCTGGCGATCGGCATCGTGGTGGACGATGCCATCGTGGTGCTCGAAAACGTCGAGCGATTGATGCGCGAGGAGAAGATGGCCGCGCGCGATGCGGCGATCGAGGCCATGCGCGAGGTATCGGGTGCGATCGTGGCGATCGTGCTGGTGCTGTGCGCCGTGTTCGTGCCGGTCGCCTTCCTGGGCGGCATCGCCGGACAACTCTACAAGCAGTTCGCGGTAACCGTGGCCATCGCGGTCGTGCTGTCGGGCTTCGTCGCGCTCACGTTGACCCCGGCGCTGTGCGCGCTGATGTTGCAACCCGCTCATCACGAATCCAGGCTGTTCCGGCCGTTCAACGCAGGCTTCGGCGCGCTGACGCGCTTGTTCCTGTGGCTGGTGAACCTCGCGTTGCGACGCCGCGCATTGGCGATGCTGGTGTTCGCGGGCCTGCTCGGCCTGCTGGCGCTGCTGTTTGCGCGCATCCCGGGCAGCTTCGTACCCGCCGAGGACCAGGGTTACGTGCTGGGGTCGGTGATACTGCCCGATGGCGCGACGCTCGAGCGTACCGGCCGCTCGGGCGCGCAGTTGCAGAAGATGCTCGCCGATCATCCGGCCATCGAGCACATGTTCGTGGTCAACGGCTTCGATCTGATCGGCGGTGGCAACAAGACCAATGCGGCGACCATGTTCGTGCCCCTGAAGGACTGGTCGCAGCGCAGCCAGAGCGCCCAGCAGGTGGCGGGCGACATCTTCGCGCGTGGCATGGCGCTGTCGGACGGCGTGGCGCTTGCCTTCAACCCGCCGGCGATCCGCGGGCTGGGGACGGCGGGCGGCTTCGAAGTCTATGTCAGGGGGCGCGGCGACCCGGATCCGATGCGCCTGCAGCAGGTGGTGCAGGCGTTCACCGGGGAGTTGTCGGCGGATGCGCGCCTGCAGGGCATCAACACCTTCTTTCGCCCGACCGTGCCGCAACTGCGCGTCGAAGTCGACCGCGAGAAGGCGATGTCGCTGGGGGTGCCGGTGCAGGAGGTCTACGAGACGCTGCAGAGCACGATGGGCACCTTGTACGTCAACGACTTCAACAAGTTCGGTCGCACCTACCGGGTGCAACTGCAGGCCGATGCGCGACATCGCGCCAGGCCCGAAGACCTGGGCAAGGTGTTCGTGCGCTCGGCCGCGAGCGCGGAGATGATCCCGCTCGGGGCACTGATCACGGTGAGCAGCGTGGTCGGGGCCGAACAGCTCGAGCGCTTCAACGGCTACATGGCCGCCAAGGTGCTCGGCTCGGGAAGGCCGGGGGTGAGTTCGGGTGATGCGATTCGCGCCGTCGAGGAGATCGCGGCCGCCTCCCTGCCGCCGGGCTACGACATCGCCTGGACCGGGCAGGCGTTCCAGGAAAAGCGCACCGGTAGTGCATCGCTGTTCGCCTTCGGTTTCGCCATCGTGATGGTCTACCTGATCCTGGCGGCGCTCTATGAACGCTGGGGCCTGCCGGTGGCGGTGCTGCTTGCGGTGCCGTTCGCGATCGCCGGGGCGCTCGGCTTCGTGTTCCTGCGCGGCATGGAGAACGACATCTACTTCCAGATCGGCCTGGTAGTGCTGATCGGGCTGGCGGCGAAGAACGCAATCCTGATCGTCGAGTTTGCGCAACAGGGCCTGCTGGCCGGCATGACGCCGGTGCAATCGGCCCTGCAGGCCGCGCGCTTGCGCTTTCGCCCGATCGTGATGACTTCGCTGGCCTTTGTGCTGGGCGTGCTGCCGCTGGTGCTGGCGTCGGGAGCGGGCGCCGCGGCACGGCGTTCGATGGGCAGCGGCGTGTTCGGCGGCATGATCGTGGCGACCTTCGTCGCGACCGTCTTCGTGCCTCTGTTCTTCGTGCTGACCACGCGCCGCCGTCGAGCACATGCCGCCCCCGAGGCGAGCCAGGCGGGAGACCGGTCATGAGCGCGCACAAGGCCTGCGTGACCGCCTTGCTGGCGGTGCTCGCCGGGTGTGCCGCAATCGGACCCGACTACCAGCGCCCGGCGCAGACCTTGCCCGCGCACTTCGCGGTTGCCACCGCCGCCGAGGCGGCAGGCACCCATGGGGCAGGCACCGATGAGGCAGCCAACGAGGCGACCGGCAGCAACGTCGCCGGCCTCGAGCGCGTGCCATCCCGCTGGTGGCGACTGTACGGGGACCCGGCGCTGGATCGCCTGGTCGACGCCACGCTGACGCGTAACACCGACTTGCGCTTCGCCGTGGCGCAGGTCGATGAAGCCGAGGCGGTGCTGCGCGAGGCGCGCGCGCTGCTGGCGCCGCAAGTCGATCTCACCGCCGGTACGACCCGGGCGAGCGGCAGCCGCCTGGCGTCTCCGCCGGTGCCGGCGGGCACCTCGGTCCTTGCACGCAATCAGCGCATCGCCGTGTCGACATCCTTCGAGCTCGACTTCTGGGGCCGATTGCGCCGTGCCGCCGAGGCGGTCGACGCGCAACTGCTGGCCAGCCAGTTCGGTCGCGACGTGGTGGCGCTGAGCCTGGCCAGTGCCAGCGTGCAGGCCTGGTTCGCGCTGCGATCGCTCGATGCGCAGATCACGGTCACCCTCGAGAGCCTGCGCGTGCGCGAGGAAGGCCTGGTGCTGGCGCGCGCGCGTGCGCGCGGCGGCATGGTCTCCGATCTCGATGTCAACCAGGCCGAAGGCGCCCGTGCCGATGCGGCGGTGCAGTTGAACGAGTTGCAACGCCAGCGCGCAATGGTGGAGCGCCTGCTCGGTACGCTCAGCGGACAACTCGACCTGCGCGTGCCCGCGGGCGACCTGCAGGCAATGCCGGAGGTGCCGCTGCCGCCGCCGGGCCTGCCCTCGTCGCTGCTGGATCGGCGCCCGGACATCCGCCAGGCCGAAGCGGGCCTGCAGGCTGCCAACGCGCGCATCGGGGTGGCGCGCGCGGCGATGATGCCTTCCATCTCGCTCACCGGGTTGTTCGGCGCGCAAAGTGCCGCCCTGTCGGACCTGGTCTCGAGCGGCGGGCGCATCTGGTCGATCGGAGTCGGCCTGAGCTTGCCGATCTTCGATTCCGGCCGGCTGCAGGCACGCCTGGAACAGGCCGAGGCACGCGAGCGCCAGGCGCTGATCGCCTACCAGAGAGCAGCCGAACTCGCCTACCGCGAGGTGGCCGATGCGCTCGGCAACAACGCGCTCGGCGCCGTCGCCGATCGCGAACTGCAGGCACGCGTGACCACTGCGCGCAACACCTCGCGGCTGGCGCGTACACGCTACGAGGCCGGTTACTCCGCCTACCTCGAAGTGCTCGATGCCTTGCGCAGCCAGAACGATGCCGAACTGGCGCTGGTTCGCAATCGCCAGGCCCGCCTGTCCTACAGCGTCGACCTGATGAAGGCGCTGGGCGGCGGCTGGGACCCGTCCGCCAGTGCGCGAAACGGCGAGCGTTCGCGCAACTCGTCCAGGTAGAGGCTGACCCGCGCGTCCTCGCGCTGCAGGAAATGATCGACTGCCTGTGCGAACGCAGGTTCGGCCAGCCAATGCGCCGAGACGGTAGGCACCGGTTCGAAGCCGCGCGCCATCTTGTGCTCGCCCTGCGCGCCACCCTCGACGATGCGCAGTCCGAGCTCGATGGCCGCCTCGATCGCCTGGTAGTAGCAGACTTCGAAATGCAGGCAGGGCACGTACTCGATGGCGCCCCAATAGCGTCCGTAGAGGCGCTCTTCGTCGAGCACCAGCAGGCCGCAGGCAATCGGCCGCTGCTCGCGCTCGGCCAGCACCAGCATCAGGTGCTCGGGCATGCTGCGCCCGATCTGCTCGAAGAAGGCCTGCTTCAGGTAGGGCGTGGACTGGTGTGCGGCATAGGTGGCCGCGTAGCAGCGCCCGAAGAAGGCCCAGTCCGCCGGCCGGATCTCGCGCCCTGGTAGTCGGCGCAGTCGCACCTGCGCCTGCGCAACCTGGCGTCGCTCGGCGCGAATCTTCTTGCGCTTGGGCTGGGCCAGCGTCGACAGGAAGGCCTCGAAATCCGCGTAGCCGGCATTACGCCAGTGGAACTGCACCCCGTGGCGCAGCATCAGGCCCTGTTCCTGCAGCGCCCCTGCGTCTGCCTCGCCCGGAAACAGCACGTGCAGCGACGACACTCCGGCGCTGCGCGCCCGCGCCAGCAGTGCGCCGGCTGCCGCGTGGCGCGCGCACTCGTCGCGCGCTCCGAGGCGGCTGCCGGTGACCGGCGTGAAGGGGATTGCAGCGAGCAGCTTGGGGTAGTAGCGCAGGCCATGACGCTGGTAGGCATCGGCCCATGCCCAGTCGAACACGTACTCGCCCCAGGAGTGCTCCTTGAGGTATAGCGGCACCCCGGCAGCCAGCGCGCCGCTTGCATCCCGCAGCAACAGGTGGTGCGCGCTCCAGCCGGTCGAGGTGCCCACGCATCCGCTGCGCTCGAGAGCGTGCAGGAACTCGTGGCGCAGGAACGGCTGCGCGCACCGGCGTCCGGCCGCGACGGCCATCAGCGCATTCCACTCGGACGCGTCGACGCGCCCGATGTCGTCGATCGCCTGCGTGCGATAATCGTTACCGATCCTGCCGTGGGCCACTCACGTCTCCACCCATGCGAATTGCCGCTGCGCAACTGAACCAGGTCGTCGGGGATTTTCGCGGCAATGCCGACCGGATTATCACCGCTGCGCGCGATGCGGTCGCACGCGGCGCGCGGGTATTGCTGACGCCCGAAATGTCGCTGGCCGGCTATCCGCCCGAAGACCTGCTGCTGCGCGCGACCTTCCATCGCGGCTGCGAGCAGGCGCTGGCCGAGGTGTGCGAAGCGACCGCGGGACTCGACCTGTATCTGTTGCTCGGGCATCCGCGTCGGCGCGATGCGCTGCGCTGCAACGGCGCCAGCCTGGTGTATCGGGGCCACGTGATAGGCGAGTACGACAAGCACGAACTGCCGAACTACGACGTGTTCGACGAGTATCGCTACTACCAGGCCGGCGATCGCCCGCTGGTGTTCGAGGTCGACGGGGTGCGCTTCGGCGTGGCGATATGCGAAGACTTCTGGTTTCCCGAGGTGCCGGCGCGGGCACGCGCGGCTGGCGCGCAGGTGCTGCTGGCGCTGAACGCCTCGCCGTTTCACATGAACAAGCAGCATGAGCGCCTCGACGTTGCGCGTGCGAACGTCTGTCGCCAGGGCCTGTCGATGCTGGCGGCCAACCTGGTCGGCGGCCAGGACGAACTGG
This sequence comes from uncultured Limnobacter sp., assembly GCA_964641405.1. Lineage (GTDB taxonomy): Bacteria > Pseudomonadota > Gammaproteobacteria > Burkholderiales > Burkholderiaceae_E > Zeimonas. The sequence goes on along the minus strand of CAZXLV010000063.1, from coordinate 610 downwards.
TGTTCGACGGCCTGTCGTTCGCGCTCGACGCCAGCGGCGAACTGATGGCGCAGGCTCCGCCGTTTTGCGAAGACTTGCTGGTGGTGGAACTGTCCGGCGGTACCAGTCCGCGTTTCGAGGTGGGTGCCATCCAGCGCACGCCGCCACTGGAGGAGCAGGTGTACGGTGCACTGGTGCTCGGGGTGCGCGACTACCTGGCCAAGAACGACTTTCCCGGCGCGCTGATCGGCATGTCGGGCGGGATCGATTCGGCGCTGACGCTGGCGATCGCGGTCGACGCCCTCGGCCCGCACAAGGTGCGCGCGGTGATGATGCCCTCGCGCTATACGGCCGGGATCTCCGGCATCGATGCGCGCGACATGGTGGCGCGCGTGGGCGTGCGCTGCGACGAACTGCCGATCGAGCACTGCTTCCAGTCCTTCCTGGACACGCTGGCGGCGCAGTTTCACGGCCTCGAACCCGATACCACCGAGGAGAACATCCAGGCGCGCGTGCGCGGCACGCTGATGATGGCGCTGTCCAACAAGTCCGGTTCGATCGTGCTCACCACCGGCAACAAGAGCGAGATGGCGGTCGGCTACTGCACGCTGTACGGCGACATGGCCGGCGG